>CANAPP010000043.1 GCA_947363565.1 uncultured Lachnospiraceae bacterium | reverse complement strand
AACAGCCAAAAATGTAGAAAAGCCCGGCTTTTTCCGCGACTTTGTCTACAGTCTGGGGAGTGTAACATAGTTACACTCCCATTTTATTCTTTGATATAATCAATTTCAGTTAAATTTATGCCGGAGGCAGTTAAAATAACTTTTAATGCTTTATATCGGCGTTTCATTTTTTTATAAGTCTCTGTGTCTTTATCACAAGACTGCATATAATCTTGTAATCGGTCAAATTCTTCAACAGATAGTTTCAGCATTTCTTTTTCTGGCATATGTTCACCTGCTTTCTAAATCCATGTAGTTGCCATGTAGTTGCCATGTAGTTGATGTCTCCATTGTAGCAATAAGTGAATGGAGAGTAAAGTCTTATTGATACAATCTTTTTTTCTGTTATGCAATTGTAAATTGTGATAGAATAGTAGGAGGTAAAGTTAAGGAGGTTGGATAAGATGGATGCATACACCGGTTTTGCTGAGGTTTATGATACATTTATGGACAATGTCCCTTATGAGGATTGGGCGGATCGTCTCGAGAAATTATTGGAAGAATATGGAATAAATGATGGGCTTGTGCTGGACTTGGGATGCGGTACGGGGAACATGACCGAGAGCCTTGCGAAGCGTGGTTATGATATGATTGGCGTGGACGGCGCACCGGAGATGTTGGAGATTGCTGCAAGAAAGCGGGAGGAGAGCGGCCATGATATCCTCTATCTTTCCCAGGACATGCGGGAGTTTGAGCTTTATGGGACGGTGAGAGCGGTCGTGAGCGTGTGCGACTGTATCAATTACGTGACGGAGGAAGAAGACCTTCTTAGGGTGTTCCGGCTGGTGAACAATTATCTGGATCCGGGCGGGGTCTTTCTTTTTGATTTTAATACCCGGTATAAGTATGAACATATTTTAGGCAGCCGCACATTTGCGGAGAGCAGGGATGCGTGCAGCTTTATCTGGGATAATTACTACGATGCGGATGACCGGGTGAATGAATACGAGCTGACGCTGTTCATCCGGGAAGACGCTAAAGAGGAGAGATACCGCAAGTATCAGGAGGTCCATTATCAGAAGGGTTATACTCTTGAAGAAATAAAGGAGCTTATCGGAAAGTCCGGCTTGGAGTTTCTGGGGGCGTATGACAGCTATACAGGGAAGATTGCGGGCGCGGACAGTGAGCGGATCCTGGTGGCGGCAAGAGAACAGGGGAAGGATCGTTAAAGACGAAGATACAAGATGAAATCCATCACCCCGTCCGTCGTCTGGATTTAAAGCCTTTGACCGCCAATCCGGCCAGCAGGCACCAGAAAATTATCCATGCGGCCAGGAGAATGAGTATAATGCAGGAATTAAGCCTCCTGCTTTCGGCAAAGGACATATTGCCAAGGAAGGTAAAGCCAGCGCGGAGCATAAGAACATGCACAAGGTAGATTAATAATGACTGTTTCCCAATGAATGACAGTATGCATTTTTTATGAGTCATCAAAGTCATTACAGCTAGAGCCATAAGCGCGGAAAAGCCATAAACGAGAATACGGAAAAGCAATCCGTACAGATGGTTATCCGGGTATAAGCTTTCATAGGCCGTTTTCCCGGATAAAGAAACCCGGTTAAAGATACCCGTCGAATACAGACGGATATAGATGAAAGGGATGGCTACGATAACCGCGAGTGACAAAGGAACGGATATTTTTGCGTAATCCTGCCGGATGTCCGCGAGTTTTATCTTTTTGGCAGCCGCGAAGTATCCGGTTAAAAAGTACGGGAGGAAATACAACGCGCGGCCGACTGTCCAATCATGCCCGATGGATTCATCAAAGCCGGATAACAGGCTGACGATGAGAGCTGTGACGATATAGTGCAGAAGATGTTCCTCTTTTCCCTGTAAAAATTTTACGAGGATATATGCATAGACCATGAATAATAAATACCAGCAGCCGAACTCTGGTGAGGCGAGTAAAAAAAGCAGGTTATAATCGGGAACCGTAAAATAGTTGAATACGGTAAATAAAACCTGCATCAGAAGATAAAGGAAAAACATTTTGCGTATATGATGTTCAGCCGGCCGGGACGATTTTTGGGCAAAATAGCCGCTGATGAATACAAACAAAGGCATATGGAAACTGTAGATCAATATCCATAATCTGGGGAGAAGATGAGAGTCATGGATGTAGCATTCCAGTAAATGTCCGAGGACGACAGAGATGATCAGTAATCCTTTCAGGTTGTCCCAGTAGTAGATTCTCTTCTGTTCCATAGTGAAGCTCCTTTTTGCAGCATGGTTTTCGTGTGATTGTCTGCTGAGGGTAGTATATCATAAAACAATGGTTATGCAAGAAAAATAAATATTGAAGTTCGAATTTGGTGATAGTACAATAAAGATGATTTGTATCAGGAAGGATAGATTTAAGATGAAAGATTATATTGTAAGGGCGACGGCGGCGGACAGCCAGGTGCGCGCGTTTGCTATAACAGCGGGGGAGCTTGTGGAGGAAGCCAGGAGGCGCCACAATACAAGTCCGGTGGCGACGGCAGCGCTTGGAAGGCTCCTGGCCGGCGGAGCCATGATGGGAAGCATGATGAAAAATGACACAGATATGCTTACCGTGAAGGTACGCGGAAATGGACCTCTTGGCGGAATCACGGTCACGGCGGACAGTAAGGCTAACGTAAAGGGGTATGTGGAGAATCCGGATGTGATGCTGCCGCCCAAAAACGGGAAGCTTGACGTAGGAGGAGCTGTAGGAATCGGTATTATGCAGGTGATCAAGGATATGGGGCTTAAAGAGCCTTATGTGGGGGACACGATGCTGGTGACCAGTGAGATTGCGGAAGATCTTACTTACTATTTTGCAAGTTCTGAACAGGTGCCCTCCTCGGTCGGCCTGGGTGTCCTTATGGAGAGGGATAACACGGTGAAATGTGCCGGGGGCTTTATCATCCAGATGATGCCTTTTGCCACGGAAGAGACTATCGCGCAGATTGAGGAGAACCTTAAGCGTGTCACGTCGGTTACGGAGCTTTTGGACAAAGGGTTCACGCCGGAGCGGATCTTAGAAGAACTTCTTGGAAATGTAGGTCTTGAGATCACAGATACCATGCTGGCGAAGTTTACCTGCAACTGCTCAAAGGAGCGGGTAGAAAAGGCAGTTGCAAGTATCGGCAGAAAGGATATCCGGGAGATGATCGATGAAGGAAAGGATATTGAGGTAAAGTGCCATTTCTGTAATAGTGCGTATAATTATACGGTGGAAGATTTGAAACGGATTATAAAAAGAAGCAGGTAAGTTTACCGGAGATTGGAGGAGTACCCATGAAGGATGGATTTATAAAGGTTGCTGCGGCGACACCGGATATCCGTGTGGCAGATGTGGATTTTAATGTAGAAAGGATATGCAGGCTGATTGATGAGACGGCCAAGGAGGGGGCAAAGATCGTGGTATTTCCGGAGCTTTGTCTTACCGGATATACGTGCGGAGATCTCTTTACCCAGGATATTCTTTTGGAGAAAGCGAAGGAAGGGCTTTTTAAAGTCGCGGCCCACACGAAGGGAAAGGGTATGCTTGTCTTTGCGGGCGTGCCTCTGGCGGTGAATGACGCCCTCTACAATACAGCGGCAGCGTTAAGCGACGGGAAGATACTGGGGCTTACCACGAAGACATTTCTCCCGAATTACGGGGAGTTCTACGAGATGAGACAGTTTCGCGAAGGACCTGACGATGCGGATTATCTATTGCTTGATGGGGAAGAGGTACCCTTCGGACCGCAGCTTTTATTCGAGGCGGACAATGTGGACGGGCTTGTCGTGTCGGCGGAGATCTGCGAGGATGTGTGGTCGGCTGTTCCGCCCAGTATCCAGGCAGCAAGAGAGGGAGCGACGATCATCGTCAACTGTTCGGCCAGCGATGAGACGATCGGAAAGGCGTCGTACCGGAAGAGCCTGATCGAAGGGCAGTCTGCGAGGCTGATCTGCGGATACATCTATGCCAATGCAGGAGAAGGGGAGTCTACGACAGACCTGGTGTTCGGCGGCCATAACCTGATTGCGGAAAATGGTGTGACTCTTGTCTCCGGGAAACGATTCGAGAATGGCGTGATCTATTCGGAGATAGATGTAAAGAGAATCTTGAGTGAACGGCGAAAGAACACGACCTTTAAGCCGGCAGATTCCCGGGAGCTTCTGCGGATTCCTTTCCATGCGGATGTGGAGGAGACATGCCTTACAAGGGGATTTCCTTCCCGTCCGTTTGTGCCGGAGGAGACAAAGGAGCGTGCAAGGCGGTGTGAGGAGATTCTGACGATCCAGGCTATGGGGCTTAAAAAACGCCTTGCCCACACCCGCGCAGAAAGTGCAGTGGTGGGTATCTCAGGCGGCCTTGACTCCACCCTGGCACTTCTGGTGACGGCAAAGGCATTTGACGCTCTTGGGATGGACAGGAAGCAGATCATCGCTGTCACGATGCCCTGTTTTGGAACGACAGACCGGACGTACCGGAATGCATGTAAGATGTCAAAAAAGCTTGGGGCGACACTTAAGGAGGTCCCCATTGCAGAGTCGGTGACACAGCATTTTAAAGATATCGGCCATGATCCGGGAGACCACAGCGTGACTTATGAGAATGCCCAGGCCAGGGAGCGTACACAAGTGATCATGGATATTGCCAATCAGAAGAATGGTATGGTCATCGGAACTGGGGATATGTCAGAGCTTGCCCTCGGGTGGGCTACTTACAACGGCGATCATATGTCCATGTACGGGGTGAACGGGTCGGTCCCGAAGACATTAGTACGGCATCTGGTGCGTTTCTATGCGGATACCTGCGAGGACGTAACACTCTCGGAGGTTCTCCGAGATGTGCTTGACACGCCGGTAAGCCCGGAGCTTCTCCCGCCGAAGGATGGGGAGATTGCCCAGAAGACAGAGGATCTGGTGGGACCATATGAGCTGCATGACTTTTTCCTCTACTATTTCCTGCGCTTTGGATATGAGCCTGCGAAGATCTACCGGATTGCGAGACTGGCATTTGCAGGCGAATATGAAGACGAGATGATCTACCAATGGCTTTATACCTTCTGCCGGAGATTCTTCTCTCAGCAGTTTAAGCGTTCTTGTCTGCCGGACGGGCCGAAGGTGGGAACCGTGGCGCTGTCGCCGAGAGGAGACTGGCGGATGCCAAGTGACGCCTGCGCAAAGGTATGGCTGGATAATCTAAAAAGGGCAGGAGGTAAGAAGGATGGAGACGAATAGGCAAAAAGCAGAGAAAAATTTTATGGAAAAGCGGTATAACTGCTGCCAGTCGGTTGTCTGCACATATTGTGAGAAATACGGGGTCAGTGAAAGGGATGTGTTTCGGATGACCGAAGGATTCGGCCTTGGGATGGGCGGCCTTATGGATACATGCGGGGCCGTTACCGGGATGTTTCTTGTCATCGGTCTTGTAAACAGTGCCGGAGACATGGATCAACCGCTGCTTACGAAGATGGACACCTATGAAAAGCTCAGAAAGGCGGCAGAGCTTTTCCGGGAGAAAAAAGGATCGGTCTACTGCAAGGATCTGCTGACGCAAAAAGGTCCCCAGCCCCTTCCCTGCTGTGCGGAATGTGTGGAGACGGCGATAGAAGTTCTTGAGGAGATGGGACTGGACAGCCGGTAGCGGATAAATACAAAAAACCTTCAGAAAGGGCAGCATATGTGCCAGTTCTGAAGGTTTTTGTTTTTACAGCTTGATATCTTTGAACAGGTCACCAAGATTGGTCCCGATGTTCCCTGCCTTTGGAATCACAACCTTTTCTTCCGGCTCTTCTTTTACTTCTTCCAAAGCCTTCATGCTGAGACTGATCTTGCCATCCTTGATACCGATAACTTTAACGGTAACTTCATCGCCTACGCTTAATACATCTTTCGGAAGTTTTACGCGCTTCTGACTGATCTGGGATACATGCACCAGACCGGAAAGATTGTCGGGAAGACGGATAAATGCTCCGTAGTTCTGCAGAGTTTCTACCGTTCCGGTAAGGACAGTCCCTACCTTTACACTGGCGATTTTCTCTTCCCGTTCTTTTTTCTCCTTTTCCTTCAAAATCTCGCGGGCGGAAAGAACCAGACGGTTCTCAGCCTGGTCGGCCTCAATGACCTTTACCTCAATGTCTTTTAAGAGGTATGATTCCAGATCTTCAATGTAGGAGAGAGACAGTCTGGAAGCCGGGATAAAGCCGCGGATGCCCTCTACCATTGCAATCGCACCGCCGTTTACGATGCCTTCTACTTTTACCGGGAGCACAGTGCCGTTTTCCTTATAAGATGCAATCAGGTTCCACGGGTTGGCATCATCAAAATGCTCCTCAAGGTCAGCCATGGTCTGGGTCTCTTCCTGTAATAATTCTTCGCTCATTGTACTTTGTTCCTTTCTCATCATTCTAATATACCTAGTATAACATATAATCTCAGGATTGTGGGGAGAAAAAAATGATAAGTAGAAAAAATATAGTTGACTTGTTATGAAAAAAATGGCAATCTAACTATTAGAAACTTTCAAAGAGGTTTTACAAGGAGATTTATATGGGAAAGAAATCAAAAAAGGTATATATTGTCGGGCACAAAAACCCGGATACAGATTCAATCTGTTCGGCGATCGCTTACGCAGAGCTGAAGAAAAAGATAACCGGTGATGATTATGTTGCAAAGCGGGCAGGGCAGATCAACGAGGAGACACATTATGTCCTGAAAAAATTCAAGGTAGATGCTCCGGGGTTTTTGCAGAATGTAAAGCTCCAGGTGAAGGACATGGATATACATAAGATTGACGGAGTGGCGCCAAACGTTTCGATCAGGGATACTTGGGAGAAGATGAAAGAGAATAACGTCAAGACCCTTCCGGTACTGAAGGATGAGGAACTGGTAGGTGTGATCTCTACCGGGGATATCGCGACTTCTTATATGGAGGTGTATGATAACCGGGAGCTTTCAAGTGCCAGGACCCAGTATAAGAATATTATTGATACGCTGGACGGGAAACTGATCTGTGGTAATGAGCACGGATGCTTTACCACAGGGAAAGTAACGGTGGGAGCGTCCAATGACGAGCTGATGAAGGAATTTATCGAGCGGGATGACCTGGTTATCCTGGGGAATCGTCCAGAGGCACAGGCCTGTGCGGTGAATATTGACGCAAGCTGTATGGTGGTCTGTCAGGACGCCAAAGTGTCGGAAGAGCTGATCAAGAAGGCGGAGGAACAAAGTATCGTCATTATCAGTACTCCTCACGATACTTATACGGTGGCGCGTCTCATTAATCAGAGTATTCCGGTGAAACATTTTATGAGTAAGGGACCGCTGATTACGTTTAATATGAATGATTACGTCGATGAGATAAAGGAGAAGATGACGAAGAATAAGTTCCGTGATTTCCCGATTCTTGACCGGCACGGAAGATTCAGGGGATTCATTTCCAGACGCCGTTTTTTGAATGTGAAGAAGAAGCAGGTCATCTTAGTGGATCATAACGAGAAATCCCAGGCAGTTGACGGCATCGAGGAGGCAGATATCGTGGAGATCATCGATCACCACAGGCTGGGGAGTATCGAGACCATGGGGCCGGTATTCTTCCGGAATCAGCCGGTGGGCTGTACGGCAACGATCATTACCCAGATGTATGAGGAGGCGGATGTGGAGATTCCGCCTGCCATCGCGGGCCTTCTGTGCTGTGCGATCATTTCAGATACCCTTCTTTTCCGTTCGCCCACTTGTACGGCGGTGGATGAAAAGACGGCGAAGAAGCTTGCAAAGCTTGCTAAGATAGATATGGAAAAGATGTCTATGGAGATGTTCAATGCGGGAAGCAGTCTTAAGGGCAAGAGTGCGGAAGATATCTTGTTCCAGGATTTTAAGCAGTTTACGGTGGGCGATACGGTGTTCGGGGTCGGCCAGATCAATTCTATGAATAAAGAAGAATTGTCAGAGATCAAAGAGATGCTCGTTCCCCATCTCCCGGAAGTGCTGGAAGGCGGGAAGATGGAGATGATCTATTTCATGCTGACGGATATCCTGAATGAATCTACAGAGCTTCTTTGCAGCGGCCATGGGGCGAGGGACAGTATCATCAACGCTTTTGACCTGCCGGAAGATACAGACCGGATCATCTTAAAAGGAGTGGTATCCAGGAAGAAACAGTTGATCCCTACACTGGTGGCATCGCTGCAGCAATAGTTTGGTAAGATAAGACAGAGAAGAAGGAGGAGAGATTATGGGACGTAAGATCTGGAAGCCGGGCAATATGCTGTATCCGCTTCCGGCGGTGATGGTCAGTACGGCGGATACGAAGGGCAAGGATAATATCATTACGGTGGCATGGACGGGGACAGTGTGTACAGACCCCGCTATGTTATACATTTCCGTGAGGCCGGAAAGGTATTCTTATCATATGATCCGTGAGAGCGGGGAATTCGTGGTGAACCTTACGACGGAGGAGCTTTCGCGGGCAACGGACTGGTGCGGTGTGCGCTCTGGACGGGATACGGATAAGTGGAAGGAGATGCACCTGACGAGAGGGGAGGCAAAGAAGCTTTCCTATGCTCCGGTGATCATGGAGTCTCCGGTGAATCTTGAGTGCAAGGTGACGGAAATCAAAGAACTTGGCTCCCACCATATGTTTCTTGCCGAGGTACTGGCAGTTCAGGTGGATGAAGCCTACATGAAAAAGAGCGGAAAGTTTGAACTGAATTCTACCGGGTTAATAGCCTATTCCCACGGGGAATATTTCTCCCTGGGGAAATCTATGGGAAGGTTTGGATGGAGCGTGAAAGGAGCTGGGAAACATTAATTTCCCAGCCCTTTGATTTTCTCTTTATAAATCCGCATGAATAAAAGGGTACACATGAGTACCGATACAAGTTCGGCCATGGGGAAGGACCACCATACGGCAGACAGCCCGAACAGTCTGGCGAATATGTACGCGATCGGCAGGATGACAAAAAGCTGTCTGGCCGCCGATACGATCAGGCTGTAGACGCCGTTTCCCAACGCCTGGAAGGTGGAGCTTATGATAATGCTGTACCCGGCAAGCAGGAAATGCAGGCTGATGATCTTAAGGGCCGGAACTCCGATAGCAAGCATATTCTCCGATGCGTTAAACAGTGAGGACAGGAGAAGCTTTGGACAGGTCAGGAAGATGACCGTCCCTAAAGCCATGATGGATATAGATATAGCAACACTTAAGCGTATCGTCTGGGTAATGCGGCTTCGTTTTCTCGCCCCGAAGTTGTAGGCGATGATCGGTATCATGCCGTTATTCAGCCCGAATACCGGCATGAAGATAAAGCTCTGGAGCTTAAAGTACACGCCGAATACCGCGGCTGCCGTGGAGGAGAACATCAGCAGGATCTTATTGAACCCGAAGGTCATGACGGAGCCGATGGACTGCATGATAATGGACGGAACCCCTACTTTGTAGATGATGCCGATCGTCTTTTTGTGGGGACGAAATCCCCGGAAGCTGAGACTGATCTCTTTATTCCTTGTCTGGTTAAAATAAAGGGACATACATACAGCTACAACTTGTCCGGTGATAGTTGCAACGGCAGCACCCGCCACTTCCATCCGCGGAAAACCAAAGAGTCCGAAGATCATGATCGGATCTAAGATGATGTTGATGATCGCTCCGGTTCCCTGGGTGACCATGTTGTAAAACGTCTTTCCGGTGGATTGCATCAGCCGCTCGAACGTGATCTGTAAAAAGATTCCCGCCGACATGATAGTGATGATCCGAAGATACTGTGTGCCGTATCGGATGATCGCCGGGTTGTCCGTCTGAAGGGAAAAGAAAAGTCCTGCACCGAATCCGCCGACAATAGCAAATATGATGCAGCTTACGATTGCTAAAAATACACCGTTTTTTGCCGCCCGGTTGGCACCTTCAAAATCTTTTTCTCCTAAATTCCTGGAAAGCAGCGCGTTGATGCCTACGCCGGTTCCGCTGGATATAGATATCATGAGCGTCTGCGCCGGGAAAGCCAAAGACACGGCAGTCAGTGCATCTTCGCTTAATTTTGCCACAAACATACTGTCAACAATATTATATAAAGCCTGCACCAGCATAGACAGCATCATCGGCAGGGACATAGTGATCAGAAGCTTCGGCACCGGCATGACGCCCATCTTGTTTTCCGGGGCATTTGTTTGCTTTTGTGTTTCAGACATTTTAAAACCTCCTTCAAAATATGCATTGGCTATTATATCATTCATATATTTATATTGCAATGATTTTTATGAAGCGGCGAGGAAGGTGTGGATTTGGGCATAGGAAAGAAGGAAAGGCGCAGGAAAGACAGGGAGGAAAAACAGATGATCCGCTGTCTGTGCGCCGTGCTTTATTTATTTATCGTCTTGAATTTCCTTGGAGTGTCACTGGATTTTGGGACAGAGGAGAAGATGCATTACCATGATGCGGGCATGGTAAGGGAGGCCGTGTCAAAGCGCGTATTGGATAAGGATGCGGGTAAAGTAATGCCGGATATACCGGATAAGGAATCAGACGACATCTCGGGGAAAGAATCAGACGATGTGCCGGGGAAGGAATCGGATGAAGAAACGGGAGAGACGGCAGAATACGCAGACGGGCCAAAAAGGATCGCCCTTACCTTTGACGATGGGCCGAACGTGGCCTGCACCGGGCGGCTCCTTGACGGGTTAAAGAAGCGGAACGTGCGGGCGACATTTTTCGTGATCGGAAAAAATGTGCGGGCTAACCCGAAGCTTACGAAGCGCATTTACGAGGAAGGGCATATGATCGGCAACCATACCTATAGCCATATCGATATGAGTAAGGTGTCTGAGGGGAAGGCGGAAAAAGAGCTTAAGAAAACGAGCCGGACAGTCCACGCCATCACCGGGGAGTATCCCCAGTACATGCGCCCGCCCTACGGGGTGTGCAGCAAAAAGCTTGAGGATTCTCTGGATATGCTCTTAGTGCGCTGGACGATAGATCCGCTGGACTGGAAGTCGGAAAATACCGATGATATTGTAAAGAAAGTAGTGACGAAGGCAGAGGAAAATGATATTATTCTATTACATGACTGTTACAATACTTCTGTGGACGCTGCATTTAAGATCATCGATATCCTGCAGAAAAAGGGATTTGCGTTTGTGACGGTGGATGAATTATTTTTGGATTAAAGGATGACAGAAGATGGATTTATTTGATTATATGCATGAGAAGAACAGGGAAAGAGAAGCGCCCCTTGCCTCAAGGCTCCGCCCGTCCACCCTGGAGGAGGTGGTAGGGCAGCAGCATATTATAGGAAAGGATAAGCTTTTGTACCGGGCGATCCGGGCGGATAAGCTTGGCTCTATTATCTTTTACGGGCCGCCGGGAACCGGGAAGACGACCCTTGCCAAAGTGATCGCTAATACCACCAGTGCTAAGTTTACCCAGATCAATGCGACGGTGGCAGGGAAAAAGGATATGGAAGAGGTGGTGCGTCAGGCGAAGGAGACGCTCGGGATGTACCAGCAGAAGACGATCCTGTTCGTGGATGAGATCCACAGGTTTAATAAGGGGCAGCAGGATTATCTTCTGCCTTTTGTGGAGGACGGGACGCTGACGCTTATCGGGGCGACCACGGAGAATCCGTACTTTGAGGTGAATGGTGCGTTAATCTCACGTTCCAGCATCTTTGAGCTTTATCCCCTCAGCCGGAAGGATATCAAGACGCTCATTAAGCGGGCGGTCTATGATATGGAGAAGGGGATGGGGAGCTACCATGCGGAGATCTGCGAGGAAGCTCTTGACTTTCTGGCAGATGTCTCCGGGGGTGATGCGAGAAATGCGCTGAATGCGGTGGAGCTTGGCATACTGACGACGGAGAGGAGCGGGGACGGTAAGATATATCTGACGCTCAAGGTTGCGTCTGAGTGTATCCAGAAAAGAGTGGTCCAGTATGACAAGACGGGCGACAATCATTACGATACCATTTCCGCGTTTATCAAAAGCATGCGGGGGTCGGACCCGGACGCGGCCGTCTTTTACCTGGCAAAGATGCTTTACGCAGGGGAGGATATCAAGTTTATCGCAAGGCGGATCATGATCTGTGCCGCGGAGGATGTGGGAAATGCAGACCCCATGGCGCTTACGGTCGCTGTGTCCGCGGCCCAGGCGGTGGAACGCGTCGGGATGCCGGAGGCCCAGATCATCCTGTCCCAGGCGGTGCTCTATGTGGCTACGGCACCCAAGAGCAATTCGGCGTGCAATGCGGTATTTGCGGCGTTGGACAGTGTGCGCGCCCACAGGACCACCGTGCCGGTGCATCTTCAGGATGCCCATTATAAGGGGGCGAAAGATCTTGGAAGAGGGACAGGCTATAAATATGCCCACGACTATCCGAACCATTACGTGAGGCAGCAGTATCTGCCGGATGAGATCAAAGATGCGAGATTCTATGAGCCGGGGGATAACGGGTATGAAAAAGAGATCAGGGCGCGGATGCGCCGGATCAGAGAGTAACGGCGGGAAATGCCGTTTGGATAAAGGAGGAGATCAGGATGGCAGAGAATGTGACGTTCCGTTTTGCGGAGAGAGAGGATGTGCCGTTGATCCTTGAGTTTGTGAAAGCGCTGGCGGAGTACGAGAAGATGCCGGACGCGGTGTGTGCAACAGAGGAGGATCTGGAGGTATGGCTGTTTGACAAGGAGCGTGCCGAGGTATTGTTTTTAATCGTATCCGGGAAGGAGGCGGGGTTTGCGCTGTTTTTCGAGAGCTTTGCGTCTTATCCGGGAAAGGGCGGCATCTATCTGGATGATCTGTATGTGAAACCGGAGTACAGAGGAAAAGGGTACGGGAAAGAGCTGTTTCGGAGGCTTGCGCAGATAACGAGAGAGCGGGGCGGTATGAGGATTGAGTGGCTCTGCCTTAAGAGCAATCTTCCCAGTATCGGATTTTATGAATCCGTCGGGGGAAAGCAGATGGAGATAAGCACTACATTCCGGCTGGAGAACGAGGCACTTGAAAAATTTGCAGTTGATGTGCGGGAGGGAACGGAGTATAATCTTACTTAGAATGAATACAGTAAGCTGGGAGGAAACAAAGATGAAGATTTATGATGCAGTAAACAAGACAGAAGTAGAGGTTGACGGGACAAAGGGCCTGATCCAGATCATGAAGGATGGACGCCAGGTTGATATTTACCTGAAGGAGAAAAAGTCAGACGAGGACGGCTACATGAGCTGGGATGTGGAGCACTGGTCAAGCGTGGACGGGAAGAGATTTATCCGGTGTTATTCTCTGGAGGGAAGAGTCCTTGGGGAGTCCACAGGACACAATATCTATGATCTTGAAAATGAATTTAAGCCGGAAGATGCGGCGATGGTCGAGAAGGTGGAGCTGAGCTAGAGCGGGCTGAAAGCCGGCTGGATCCAGATTGGCAGCAGGGGCATATTTCGGATATCTTATCTTGGATATCGCGGGATATGCCCCTGATCTTCTGCTATTTTACGAGGTAATAAACTGCCGAATAGGGCGCGAGGGTAAGCGCTGCTGTTTCTTTTTTCAGTTTGAGCACCGTCTTTTCTTCGTACTGCTTTGTCCCGCCGTAGATATCCCTGTCGCTGGCGAGAAGAACGGTCAGTTCCTCCCCGTCAGGAACCGTCAGCTCAAAATCTTCCTGCTCTTTATCCGAAAAATTGAAGACAGCGGCAATCCGCTCTTTTCCGTCGGTGCGCAAAAAGGCATAGATGCACCGTGCCTCCTGATGGCAGTCAAGCCAGGAGAAGCCCTTTTGCTCATAATCCCCCGACGAGAGGGCGGGTCGGGTTAAGTACAGTGTATTCAAGTCTTTCATAAAACGGTGGAAGGAGTCGTGGTTCGGATATTTTAACAGGAACCAGTCCTGCTCCCGTTTTTCATCCCATTCCCTTAACTGGCCGATCTCATTTCCCATAAAATTCAGCTTCTTTCCCGGATGGGCGTACATGTACATATAGAAAGCCCGCGCCTGGGGGAATTTTTCTTCATAATCTCCGCTCATCTTCTGGAGGATTGTGGCCTTGCCGTGCACCGTCTCGTCGTGGGAAAGGGGCAGAAGATAACGGTCATTGTAGTAGTACATCATGGAAAAGGTGAGCTTGTGGTAGTTCTCGCTCCGGTACTCCGGCGCGGTACGGAAGTAATCCAGCGTGTCGTTCATCCAGCCCATGTCCCATTTATAGTCGAAGCCAAGCCCTCCCTCGACGGCGGATTTTGTGACACCCGGGTAGGAGGTGGAGTCCTCGGCGGCGAGGATAGCGGACGGATGCATGGCTTTAAGCCCCCGGTTCATCTCACGGATAAAATCAACGGCGGTATTATTGACACCCCGGGCAGGCTCGCCCTGCCAGTAGATCATCCGGCTGATGGCGTCCATGCGGAGACCGTCGGCGTGGAATTCGGTCAGCCAGTAGTTGGCCGCAGACTGTAAAAAGCATCTCGTCTCGCCCCTGGAATGCATAAAGTTGCAGCTTCCCCATTCGCTGACGCCGACATCCTGATGGGGATATTCAAAAAGCGCCGTGCCGTCATAGTTTGCCAGGGCATAGCCGTCCACGGCAAAATGCACGGGGACGAAATCCATGATGACGCCAATCTCATTCTGGTGGCAGGCGTCGATGAATGCCATAAGGCCGCTGGCCGTCCCGTAGCGGGAGGTAGGAGCGAAAAAGCCGGTGTTCTGGTAGCCCCAGGATTCGTCGCAGGGATGCTCGGAGAGGGGCATGATCTCGATATAATTGTAGCCGTATTCCTTCAGATAAGGAATCAGGATGTCAGCCATTTCGCTATAGGAATACCAGTCATCCGCTTCCTCAGAAGGTTTTTTAAAAGATCCGAAGTGGAGCTCGTAGATGTTCAGCGGCTTTTCCCGGCAGTCTGTCCGCCGGTGCATCCATTTTTCATCCTGAAACTGATATGACCTTAAGTCCCGCACGATGGACGCGCTGTTTGGCCGGAGTTCCATGCCGAACCCGTAAGGGTCGCAGTGATCCATAAATGAGCCGTCCCGCTTATAGATGCGGTATTTATACATCTGTCCGGGCTTGGCGGTCTTTTCGCAGCATTCCCAGAAATTTCCGTCGTGGACCCGGTTCATGGCCCGCTCTTCCCAGCCGTTGAATTCTCCGATCAGCGATATCTTTGCGGCGCCCGGCGCAAAGGTGCGGAAGGTGACGCCCCCAGCGGGCTCTGTGTGGGCGCCGAGAAACTGGTAAGCGTCAAATATTTTTCCTGTGTAAAATCCATAAAAATCCATTCGGTTATCCTCCGGTAAAATCATAGACAGCAGTTGTTTTTCTGCTGCGGGTTAATTATAATGTAACTTGTAGCATTATTATAGTGGCAAGTGATGGATTTGGACACCGACAATTTTAGATATGAGTCGGATATCCGACGATAGTCGGAAACTGTCGGTGTAAGAGACAAAAAACACTAAAGAAGGATAGAAAAAAGAGTTAGAAAAGAAGGCCGGGAAAAGAAGAATAGATGAGGAATGACAGGAGGGAGACGCGTTATGGATCTGCGGATCATAAAGACGGAAAATGCCATCAAGAATGCATTTATCCAGCTGCGGGCGAAAAAGGCTCTGGAAAAGATCACCATAAAGGAGTTGTGTGATACGGCGCGCATCCACAAATCCACCTTTTACTCCCACTATCAGGATATCTATGAGCTGTCGGATACGATGGAGACGGAGGTGGTGAAAAATATCACGGACAATATGGCGGAGGGTCTTAACACGGACAGCTTGGCCCAGGTGACCAGAGAACTGACCTATGGATTTGTGGCCCAGAGCTCTCTGATCAATATCCTGTTTTCCGGAAATGAGCGCAGCCATCTTGCGTATCGGATTGAGGAGAGCTTAAAGGAGATCATTTTTAAAAACTATCCGGATTTCAAGGATGACTTAAGGTGGAATATCGTACTGAGCTACTGTATCCAGGGGGCATACTGGGCGTTTCAGGGAAGCCGGGGAAAGGATATCAATGAGGTGATCGAGGTCATCAGTGAGATTACGGAGCGGGTGCAGCCGCTGTGCTAATTTGCTGACAGCATTATATTTAGCTAAATATGATCGTGTCAGTGAATTAGTGTATGTGAAGAGGAAAGGAGCGAAAAAAGATGAAAGAAGAGGCAGGGACAAAGGATCAATCCTTTGGGCCGGCATTGCGGGACTATTATATGATATGCGGGATTACTCGATGACCGAAAGATAAGGCTGGCTTTGGATGGTGCTCTCGCTGAAGCGTACGTCGCAGGACTCATACCAGTTGTATTTCCGGGAAATCTTATGCTCTGTATCTGTCCAGTTTTCCGGGCAGTCTGTATCCTCCCGGTCTGTGGGGATGAGGCGGTGGGGCCGGGCAGCGGCAGTCATGAAGATCCGGTGCAATTCTTTATTTTCCGTATCAGTCAAAATCCCGGATCTTGCGGAGACGAATAAGGGTGTGCCGCTTTCGGCGAGAAGGTCGGCCCACTAACGGTTATCGTTCCAGCCGATGGGATCGCCGATGCCTACGCAGTCTGTGTCTATCTCGTAAAATTTCCTGTGCTGCGAGAGGCGGAAGGCGAGAGAGTTTATCCCTATGCGACGCGTCCGCTCCCAGCATTTGCCGCTGGTATCGTCCACGGTCCGGTTGATGTGCATGTATCCGGCGCCCAGATGGCGATAGTGTTGCAGCCGAGGATAAGTGCGCCGTATTCTTTGCATACTTCATATATTATTTAAAAATAAAATATAAATAAATCGTAAAAAAGGGTTGACAGAAAGAACGTTTGTTTGTATAATCAAATTATCGAACGAACGTTCTTTCGACGTTTTCACTCGTTTGAAATATGCGGTGTCAGCCGTTTTGGAGGTATGTGATGAGGATTCAGGAAGCGATGTCTGTCTATGATAAACTGAATATTCTGACAGATGCGGCAAAGTATGATGTAGCGTGTACGTCAAGCGGTGTTTCCAGGAAGAACGATGGGACTGGTGTGGGGAACTGTAAGCTTTCAGGGATCTGCCACAGCTTTTCGGCGGACGGGAGGTGCATCTCCCTGTTAAAGATCCTGTTTACCAATGAGTGCATTTATGACTGTAAATACTGTATCAACCGCAGGAGCAATGATGTAGTGCGCACAGCTTTTACGCCGGATGAGATCTGTACGCTGATGATGGAGTTTTACCGGAGGAATTATATTGAAGGGCTGTTTTTAAGCTCCGGTGTGCTGAAAAGTCCGGATTATACGATGGAACTGATCTATGCGACGTTGTATAAGTTAAGGAATGAACACAATTTTCAGGGTTATATCCATGTGAAGGCGATCCCGGGGGCGAGCCAGGAGCTGATCTCGCGGGTAGGATTTCTTACCGACAGGATGAGCGTCAATTTGGAGCTTCCTACGGCGGAGAGCTTAAAGCTCCTTGCACCCCATAAGACGAGAAAGAATATCCTGAGCCCTATGCGGCTTGTGCAGAAGCGGATGGCGCAGAATAAGCAGGAGCTTGTAGTTTACCGTAATGCGCCCCAGTTTGTGCCTGCCGGGCAGAGTACCCAGATGATCGTCGGGGCGACGCCGGAGACGGACTATCAGATCATGCAGGTGGCAGAGTCACTATATCAGAAGTTCGAGCTGAAGCGGGTGTTCTATTCTGCATTTGTCCATGTGAATGAGGATTCCAGCCTGCCGGCCAGGACGGATGACGGGCCTCCGCTTCTGCGGGAACACAGGCTCTATCAGGCAGACTGGCTGCTCAGGTATTATCATTTTCAGGCGGATGAGCTTTTGTCGGAGGAGAATCCGAATTTTAACGTGCTGTTTGACCCGAAGTGCAACTGGGCGCTTAAGCATCTGGAAGAATTTCCGGTGGAGGTGAACCGGGCGGATTACAAAAAGCTTCTGCGTGTTCCAGGTATCGGGTATAAATCGGCAGGGAGGATTGTGAGAGCCAGACAGCTTGGAAAGCTGGATTTCGCGGATTTGAAAAAGATCGGGGTAGTACTTAAGCGGGCGCTGTATTTCATTACCTGCAGCGGGCGGATGATGTATCCGACGAAGCTCGAGGAGGATTATATTATGCGGAACCTCCTGGATGCCGGGGAGAAGCTGCCGCAGGAGGTGGTGAATATGGGATACAGGCAGTTATCCCTGTTTGATGATGTAAGATTTGACACGGATAAGGTGATGCGGGTGAAGTGATATGAAGACGGTTTATGTGTGTTCGGATTCGGTAACAGGTATATTTTCAGCAGTTTATGATGCGTGGAAAGCGCAGAAAGCAGAAGAGAAATGCGGGATTGTGCTGCAGGGATTCATGGAGCAGCAATTATTCTGCGATTATGTGGAGGTGGAGGAGACAGAGGCGAAGACCGTTGCGGTAGAGCGGATGATCAGAAAGCATATGGGGCTTCTGGCCTACCATGACATCTATCAGGCGGCGCTTTCCGCAGATGTGGAAAAAGGGGATGCAATCCTTGGTACGATGCTTGCGGCGAAAGGGCTTAAGGACAGCACAAAGATCATGGAGCACTTAAGTCATCCGAAGGTAGAGAAGGTATTTGAGCTGAGCCGGCGGGTCGGCAATGAATCGCATTTTTTTGTGGAGTTTATTCGGTTCAGGGAACTGGAGAGCGGGATTTTGTATGCGCCCATCTCGCCGAAGTGCCACGTGCTTACCTGTATAGCGCCGCATTTTGCAGACCGCTTTCCGCTGGAGAACTGGATGATCCATGATAAGACCCACCGCTCCTTTGCCGTACATGAGACGCGGAAAAAGTGGGTGCTTGTGCAGGAAGCTTACGGTGAGGCGAAGAGGCAGGAATACGAGGAGAAATTTAAGAAGATGTCAGAAAAAGAGACAGAGTATGAGGCGCTTTTTAAGAGCTTCTGCAAAACGATAGCCATAAAGGAGAGGGAAAATCCGGTGTGCCAGAGAGGGCATCTTCCGCTCTGGTACCGGCCGGATATGGTGGAGTTTTCGTAAGCATCTGTTGACAGACGGGGTTCTTGTCTTTATCATATCTTATATCAGTTGATCGTGGTCTTTTGGCAGGGCAGGTTTTTCTGGTGATATGGAAAGAAAGTTTGATCAGCGAAGGCTTGCAGCCGGGAGTCCTTAAGGGGTAAAGGGAGCCGAAAGATGGTGGCAGGATCAGCGAGGCTTTGCGGGTCGGGGAAAGAAGCAGGTATGATAAAGATGGAACAGCCCTTTGTAAAGATTTCCGTGCGTAATCTTGTAGAGTTTATATTGCGCGGCGGAGATATCGATAACCGGATAGCGGGTGCGGATAAGGACGCGATGCTTCTCGGCGGGAAGATGCACCGTAAGATTCAGAGACGGATGGGCGTAGATTATCATGCGGAGGTGGCGCTGAAGTGTGAGATCCAGTGCCGGGGATTTATGCTTATCGTAGAAGGCAGGGCGGACGGCATCATCAAGACGCCGGGTGGGATAGTGATCGATGAGATCAAGTGCGTCCTTAAAGACTTAGAGTTGATGAAGGAACCTGTCCCGGTACATCTTGCCCAGGCGAGGTGTTATGCGTATATCTATGCCGCACAGCATCAGCAGGAGCAGATTGGGGTGCAGATGATCTATTGCAATATGGAGACAGAGGATATCAGGCGTTTTCAATCTGTTTACGGTTTGAGTGAGCTTTCTGACTGGTTTTTTGAGCTGGTGGGGAAATATGAGAAATGGGCGAGGTATCAGATCCGTTGGAAAGAAAAGCGGGATATGTCCATCAAGGGAGTGGAATTTCCTTTCCCTTACCGTGAGGGACAGAGAGATCTGGTGGCCTCTGTTTATAAGACGATACTGCGTAAGAAAAAGCTGTTTATCCAGGCGCCTACTGGAGTAGGGAAGACAATGGCGGCAGTGTTCCCGGCGGTTAAGGCGGTGGGTGAAGGACTGGGTGATAAGATTTTTTATCTGACAGCCAAGACGATCACAAGAACGGTAGCCTGGCAGGCGTTTGATATTTTAAAGGAGCAGGAGCTGCGGATGAAAGTGCTCGTCCTGACAGCTAAGGATAAGATCTGTTTTTGCGAAGAGGTGAACTGCAATCCGGATGGATGTATTTACGCAAAAGGGCATTATGACAGGGTGAATGAGGCAGTCTATGAGCTTCTTACCACGTCCGATGAGATGAGCCGGGAGATCATCGAGGAACAGGCAAAGAAGTGGCAGGTATGCCCGTATGAGATGAGTTTGGATGTGTCTGACTGGATTGATGCGGTAATCTGCGACTACAATTATGTTTTTGATCCAAATGCCCATCTCCGGCGATTTTTTGGAGAGGGCGCCCAGGGGGAATATCTCTTTCTGATTGATGAGGCGCACAATCTGGTAGAGCGCGGGAGAGAGATGTACAGTGCGAAGATTTATAAAGAGGATTTCCTTAAGATAAAAAAGCTTGTGAGGGCAAGAGATCAAAAGCTTTCCAAAAGACTGGATGACTGTAACCGGAAGCTTCTTGCGATGAAGCGCGAATGTGAGGATTATCAAGTTTTGGACGGTATATCACACCTGTATCTGAAGCTGATGAAACTTATGACAGAGCTTGAGCGGTTTCTGGAGGAAGAGCAGAAGACGGGAAGTCCCGATGAAGAGACGAGAAAAGAAGTGCTGGAATTTTACTTTGATATCCGCATGTTTCTGGATGTGCATGATAAGCTGGATGATAATTATATTATCTATTCGGAGATGGAAGATAGCGGAAGGTTCAAAGTCCGTCTGTTCTGTGTGAACCCGTCGGTAAATTTGCAGCAATTCCTGGATAAGGGGAACAGTACCGTGTATTTTTCAGCTACCTTGCTTCCAATCCATTATTATAAGAAGCTGTTAAGTACGACGAAGGATGATTATGCGGTCTATGCGGAGTCTCCTTTCGATACGGGGAAGAGGCTGCTGCTTTTGGGAACGGATGTCAGCACGAAGTATACGAGACGGGGGGAGGAGATGTACCGCAGGTATGCAGAGTATCTTTTGGAGACTGCCGGTGCGAAAGCAGGTAATTATATAGCATTTTTCCCGTCTTACCGCTTTATGGAAGAAGTCTATGAGGTATTTTTGGAATTGCTGGACAAGGAACAGGACGGCGTGCAGATGGATTATGTTATGCAGTCTAAGTATATGTCCGAGGAAGCAAGGGAGATCTTCCTTGAGAATTTTGAGGAGGAGAGGGAGAATAGCCTGATCGGATTCTGCGTAATGGGAGGGATTTTTTCTGAGGGGATTGACCTGGCAAAGGACAGGCTGATCGGCGCGGTGATCGTCGGGACAGGACTTCCGCAGGTATGCAGGGAGCGGGAGTTATTAAAAGATTATTTTGACAGTCAGGGACTTAGGGGATTTGACTACGCTTATCTTTATCCGGGGATGAATAAGGTCTTGCAGTCGGCCGGGAGGGTCATCCGGACAGATGAAGACAGAGGAGTTGTCCTGCTTCTTGACGAAAGATTCAGAGACGGCAGGTACCGGGAGGTGTTTCCCAGAGAGTGGAAGGATATAAGATACTGCCGGGTGAAGACTTCGGCGGAGATGATCAGGAGTTTTTGGGAGAGTGGGGAAAAGTAGAAAAGAGTCAGAGCTTTTTGGGGGAAAGGGCAGCGGGCAGAGTTAAGAGCGTTTATGCGCTGACGTAAGCCGCCGGCGCATAAACGCTCATTTCAGATTAGATTAATCTTTTTATCCATAATATAATATATCATGCTATACAGTGCGACGGAGGTTACAGCCATCAGTATGGTGCTGATCTTCATCACTTCGATCATATAAGAGATGAAGTTGAAGTTGCTCTCCATCGAGCCGGCGGTTACGATCAGACGGGTTTCGTGTCCGAAAAGAGCCATGATTGCAAGTGTCAGTACAGATGTTATGGTTGAGATGGCAAAGTAGGACACGACTGCCCCAAGTACGCGGTGGCTGGAGAAGAGCTGGCCGAGAGCTACGGAAGCATAGATCATGATAATGCTTGAAATAGAACCCAGGCAGCTAAAAAAGAGCAGTACCGCAAGCACAGTAGAAAAGGACAGGTCGGCATATTTCCCGGTGAAGCCGAATTCCATCAGTATCTCTTCTTTATTATCTGCCACCACGGATTTTATATATGGTGTGTATACCACGATGTAAGTGCACAGATAGATGCAGAGTATATTGATGGTGCCCCAGATGCTTCCGGCGATAGTTTTGGACAGCAGATGCGTGCTGTTAGCAACAGGGAGTGTTTTTGTGAGATAGCCCTCGTCGGTAAACATATTCCTATAAAAACGGATGCCGGCAAGCAGGTAGGTACCTGTGCTGAGGGCTGTCACAATGGTAAAATACAGGATAAAGAAAAGCACAAGGATAAAATCTATCTGCTTACTTGTAGACTGCGGGTTGATCCTGCCGGTGACAAACAGCCTTATCAGTATGGCGGACAGCAGTACAAAAATGTGCAGGACAGGCAAAAAGCGGTTTAGTGATTTCATGTCATATCTGATCAGTTTCGTTAACATCTGAATACCTCCCTGAACAGGGCATCTACGGATTTTCCCTGCTCTGTGCGGATCTCATCTACAGTTGCATTTAAGACGAGCTGCCCCTGTTTGATAAAGAGCACCCGGTCCAGAATATTCTCAATATCATGGATGAGGTGGGTGGAGATGAGGATTGCAGCATTCTCATTATAATTATTCAGGATCGTGCTTAAGATATAGTCTCTTGCTGCCGGATCCACGCCGCCGATCGGCTCATCCAGCACGTAAAGGTCGGCATCGCGGCTCATGACCAGGATAAGCTGCACTTTTTCCTTCGTCCCTTTGGAAAGTGTCTTCAGGCGTGCGTTCGTGTCGATCTGCAAGTCCTCTAACATCTGGTATGCACGATCAGCGGAAAAATTATCATAAAAATCAGAAAAATAAGTGATGATCTCTTTCACCTTCATCGTTTCGTCAAGATATGTCCGCTCCGGCAGATAAGAGATGATCTTTTTCGTTTCGACTCCCGGCGTCATGCCGTTGATTCGCACTTCCCCTTTTGTTGGGACGAGTACATCATTGATCAGCTTGATAAACGTAGTCTTTCCGCTTCCGTTAGGCCCCAGAAGGCCGATGATCTGTCCGCGTTTCAGGGTGAGGTTTAAATTGTTCAGCGCATTGTACATCTTGTTATAGCTTTTGGTAAGACCGTAGCATTCTAAGATTGGATTCATATTATTCCACCTCCTTGAGCTGTTCCTGAGTGAGAGCGAGTATCTCCTCTCTTGAAAAGCCGAGTTTATCCATCTTTTCTAAAAATACATGGATATGTTCCTGTGCGAGTTCATTTTTCAGTTGCTTTAACATCGCTTCGTCCTCCGTGATCAGCCGCCCGCTGGTGCGCTTCGCATAGACGATGCCGCTTCTTTCCAGCTCGGACAGGGCTTTCTGCATAGTGTTGGGGTTGACCGCAGCCTCCAGGGCGAGTTCCCTTACAGAGGGCAGTCTGTCTCCTGGCCGGTAAACGCCGGAGACGATGTCTAGTTGTATCCGCTCCATTAACTGGAGGTAGATTGGTCTGTTGTTATCCAGATCCCATGGCATATAGTTCACCTCTCTTAATCGTACAGCTTAACTGTGTATAAAAGATTTAATCTTAATTTGACCGTATAACAATATCATCATGGCACAGATAGCTGGAAAAATCAACCTGGATTGCAGCGCTGAGATTGCTTTCGGCATAACCAATCATCAAGATCTGCGGTATCAGGTAAGATTGATCTTCTTTTTCAATATATAATCAGTGGCAAGATAAAGGGCAGCGGCTGTGGCCAGCGAAAGAACGACGCTGACAGTAAGCTCTCTTGCGGAGTAGACAAAGCATCCCGCATCACTGCCGGCTCCGACAGTAAAGGAGAAGGCTCTCTTAAGCGGATTGGAGCCGAGGAGCCTGTTGCAGACGGACTCGAGGAGTGAGGCAGCGGTTGAGATAATAAAGTAGATGGCCACCGCGCCGAGGATGGGGCCTTTCAGAAAGAGCTGCCCGATGGCAACGGCTCCGTTGACGATGATCACATCAGTGATGCCCTGCAGGATGCAGAGGAGGAATAAGATGGCAAAATCAGAGGTATCGATATGGAAAAGCTCGTCGAGGAACGGTGCCGACATCACGATACAGGCAAGAATCAGCGAAAGCGCGACACTGATGATCAGCCAGATGCTTCCGGCAACGGTCTTTGACAGCAAAAGCCCGCTGCTGGAGACAGGCAGAGTGTGGGTGAGGTATCCTTCGTCAGAAAACAGGCTCCGGTAAAAATGGATGCCAATGAACAGCTCAGTTGCACCTACCATGAGGATAAGGAGCAGGATGAAAGCAAAAAGAACGGCCATGCCCAGAGCATCAAACATGATGAGCTTTACCATATTAAACCGTATCAGCAGAGTAATGACCGTCAGCGTGCCGTACAGGACGGGCAGGAAGCGGCTTAATGCCTTGATGTCGTATTTGATCAGTTTGCCTAACATATGAACACCTCCGAATGCATATAATATCCGATACTATTGTATTAGTTGACTAGTACAATAGTATTATGGCACATGAGAGGCGTGATGTCAATATCAAATTGGGAAATTGACGGTATATCAGGAGACAAAAACTCCGGCCAGGGCCATATTTCCGAGAAATACAGCTCTGGCCGGAGTAAAAAGGTATCCGGCGGCGCTTGGCCGCTGAGATTAGAGTTAAAGGTTATTCGATCGGCACAAAGTCGGCAGCCCCGTGCTTGCACAGCGGACAGATAAAGTCGTCTGGCAGCTCGTCGCCCTCGTAGATATAACCGCATACCTCGCAGACGAAGCCTTTCTTGCCTTCGGTCTCCGGCTTTGGCTTTACGTTGCTCTGGTAGTAGTTATAGGTCATGGTCTCCACGTTGGAGAGCACGCGGGCCTCTGTAACAGTACAGATGAACATGCCGTGGGTGTCAAGATCCACATACTGCTCAACTTTAAGAGACATGAATGCATTGATGTATCTTGGCAGGAACACAAGGCCGTTGTCTGAGCGCAAAGGCTCCCAATCCGCGAATTTGTCAACCGTCCGTCCGCTCTGGAACCCAAAGTTTTGGAATACCTTGAATGGCGCTTCCGTAGACAGACAGTTTACGTTCATTATACCTGTCTGTTTGATGACATGGTGCGAATAATTTGCCTTATTGATACAGACGGCTACACGATTCGGGCTGTCGGTAACCTGGGATACGGTATTGACGATCAGGCCATTATCTTTTGTGCCGTCGTTGGAGGTTACCACATACAGGCCGTAGCCAATCTTAAAGAGTGCGGTATAATCGTGCTTGTTGGCAGTCTCATCGTGCTGCGCAAGGTAATTCTTGCAGAATTCTTCTGCCAACGCTTCAATCTGCGCGCTGCTCTCTTCATTAAGCGCGGATTTGATCGATACGGTAGTTTTTGCAAAGGTAAGGTTCTTGCAGCCCTCCAGCATCTTTTTCATGGTCTTTGCGGCAAGAGGCGCCCAGGAGCCGTTTTCAATAAGGCCGATCTTGCGGTTCTGGAAATTGCGTTCGGTCAGGTGGTTGATGAACTCGCGCATGAACGGGAAGATATCGGCGTTATAAGTGGTGGTGGCAAGGATCAGCTTGCCGTAGCGGAAGGCATCCTCAACAGCCTCGGCCATATCACAGCGTGCAAGGTCATTGACAACAACCTTCGGGCAGCCCTTTTTGCGCAGCTTGTCCGCAAGGAGTTCTACCGCTTTCTTTGTATTTCCATAGACGGAAGTGTAGGCGATCACGATGCCGCCGGATTCTACGCCGTAGGAGGACCAGGTGTTGTACAGGTTGAGATAGTAGCCCAGGTTTTCGGTAAGGACAGGCCCGTGCAGCGGGCAGATGATCTGGATATCCAGTCCGGAAGCTTTCTTTAACAGGTTCTGCACTTGTGCGCCGTATTTGCCCACGATACCGATATAGTAGCGGCGTGCTTCGCATGCCCAGTCTTCCTCTACGTCCAGTGCGCCGAACTTGCCGAAACCGTCAGCGGAGAACAGAACTTTGTCGTATGCGTCGTAAGTAACGAGGACTTCCGGCCAGTGTACCATAGGCGCGCCCACGAAGGCAAGCTCATGCTTACCGAGGGAGAGGGTATCGCCTTCCTTTACGACTACCTGCCGGTCTTCGAAATCTGTGCCGAAGAACTGTCCCATCATGACAAATGCTTTCGTGCTTGAGACAATCTCTGCATTGGGATAGACGTTCATGAAATTGGCAATATTGGCGGAGTGGTCAGGTTCCATATGCTGCACGATGAGATAATCCGGGGCCTTGCCGCCGGTAACGCTTTGGATATTATCCAGCCACTCGTGGGTGAAACGGGCGTCCACCGTATCCATAACGGCAATCTTGTCGTCCATGATCACATAGGAATTATAGGCCATGCCGTTTTCAACAACATACTGTCCTTCAAATAAATCAATGTCGTGGTCATTAACGCCTACATATTTAATGTCATTCGTAATAATCATCACATTCGCTCCTTTAGCTTATAATTTTTCTATTGAGCATTATATCATAATAATTTCCAAATGGATGTTTTTTATTGAAAAAAATCAAAGATTATTAATATTTTTCCGGTCAGTTTATTAAGAAATACAGCGTATGATAGAGGAAAGGTTCTGGAAGGAGGAAGGTAAAGTGGGAAGGTTTATGGAGATTTTTTCATTGTACGAGCTGGCCTGTGTTCTGCTTCCTTGTCTTGTTTACGGGGAGATCCGGGCAGTGAGGGATAAACGGGCGAGAAAGGAGACTTCGGGCGTTTATCTCGCATGGTGTCTTATCTTCCTGGTCTATCTGTGGATGGTGCTTGATGTGACAGGTGTGGGGACAGTGGGGGATATCATACGGAATATGCCGGATGTCATCGTCGGCGGGGTGAATGTTGTGCCTTTTGATTCTTTCGGTGTCGGATTTGTGCTGAATATTGTGATGTTCATGCCCTTCGGATTCCTTTTGCCGCTGATTTTTAAGGACTGCAGAAGGCTGAAAAAGACGGCGGGCCTGGCCGCGGTATTCTCCCTGATGATCGAGTTAAGCCAGCTTCTTAACTTCCGGGCGACGGACGTGGACGATTTGATGACCAATATATGCGGAGCATGTGCCGGATATCTTGTCTGGCGCAGTTTTACAAAAATATGCGGGGAACGAATCTTCGCGGCTCAGGAGCGCAGAGGAGAAGCGCTGCGGTATATCCTGCTGGCTGTGACAGGGGTGTTTTTCCTCTATCACCCGTTTCTGATCATCAACCGGATGATGTAATTGAATAATTTTGGACAAAATATAACAGTATATTATATTCAATTTTCAGAAAATTCAGTCATATAAGACGAAATATTTTTCGACACTTTGGCAAAAAAATGACTTTTGAATTTATGCAAATTGTATATTTATACTAAATGTCCAAATAAGAGAAAATAAGTAAAACATAATTATGCTGGAAATGTTGCTTGAAAAACCGAGATAGTTATAGTATTAACAATATGCAAATGAAAGAAAAATCTTTACTCTATGGTAAAAATGACGAATAGTGTGCCAATTTAATAACAATGATTGATATATAGAAAAAATTGCGATACAATGTAAAGGAAAAGAATAGACAGTGCACGTACACAACAATTCAGCAATGAGAGAAAGGGGAACATTATGTTAGATACTATTAACAATATCGTCGGTGCGATTAATAATGTTGTATGGGGCTGGCCCATGATCATACTGTTATTAGGAACACACATATTTCTGACGATCAGAACAGGATTTATCCAGAGACATACGATTGCAAGAGGTATTAAGCTTTCTGTTACGAAAGATCCGGATGCAGAGGGCGAGGTATCAAACTTCGGAGCGCTGACGACAGCTTTGGCGGCTACGATCGGTACAGGTAACATCATTGGCGTAGGAACGGCGATCGCCATCGGCGGACCGGGAGCGGTCCTTTGGTGCTGGCTTACCGGTGTATTCGGAATCGCGACGAAGTACGCAGAGTCTTACATCGCCGTAAAGTACAGGGTTAAGACGGAAGACGGGCGTATGCAGGGCGGTGCCATGTACGCGCTGGACCGCGGCCTTAATATGAAGTGGCTGGGCATGGCGTTTGCGGTACTGGCAGGTTTTGCATCTTTCGGAATCGGATGTGCGACGCAGGTAAATGCGATCGCTACAGTATGTAATGAGAACTTCGGCATTCCGCTTTGGAGTGTAGGCGTTATTGTTGCAGTACTTACGGCAATCGTTATTTTCGGTGGAATCAAGTCTATCGCAAGTGTATGTGAGAAGCTTGTTCCGTTCATGGCAGTGTTCTATGTACTTGGATGTATCATTATCCTTGGCATGAACCATGATTTTATCATCCCAGCGATCGTAACGATCTGCAAGCTGGCGTTCGCTCCGGGAGCAGCGGCAGGCGGTCTTGTAGGTACAGGTATCATGATGGCAATCCGTTACGGAGTAGCAAGAGGTCTGTTCTCCAATGAGTCCGGACTTGGTTCTGCTCCGATTGCGGCAGCGGCAGCTCAGACAAGGAATCCGGTTCGTCAGGCACTTGTTTCTTCTACAGGAACCTTCTGGGATACCGTAGTTGTATGTGCGATGACAGGTCTTGTACTTGTATCCACGATCATGAAGAATCCGAATATCAACGCGGATCAGATTGACAACGGCGGTGTGCTTACCTCCCTTGCATTTGGTCAGATTCCGGTAATCGGGCCGGTTATCCTTACGTTAGGTATCATTTCCTTTGCATACTCAACAATCCTCGGCTGGGCATATTACGGCGAGCGGTGCGTAGAGTACTTTGCAGGAAAGATGGGACTTATCCCTTACCGTATTCTTTATATCGCAGTAGCGGCGATCGCGCCGGTAGTAGCGCTTGACCTTGTATGGCTTATCGCGGATACGTTGAATGCCCTGATGGCCATACCGAACCTGATCGCGGTGCTGTTGTTGTCCAATGTCATGGTTGCGGATACGAAGAAATATATCAACAACCTTGATGCGAAGGATGACACTCCGGTGCCGGTGATCAAAGAGTAGGCACGGTTATTTGAAAAGTGAATAGAGGCACGTACATAAGATGTATGCAGAAAAGGAACCGTAAGGTTCTTTTTCTCAGACTGTAGACAAAGCTGGTGCCGGAGTGAATCTCCGGCACCGCTTTTGC
>CANAPP010000042.1 GCA_947363565.1 uncultured Lachnospiraceae bacterium | reverse complement strand
TTCACGCCCGGACAGTACGCCGGAAGCGGGAAAAATACGGGATTGGGTACTCAATTCCTATGCTTGCTATTCTTCCCCCCTGTAATTACTACGCACTGGACGCTCAAAATGGCAAACTATGAGAAAAGTTTTTGAAAAACAATCAAAATCTGTTATCCGTCGTTTCCGATAAATGAGTAAAAATGTCGTTCTTTGCAAAAAGTTTTGACATTATCCCAATAGAAAACAGACAAAAAACCAACGCCGGGTATTTAACATTTTTTACTGGAAGCGGCGCAAGCCACTTTCCAAAAAATCAAGGAGGTGCAGCCTATCCATAAAAAATTTTTCAGTGGCAGGTACACCCGAAAAAACACCCTGCATTTTGCACGGGAAACGCCGATTTACCAACGACAACACCCCTCTCAACACACCCGACTGATAACCACTTGCAGCCGGGCTTTTTTATGCTTTGTCGAAAACTTTTTGAAATTTTTTTTGAAAAAGTTTGCCATTTTTGGCTTCCAGTGCGTAGTAATAACAGCACGGGAAAAAAGCACAGACTTTTTCCGCAGGCGTGGGGAGGTGGCAGCATGAAGCCAGACCCGAAAGAAAAACACAAGCAGCACAGCTTTGACGCATACTGCAAACGCATTTTGAAGAACGAAAGCAGCGACTACCACAGGCGCATGAATGTACTTAGGCAGTATGAGATACCTTTTTCCATGCTCCCGCCGGGGACGCTTGCACAGTTAGCCGTATGGGACGAGTATTTCAAAGATACATACCGCTTTGAAGCGAGGGGATTTGAGATTTTCATTGCGGACGGGCTTTTAGCCGAAGCACTAAAGACCTTGCCAAAGGACAGGCTTGAAATCATTCTGCTGTATTACTTTTTGGGAATGAACGACCCGGAGATCGCAGCGCACTTGAACCTCTTGCGCCGAACGGTAGCCTACCGCCGTACAAGCTCTTTGCAGGAACTAAAAAATTCATGGAGGGAAATGCTGATGAATGAAACGACTGCCAACACGCCGCACTTGCAGGGCGGCAAAGGTTTACTCCCTTACCCCGTGATTGTGTCGGCTGTTTCCGGGGACGTGGACGCAATGAATACCGTGTTGAAATATTACGAGGGCTACATCAACACACTGTCAACACGAACCATGTATGACGAAACGGGCTGCCCCCACCCGTGGCTTGATATGGAACTGCGGCGCAGACTGGAAACCAAGCTGATTATTACGGTAATGACCTTTAAGGTTGCTTAAAGGAAAAGACAAAGGAGAGCCAAAAGCACGGGCGGGCTGACCGCCCGCTGTTTGCTGCCATTCCGCAAAAGCATATCTACATGGTATGCCTTTGCGGGCTGACAAGCCCCGGAACTTTGACAAAGAAAGCGCACGGCGCAGCATAGGGCAAACGGACACGTTCAATGTGTGGCGAGCCTGCGGGCTGATACGCCAAGACCCCCGGCAAGGGGCGAGCGATTTATTATCAGTGAACCGCAGGCGGCAAAGTGGAAACTGCCGCCGCCATGACCCGCACATTGGTATAATGATACACCCGTATGACACGGCTACTCATAAGAATGAGAGGGGTGCAAGTCCCGTGGAGCTGCCAAGCCGTCCGTTTTCCCGTTTTACTCAACTTTTTTGAAAAATAATGAAATTTAACGAGCATTTTTGCTGAAAATCTGTTATGATCGTAGACAAGATATTGAGGTTTCATTATCTGGTCTAGGAAAGGAGTGGACCTATGTCAATACTTTGGACAAAAAAAGTTGAAAGATTATGCTGTTTTCCCTAGTTCCTCATCCTCCTTTTTCTGGGGTGTCAGATAGCCAATAGAGCTATGGATTCGCTTACGGTTATACCAGCCTTCTATGTATTCAAAGATCGCTCTGCGAGCTTCCTTTGAATCCTGATAAGTATGAAGATAGATTTCTTCCTTTTTCAGTACCGAAGTGATTTCAGCATTTCCGCCACTTTTTGGATGATAAACTGCATGTGCGATTTCGGAACGCACGGATCATTTTCTGGAACGCTGACCTGTTCTTCTTTCACGACTTCTGAAACGCAGAGTTCTCCCTTGTTTTCTGGTACATGGATTGGTAATTGCATAGTCATAGCGATCTCCTCCTTGTCGATCATCACATCGCTGATATCAAACATGACAGATAGATAATCATTCAGATAGATCATGCTGCCATGCTTCCCGGTAAACGAAACTAATGTGATGAGATTCATTTCTTCAAATTTCTTTAAGGTACGTGATATGGTTGTCTTGGAATGACTCCATCGGTCACCCAATGTCTGGAAGCTGGTTACCGGATTGCCGGTGCTGTTGCGGTAATACACAACCGGACCAGAATAAGAGCCTTGCACAGACGGATCGTTATAGATGGCGTGAATCCACATATCCAGAAGCATGTCCATCTCCGAGCACTTGCCCATGCTGATGAGTTCATGAACTTTAGCAATCGGAAAAAAGAAAAATCCGTCATCCTTCTTGCAGGGGAAGTTGTATTCCAGTACGGTATTGTCTTTTGGCCAGTCAGTAATCTTAAACTTCACGACCTTCTTATTCTCCAGAAGGGAGTATGTGATATAGTTCTGTTTCTGCAGGTACTCCAAGATTGAAACTGCCTGATGCTGGAACCGACACCTGAACCATGTGTGCAGATCAGCCAAGGTACAAATCCATTCCCCAGGCCCAACAAGGTAAGTCATAGTTTCTGTGCGGCGGTAGGATGACCTGTAATTTGCGTAAGAGCACAGGACTATGTAATAAAAAAGAAAAGAGCCTCCGTTTGTCCGGATGCCCTTGTTAGTAATAAGTGACCGTATGAAATCTCTGTAAATTCTGCAACGTGGAAATTCTACGATTTGTTTCAGTTCTAATTGATAAGTTTGATTATCCATAAATGTCTCCTTTTCCATAATTATAAGGCAGATGACTATCAGTACATCTGCCTCATTAATAAAATGATTAAGTCTTAAAGTAGGTATTGAGGTGTTCCATCGCCTTTGCTATTGAGCAAATTTGAGAGTACCTCATTGCATTATTATTGCATTTTTTTATTTTAAAATATCTTTTTATAACGTGTCATATTGCTTGAAAATGCCTTAAATTCGCTATTTCTTTTTCAAATAGCTTACCGTAAAGCTAGAACTGGAATAGCGGACATTTTGCCAGGGCTTTGCCCACAGTTTAAGAAGACTTTTCCTAATCGGAAAAGTCTTCTTTGTGGTCGATCAATTGTTTTTCATTATATAGTACAGTAGTTGCCCGGAAAGTACGGTAGTTTTTCGGGCTCATCTCGAACTTTTTCTTGAAAGCTTTCGAGAAAGCAAGCTGGTCTTCATAGCCGACAGCACGGGAAATCTCTTTGATGGTGTCATTTGTGCTGACGAGAAGGTTAGCAGCCTTGTGCATCCGGTAGTCGATGAGAAACTTCTGTATGGATATGCCTAGTTCTTTTTGAAATACGTGATTCAAGTATGCCCGGCTGATGCCGATATGCCCGGCAATATCTGATACATTGATTCCGTCCTTGTAGTAAATTTTAATGTGTTCGACCGCCAGTTCCATGTAGACGTTAGAGCCGTAATTATGACTTTCCGGTGAATGTTTGTGGCGCAGCATGGTGCGGTTATCAATCAGTCTGGAAAAAAGCATGAGCATCCATGCCTCCCTGCGCAGATCATCAGCAAAAGTGAGAGCTTTGCAATCCAGAATATTGTCGATACAGTCCATGATGACTTCCGGTTGAAGCGGCGACGGAAGAACTAATTTTTTGGGTGAAAAGCCGCATTGACTTAAGATTGAGTCAGCTCTGATTCCATTAAATCCAATCCATGCATAATGCCACGGGTCCACGGCGTCGGAGCCGTATGTAACTGAGACACCCGGATAGATGACGAACATCTGCCCTGCGGATAATGGATAGGTGTTACCGTTTATTGAGTAAAAGCCTTTTCCTGAAAAAACAAAATGAATGATGTATTCTTCCCGTTCGCCCGGACAGATATGCAGAGGTTTGCAATGCTCCCTGCCGGCGTGGATCAGGCTGATGTCTAAGGATGTCTCTCTTAAATGCTCCAGACAACGGAAAGTAACACTATCGGTATATTTCACATTGCGCATAGTCGATTTCTCCTTTTTCTTATTGTTTTAGTTCTAAACGGTGAAAATGACATAGGAATATAAACAAGGCGATGTAAGGCAATCCCGCTATATTCCTACCAGAATTTCTATATAATGCAAAACGATGATCTTGCTGATGTCTGTTTCTATTGTAACATATATTGTTCGATTTTTCTATATCGAAAATAACATAAATACATTTAATTATTCCATTTATGCAAATTGTATGAAACTGTATAATGTTTAACAGAAAAAACGTCAATACGACGAAGAAGGAGGAAGTAGGTTTATGAAAATCAAAAGACTTATTGCGGCTGGACTTACAGCTACGATGGTAGTCGGAATGCTCACAGCATGCGGCGGCGGAAGCAGCGACGACGGCGGAAGCAAGAAAAAAGGTGATGCATTGACGGTAGCAATCTGGGATACCAACCAGCAGGCAGGACTTCAGGAAATCATCGATGAGTTCACCGCAGAGACAGGTGTTAAGGCGGAGCTGCAGGTTCTGGACTGGAGTGCATACTGGACACTTCTCGAAGCCGGTGCAACAGGCGGAGATATGCCGGATGTATTCTGGATGCATTCCAACGAAGCGGTTAAGTACATGTCCAATGATATTCTGTTGGATCTGACAGATTATGTTTCAAAGAGCGAGAAGCTTGAGATGGATAAGTTCCCGCAGGATCTTAAAGACATGTACACATGGAAAGACAAAGTGTATGCAGTTCCGAAGGACAGAGATACGATCGCTATGTGGTACAACAAGAAGATGTTCGACGAAGCAAAGATCGATTATCCGGATGGAAGCTGGACATGGGACGAGTTCTACGAGATTGCTGAAAAGCTTACAAAAGATGACGGAAGCCAGTTCGGATTTGCAGCACAGCCGTCTAACGAGCAGGACACATGGATGAATATGGTATATTCCATGGGCGGAACCATTGTAACAGACGACAACAAGTCAGGATTTGACGACCCGAACACGATCAAAGCTATGGAGTTCCTTGACAAATGTGTAAAGAATGTAATGCCAGACTCCAATACAATGTCTGAGACAGGTACAGACGTATTATTCCAGTCCGGTAAAGTTGCTATGATCTCCCAGGGTTCCTGGATGGTAGCAGGTTTCAAGGATAATGATTATCTGGTAGAGAATGCCGATGTTGCAAGACTTCCTAAGGATGCAACAACAGGCAGGAGCGTATCTCTTTACAATGGTCTTGGATGGGCAGCTTCCGCAGGAACAGGTATGCCGGATGAGGCGTTCCAGCTGATCGAGTGGTTCGGCAGCAAGGATATGCAGCTTAAGCAGGCAGAACTTGGTGTAACGATGGCAGCATACGACGGAGTATCTGACGCATGGGTAAACAACACGGATGTATTCCATCTTCAGCCATATCTTGATGCTATGGATGATACTGTATTCAGACCGCATACAAATTCTACATTAGCATGGTGGAATCCGATGTGTGAAGAGCTTGTAAAGGTTTGGAACAATGAAGAGAAGATGGCAGATGCATGTAAGAACATCACAAGTATGATGAATGAAAAGATTTCAGAAGAGAGCTATTAAAATGACCTGTTTAAAGAAAAGGGGTGAGAGACTTGGCTAATCCAAAGAAAGGTACAAGCCAGGAACGCAACGAGTTTGTGTGGGGATGGATCTTTATCCTCCCGACGATGATCGGCTTGATCGTCCTGAATATTTATCCGATATTTAAAACTATTTATGAGAGTTTCTTTAAAACCGGCGACTTCGGCAAAGGCAACATCTTTATCGGTGCTGAAAACTACACAAAGATGTTCGGTGACGGAGAGGTTTGGCAGGCACTGATCAATACTTTCAAGTACGCGATCGTAGAGGTTCCCTTCTCTATCATCATCTCGCTTGTGCTGGCGGTGCTTCTGAACCGCAAGATGAAGGGACGTGCAGTGTACCGTACCATCTTCTTCCTGCCTATGGTAGCAGCTCCGGCGGCTATCGCTATGGTATGGAGATGGCTGTTTAACGCAGAGTTCGGTCTTTTGAACCACATTCTGGGGACAAAGACAAACTGGGTATCCAACCCGAAGATTGCGATCTTCGCGATTGCAGTTATCGGTATCTGGTCTATCATCGGTTACAATATGGTACTTTTTATCTCCGGTCTCCAGGAGATCCCGGGAGATTACTATGAAGCGGCAAGCATTGACGGTGCGACCGGGATCAAGCAGTTCTGGCACATTACATGTCCGCTTCTGTCACCAACGATCTTCTTCGTAATGATTACGAGAGTGATCGGCGGACTGCAGGTATTTGACCTTATCTACATGGTAATCGACAGAAACAACCCTGCACTGAAAAAGACACAGTCACTTGTTTACCTGTTCTACCAGAACTCATTCGTAGAGAATAACAAGGGTTATGGTTCAACAATCGTAGTTCTTCTTTTGGCTATCATCATGGTGATCACCGTATTCCAGATGTGGGGCCAGAAGAAATGGGTTCACTATAGTTAAGGAGGGATTGATATGGAAGCAAAACAGAAAGCAACGACCGTGCTGATTCATGTCATCCTGATCCTGATATCGATTACGATGTTAGTTCCGTTTTTATGGATGATCTTGACAGCATTCAAGACATTATCAGAGTCAACGTCGGTAAACCCGTTTGTTATCTTCCCGTCTGAGTGGATAACAGATAACTTTTCAAAAGTAATTAAGAATATGGACTTCCCGATGCTGTACTTAAATACGATTCTTTTGATCGTAGGGCGTGTAGTAGCAGCAGTACTTACAGCAACACTTGCAGGATATGCATTTGCCCGCCTGAATTTCAGGGGTAAGAACTTCATGTTTTCACTGGTACTGTTCCAGATGATGGTGCCTGGGCAGATCTTCATCATCCCGCAGTACTTAATGGTAAGTAATATGGGAATGTTGAATACCATCTTTGCGCTGGTATTCCCGGGACTTGTAACAGCGTTTGGTACGTTCCTTCTAAGACAGGCGTACATGGGACTTCCGAAAGACTTGGAGGAAGCAGCGAGACTTGACGGATGCAACATTCCGCAGACATTCCTGTATATCATGGCACCGCTTACCCGGTCATCCATGGTAGCCCTTGGAATCTTTACCGCAGTATTCGCATATAAGGACCTGATGTGGCCATTGATTTGTAACAAAGACGTAATGCCGCTGTCTGCAGCACTTGCAAAGATGCAGGGACAGTATGCAAGTAACTATCCGCAGCTTATGGCAGCTTCACTGCTGGCATGTATCCCGATGATCGTACTGTATCTGATCTTCCAGAAACAGTTCATCGAAGGTATTGCAACATCTGGCGGAAAATTGTAATATATGATACTGTAAGGCGAACGAAGTCTTTAGGATAGAGGGCACCTGGTCTGTTCGCGGACCGGGTGTTTTCTGCCGTGATTGCTTTAGCGGACGGAAGCAGTGCCTCTTTTGGGCAAAAAAGAAAAGGAGATGTGCGAAAGATATGTTTAATGAAGGTGGCTTATTTTCAAGGATTTTTGGATTTTTAGGTCAGATGATCGCGTTGAATTTGTTGTGGATTGTATGTTCCATTCCTGTGATCACAGCCGGGGCTTCGACGACAGCATTATTCTATTGTACATTAAAAGTCCATAAGGACGGCGACTGCAGGACGTTTAAAGATTTTTTTAAAAGCTTTAAGGAGAATTTCAAACAGTCTACATTGGTATGGCTGCTGATGATCATTGTGGCGGCGGTCATCTATTTTGAGCGGAAGACGATTCCCACTATGCCGGGGATCATGACGGCTGTGTTCTCCTATTTGCTGATTGCGGTGTGTATTCCGCTGATCATGATCGCATTGTATATATTTCCGACAGTTGCGGCGTTTGATAATAAAATACGTAAACTTATCATGAACGCGTTATATTTTTCAATTAAGAATATAATATATACTTTGGCAGTTGCAGCGATTACGATCGCACCTATGTTTTTTACGTTGGTTGACGCGAAACTGTTTCCGGTGTATCTGATGATCTGGATGCTGTGTGGATTTTCCATGACAGCGCTGGCAGATTCCTGGTTTTTGTGGAAGCTTTTTAAGCCATATTTTCCGGAAGCAGAAGGAGCGAAGGGTTATGAAGATTTAGAGACAGATCAATATGTATTTTAATAAATAAAATTGTGAGAGGGCAGATTATGAAATATATTACTTATAATGAACAGACTAAAGTTTTTACTCTGCGCACAAAGAACAGTATGTATCAGATGCAGGTGAGAGCATATGATACATTGACACATCTATACTATGGTGCTGACATCGGGGATACAGAAGCCGCGCATCGTATTATCTGTCTGGACCGCGGTTTTTCAGGAAATCCCTATGAAGCGGGGGAGGATCGGACATTCTCCCTGGATGTGCTGCCGCAGGAGTATTCCGGATACGGAAATGGGGATTACCGGATCAATGCCATGGAGATGACCCATGAGGATGGAAGTGACGCAGTTCATCTGCGTTATGAGAGTTACCGCATGATGGAGGGAAAGTACTCACTTAAGGGTCTTCCGTGTATGTTCGGTGATGAAAATGAAGCAGAGACTCTGGAGATTACATTGTACGACAGGATTACGGATCTTAAAGTACATCTGTTGTATGGAGTGTTCTATGATCTTGATGTGATCACCAGGGCAGTCAGAATGGAAAATAAGGGAGAGAAGACAGTTACGATACAGCGTGCCATGTCCATGGAGATGGATTATACCAATAAACATATGGATCTTATCCATTTTTATGGAAGGCATACGATGGAGCGTATGACGGAGCGGCTGCCTCTGCACCACGGGGTTCAATCCGTGGAGAGCAAGCGTGGAATGTCCAGTCATCAACATAATCCATTTGTGATCTTATGTGACAAGATGACATCGGAAAAACACGGCGACTGCTATGGGTTCGCTCTCGCCTACAGCGGCAATTACCGCTGTGAGATCGAGGTGGACCAGATGGAGCAGACAAGGCTTGTAATGGGCATACATCCGTATCATTTTTCTTTCCGTTTGAATAGAGGGGATGAATTTGAGACCCCGGAAGTGATTATGGCATATTCCGATGAAGGGCTGGGAAGACTGTCTCGCATCTATCATGATGCGTACCGTTCCAACCTGATCCGGAGCAAATATGTTAAGGCTCCCAGGCCGATTCTGGTCAATAACTGGGAGGCGACCTATTTTGATTTTGATGAAGAAAAGCTTTATAAGATTGCGAAAGAGGCGAAGGATATCGGGCTTGATATGTTTGTTCTCGACGACGGATGGTTTGGAAAGCGGGATACGGATTACTCGGGGCTTGGCGACTGGATCGTGAATGAGCACAAGATCAAGGGAGGATTGCCGAAGCTGGTGAAGCGTATCAAATCCCTTGGTATGAAGTTCGGTATCTGGATCGAGCCGGAGATGGTGTCAGAAGACAGTAACCTTTACCGGGAGCATCCCGACTGGGTGCTGCGGATTCCGGAGCGTAACATGACGAGAAGTCGCCATCAGCTTAACCTGGATATTACGAGGAAAGAAGTCCGGGATTATGTGATGAAACAGATCTTTGCCGTACTGGATAGCTGCGGCGCCGATTATGTGAAGTGGGATATGAACCGAAGTGTGGCAAATGTATATTCCTCAGCGCTTCCGCCGGAAAGGCAGGGCGAAGTGTTCCACCGCTATGTGCTTGGCGTGTATGAGATGATGGAGCAGCTTGTGACCAGATATCCGGATCTTCTGTTTGAGAACTGCTGTGGAGGAGGCGGAAGATTTGATGCGGGAATGTTATATTATTCACCGCAGATCTGGTGCAGTGATAATACGGATGCCATTGACCGCTTAAAGATCCAGTACGGGACATCCTTTGGTTATCCAATAAGCACTATGGGCGCGCATGTCAGTGTATGTCCGAACCACCAGACCGGGCGCACGACACCGTTTGAGACCAGGGCGGTAGTTGCAAGCGCAGGAACGTTTGGCTATGAGCTTGATCTTGAACATCTTTCGAAAGAAGAGAAAGACCTTGCGAAAAAGCAGATTTTGGAGTATAAAGAAATGGAGCACCTGGTTCAGACAGGTGATTATTACCGTTTATCCAATCCTTATAAGAATGATGATTATGTTATCTGGCAGTTTGTCTCCAAAGATAAAAAAGAGGCTGTTGTCAACGGTGTTCAATTAAGAAATGAAGCAAATCCGCATATTCATTTGATCTATCTGGAAGGGCTGAAGCCGCATGAACACTACAAAGACACAGCTACGGGAGAAGTTTATACCGGTGCCGCACTGATGAAGGCAGGGATACCGCTTCCGGTAGGTGTAGGAGATTATCAGCCGATAAAATTCCGTTTTATGATGACTTAGCCGATAACCTATTTTTGTAGTGCATATCTATGGGGAACAGCCGGGGCAGACAACTGCACCGGCTGTTCTCTGTTACTTTTTCTGTGACCCTGTTGACGCATATTTTCTGATTTGCTAAAATAGACCCATAGGGCATCCCGCGATTCATACCCCTTAAGGGCGGACAGGCTTTGTCCGTCAAGGTATGGAAAGGGAAAAAAGGAGGTAAAGTATGCCGGATTTAACATTTGGGGAGCAGGTGAAGATTGTCCTCGGCAGAAAAGGGATGACGATTAAAGAGCTTGCGGAAATGATTGAACAGCGTACAGATAAAAAGATGTCGAGGCAGAATCTCACGCAGAGGCTGGGAAGGGATAATTTCCAGGAACAGGATATGCGGATGATCGCCTCTATTTTGGATTGCCCGTTCAGATTGAGCATTCTCGGTGAAGATACTTTGGATGAGCGAGAGATTGAAGCTGCGAAGGCTGGTTCCGTAAAGGAGGAGACGGCCTTAGACACGTGGGAGGAAGAGAGCGCGGCTTTATCGGGGGATATACCGGGGGAGGATGCATGCGGAAAGACAGATGTGCAAGGAGATGCGCCGGAGGAATCCTCTGCGAGGAAAGGTGAGACATCGGGTGCGGCATCTGAGGAAGAGGATATACAGACAGCGGAAGGTTCGGAGCGAACAGATCATATAGACAATACAGGAGAGAAAGCAGAATATTCGCAGGCAGAAGAGAGGGGCGAAGAGCCGCAAGTAACGGCGGAAGGGGAGCCTGGCAGAGAGATCACTGTGGGAGAGTTTCTTGAGATCCGCAAAAGCTCGGGGGAGTCAGCCCAGGAACAGCTGATGCAGGAGCTTCTTGCGGAGATGGATTCCATCGAGCGGGAGGACAGAGAGCGGAGTATAGCCTGGGAGGAGCGCCGCCGGATAAAGGAGCAGCAGGAAGCAGAAAAGAAAGTAGAGAAAAAGGGTGGATGGATGTCCCGTTTCCGGTTCAGGAAGCACGAGGAAGTAATGGAGCCGGAGGAGTATTTTGACGAGGCGGATGTCCTGCCGGAAGAGATTGAGGGCGAGAGCGCCGATACAGAAGAAGACGGAAGGCAGGAGGAAGAACAGGAAGAACGGGAAGAAAAGGGCGCGGAGCCGGCGACATTTTCAGACCGGATAAAGGAGTATACTTCGACGGATGAAGAGCTTGACGAGGAGATGTACGAGGATGAGGAAGAGGATCTCGAGGCAGGAGATGTGAATCCTTACACGGGAAGGGAGTATTTCTCCAACAGCGTGCGGATGCATCCGAAGCGTATCGGTTACGTGCAGGTATATAACCGGAGAGACCATAAATGGACGGATATGACAGAGTGGGCATTCCTTGGATACCAGGAGCGCAAAAAGATGCTGCTTGGGAAGGATTATGAGCCGCCGATCTATCTTGATTGAGGAGAGTTATGGAGTGGAGACAGTTATTATCGACGAAGAGAAGCAGAGGGACGTCGCTTAAACGGGGAGCGGGGAGCGACTTAAGGAGTGAGTTCGAGAAGGATTATCAGCGGATCATCGGGAGCGCTTCCTTTCGCAGGCTTCAGGACAAGACCCAGGTATTCCCGCTGGATAAAAGTGACTTTATCCGCACCAGGCTCACCCATTCCCTGGAGGTGTCCTCCTTTGCCAAATCCCTGGGGCAGAATATCGGGGAAAATATACTTACTTTTCACAGAGATGCGGGGTTTACTCCGCGGATGAAGGAGGATATCTGCAATATCCTGCAGTGTGCGGGGCTGATTCACGACATCGGGAATCCGCCCTTTGGCCATTTTGGGGAGGTGGAGATCAGGGAGTGGTTCGAGAGGGAGCTTTCGGTGAGGAAATTCCGCGGAAAGCCTATCGCGGATCTTCTGTCCGAGCAGATGAAGCAGGATCTCTATCATTTTGAGGGAAATGCGCAGGCATTGAGGCTGGTGACGAAGCTGCATTTTCTGGTGGATGATAACGGCATGAACCTGACTTACGCGCTGCTTGGGACGATGATCAAGTATCCGGTGTCTTCCCTGGAGGCCAATAAGCGTTCGCCGGATATCAAGGACAAGAAGATGGGGTATTATTATGCGGACAGGGAAATCTTCGAGGATATCCAGCGGGAGACAGGGACGAATGGCAAAAGACATCCGTTGACTTTCATCCTGGAGGCGGCGGACGATATCGCCTATAAGACGGCGGATATCGAGGATGCTTTTGTGAAAGGGTTCATCAGCTACAACCGTCTCCTTGAGGAACTTAAGGAGCTGCAGATGCTGTACCGGCAGGACGGCGCGGGAGCATTTTATCCGGCGGACAGGCTGGAAGAGATCTACTTGACGGGGAAGGACAGACATGTGGATAATCCGGAGGAATTTGCCATCAAAAACTGGATCGTGCGGGTGCAGGGGTTCCTTCTTAACTGCGCGACCTATGGGTTTACCTCCAATTACGGGGCAATCATGGGCGGGACGTATAAGCATGATCTGTTTTATCATACATTTGCGGAGAAGCTTATGGATCTTTTGGGGGATTTTGCGTTCCGGGAGGTGTTTACCTCCGATGCCATATATCGTATGGAGGTATCGGAATCAGCCATGATCGACTACCTGATGGACAAGTTCGTGTCTGCGGCGGTCAAATACGACGACAGTACCCAGAAGCTTGGGACGATCGAGTCACGGATGATCTGGTTTATCTCTGACAATTACAAAAATGCCTATCACCGGCAGGCGAGAGGGAAGCCGGAGGCGGAGAAGCTGTATCTGCGCCTTCTTCTGGTGACAGATTATATCTGCGGCATGACGGACAGCTATGCCAAGCGGCTCTATCAGGAGCTGAATGCGATGATATAAAAGATAAATATTGAATTTGTGGAATGAATAGCGGTGAGAGTGAATACATTGTGAAGAACAGAACCAGAATGGGAGTGGGGTATTGAAACGATTTATCCGCTATTTGTACGAGTATGAGCAGGAAAAGCGTATGCGCAATGTGGGCTTCGTGAAGGTAGAGCAGGAAGAAGATGAGTGTATGGTCCACATACACGGAAAGGGGCTTCGCATGGGCAGCGATAAAAGCCTGCAGATCTATCTTCTTTTTGAGGATAGAGGAACTTGCTTTGGAATCTGGCAGGGTGAGGCAGACAACGTCAATCCTGCGGTGAACGAATGCATCAGCTATACGCCGGAGGAGACCGGGACACTAGAAAATTACGAAAAAATAGGCGGTATAGTATTGGAAGACCGGGACGGACGAAGGTTTGCGGCGCTCTGGAATGAGACGCCGATGGATATATCCGGTATGCGGATATGGAAGCGGGGTAAAGGTGAAGAGACAGGAATAACAGAGACAGAAGAACTGCTGCCAGGGGAACAGTCCCGTAAGGAGGCTTCCGTCGAGAAAGAGTCCCCGAAAGGACAGCTTTCGGAGGAGGTGACTGAAAGGGAAGAGCCGTCTGTGGGAGAAGAGCCGCTTAAGGGACAATTTTTAGAGGAGACTTCTGCTGAGGAAGCGCCGCCGAGGGGACAGCTTTCGAAAGAGGTGCCAGCCGGGAAAGAGCCACTTAAGGGACAGCTTTCGGAAGAGGTGCCAGCCGAGGAGGAGCTGCCTGAAAAGGAAGCAGAGCCGGAGGATATCATGGGCGCAGTACCTGCGATCAGGAGCGAAGGCGTATTTTTCACGGACAGTGCTGAAAAACCGCGTCCGCAGCAGAAATGGCGGATACGGAAGATCCAGCGGACAGAGCTTGCCAAACTCGCCCGCTGCGAATGGCGCCTGGCGAATAATAATTTTCTCCTGCACGGATATTATAATTATCATCATCTTATCCTTCTGGAGAGAGGAGAACAGGATATGCTCGGCGTGCCGGGGATTTATCACGAGAAAGAGGCGGCAGCGGCGGGAGCATTTGGCTTCCCGGAATTTATCGCAAAAGACAGGCTTGAGCTTAAGCTTGAGCCGGAGGAATGCAATGACGACCATCCCTTCGGTTACTGGTGCAGGCCGGTAAAACGGGCATTTAAATGGGAATAGGATAATGGAGTAAGAGATGTTGGCTACAGATGAAAAATATATGAAAGAGGCGATCAGACAGGCGAAAAAGGCGTATGCCCTCGGCGAGACACCCATCGGTTGCGTGATCGTGTATGAAGATAAGATCATCGGGCGGGGGTACAACCGAAGGACGATCGATAAAAATACGCTTGCCCACGCAGAGCTTACGGCTATCCGGAAGGCAAGCAGGAAGATGGGTGACTGGCGGCTTGAAGGGTGCACGCTTTACGTGACCCTTGAACCGTGCCAGATGTGCTCCGGGGCGATCGTGCAGTCCAGGATGATGCGGGTTGTGGTAGGATGTATGAACCCAAAGGCGGGCTGCGCGGGTTCAGTGCTGAATCTTTTGCAGATGCCGGAATTTAACCACCAGGCAGAGCTTACTACAGGAGTGCTTGAGGAAGAATGCAGCCAGTTGATGAAATCTTTTTTTAAAGAGCTGCGAGAACAGAAAAAGAAAAGGAAAGAAAATTAAGAAAGATACAGAATAAGCCGGATCATAAAATCCGGCTTATCGCTATGTGAAGAGCAGTGCTCATCCGATCTTTGATGTGCGCTGCGCTTCGAACCCGTATTCACAGACGTTACCTTGGCAGTAAACTCAGCTCAGGCACCCTCACGGCACCCGGAAGGTTCTGCTTAGTGCTGCTTCGTTCCCGACCTGACACGGTTCACAGATTCCCGTCGCGTGAGACCCGGGCCTCAACGCCACTTTCCAAGGGCAGCTCTGCAAATATAGGCCCTCTGCGCAACATCACCCCTGCTATAGCGGATTGCAGGTACAAGGTACCGCTAACACCCCGGTTGCACATTTTCATATTTTACCGTATCTTGGGACAAATGTCAATTACCGCAGCGGGATAAAACAAGCCTATTTCTGAAAAAAGAATAACCTTTTGTACAGATTTGTGGTATGATGAAAGAAAAGTACACAGAAATAAAGACGAGAGGACTGGTTTTGGATGACGAATATAAAACGGACAGCGGGTCTGGCACTGATCATACTGCTCAGTGTGTCTTTGGTGATGCCGGTGGAGGCGTTCGGCCATAGAAAATGGACCATCGGATATGACGAGAATAAGAATGGGCCAAAGAAAAAAGAGCAGGGGGCCAACGGCTGGTATTTTATGTATACAGAAGAAGTGAATACGGGCGGTAAGCTTGATACTTCCAAGGTAAAAGAATGCGTCTGGACGGATACAGGCTCCTGCTGGATGTGGTATGATTACGATGCTATGTGGGTACCGGAGGTTTACGCGGCGGAAGGATATGACTGCCTGGCGTCAAGCTGCTGGTGGCGGATGGACGGCAACGGGATCATGGACCCGAATGTGACGGAAGGGGCTGTGTCAGGTGTTATTGCGTGGGAGGCGCCGGAATATGGCACCTATAGCATTAATGTAGACTATACCGCCGGAAGTATGCCGTTTAACTTGTACGGGAAGGATTTTGAGGATGGGGACGGCCTGACCTTAAGTCTTTGCACAGAGGAAAAAACCGTCGATCAGGCATATTGCGGCAAAGGGCCGAAGACGGGGAGGAAGGTTATCGAAGATATGCCGTCAGGAAGCCTTAAGGGAGAGGTTACCCTGAGGAAAGGCGACAGGATATACATCAGTGCGGATCCGGGCGAAGGCGGCGGCTCGGATATCGCTACGGTAAAGGCCGAGATCATCCAGGAGGAAGGAGAGAGTGTCGAGTCCTTTTTCCTCACCATGCTGGCGGCAGGGATTGTTGTGGTCATCTTCTGCCTTGTGCTGACTGTGGTTATCATCCTCAAGCAGAGGAAGGCCGATGAGGAGCTGCTGGAAATGGTTGAAGAAGATGAAGAAGAGTAACAACGGGCAGAGCTAAAAGACAGCGAAGGTCATGCATTGACATGCGGACATGTCATACATGGCCTTTTCACTTGGTATCATGCTGTCTTATTGCCGGCTTATGTACCGTTGCGGTAAATTCAGAGCGAAAGCTCGCAATCGCCTAGAGCAGATTCTTTTTCAGAGAGGAGTTGGTGTAATGAAGATTTTACTTGTGGCTGTCAATGCCAAATATATACACTCCAACCTTGCCGTGCACACGTTAAACGCCTATGCAAGGCGGCATGTGCACAGAGCGGACATGGAGATTGAGGTTGCGGAATATACGATCAACCAGCAGCAGGATGATATTCTGAGGAACATCTACGAGAGAGCAGCGGATATGATATGCTTTTCCTGCTATATCTGGAATATGGTTTACGTGGAGGGACTTGTGCGTGAGCTTGGAAAACTCTGTCCGGATGCTGTACTCTGGCTTGGAGGGCCGGAAGTGTCTTACGATGCCAGGGAAGTCCTCATAAAGCTTCCGGAGGTAAAAGGCGTGATGAAAGGCGAGGGGGAGCGGACATTTGCCGAGCTGTGCGAAGGCGGGCTTCTTTGCGGGATTGCGGGCATTACTTTTCGGGACGGGGATGGAAGAATTGTTGAAAATGAATGGCGCGGGCCGATGGAACTGGACGAGGTGCCTTTTATTTACGAGGATATGGAGGAGTTTAAAAACAGGATCATTTATTATGAGACAAGCCGGGGCTGCCCGTTTTCCTGCAGTTACTGTCTGTCTTCTATAGATAAGAGACTGCGGCTGCGGAGCCTTTCCCTGGTGAGAAAAGAGCTTGCGTTTTTCCTCAAGCAGGAGGTGCCCCAGGTGAAGTTCGTTGACCGCACCTTCAACTGCAGCCACAGTCATGCGATGGAGATCTGGAAGTATATTTCGGCCCACGATAACGGCGTCACGAATTTTCATTTTGAGATATCGGCGGATCTTTTGAATGAAGAGGAGATAGAGCTTTTAACGGCCATGCGGCCGGGGCTGGTACAACTTGAGATCGGCGTGCAGACCACCAACGAAAGGACGATTAAAGAGGTTCGGCGGACGATGGATACAGAGAAGCTTTTTTGTGCGGTCAGGGCGCTCAGGGATGCGGGGAATATCCATCAGCACCTTGATCTTATCGCGGGCCTTCCCTACGAGGACCTGGCAAGCTTTTCACGTTCCTTCGACGCTGTCTGCCGCCTTAGGCCTCACCAGCTCCAGTTGGGATTCTTAAAAGTATTAAAAGGATCTTATATGGAGGAGAAAAAGGAGGATTACGGGCTGGCCTGCAAAAGCGCGCCGCCGTATGAGGTGCTGTTTACCCGGTGGCTGTCCTACAAAGATATATTAAAGCTTAAGGGGATTGAGGAAATGGTCGAAATATATTATAACAGTCTCCAGTTTACACATACCTTGTCGGCGTTAGGGCAGATATTTGCTTCGCCGTTTTCGATGTATGAGAAGCTTTGGGCATATTACCGGGAGAAGGGGCTTGCCGGTATACAGCAGAAAAGAAGCGCAAGATATGAGCTGTTGCTTGACTTTATCAGAGACACCGTAGATGTAAAGGATGGCCGCGGCCGGTCAGGCGCCCATAAGGATACCGGGAAATTTGAGGAGGCTGGGCAGTTCAGGAATTTGGAGGGCTTTAGGGAGCTTTTGATCTACGATTATTATCTTAGGGAGAACGCGAAGACGCGTCCGGCTTTTGCCGGGGAGAATCCTCTTGAAAAGGAAAAAGCGCGGCAGTTTTATGAGGAAGAGGAAAAAAGCCACATGTACCTTCCAGGATACGAAACCTACGATAAGAACCAGATGCGCAAGATGACCCATCTGGAGTATTTCCCGGTTCTTGGAAAGACGGTCCTTTTTGATTATCTGCACAGGGATCCGCTGAGCCATGAAGCGCGCACCTGCGAATTGCAGAAGCTATAAAGGCGTTCTATGGACAGTAACATTTGTAACATCTGTAAAATAATGTTAAGAAATGTTTCCTTGTCATGGGCAGGCAAAGAGTATAAAATAGTTAATATGTATTTATAAAGAAGGTAAGGAAGATGAATTTTAATAATAAAAAGACGAGAAGAATCATAGCGATTGTTGTTATGGTAGTTATTGTTGCGATGGTAGCAACGTCGATTCTGCCGATCTTAGGATAGACGGCGGTGTAATACAGGCAGAAGGAATGAGCAGGGGTATGGAACAGCAGAGGTACAGGCACGGTTCCAGAAAAAGAAGGAGCAGAAGAAGGCGGGCGAAGAGACGGGAAAGAATGGAGGTTCTTTTTGGTCTCCTGTTGTTTTGCTCGATTTTGATCCTGAGCGTTTTCTACGTTTTTCTCCAGCACTTTGTGTCGAAGTATCCGGCGGATGAGATTTATAAGAATGTCTTTATCGGCTCCGTGGATCTCTCGGGGATGACGACGGAGGAAGCGGAAGGAGCGATGGAGAAGCGTTTGGATGACGGACGGCAGACGACGGTCACGATGCAGGTGGGAAAGAAAGAGGAGACGGCATCTTTAGAGGAGCTTGGGCTTGGGTACAGGGATATAAAAAAACAGGTGAGATCAGCGTTTGATTACGGCAAGGCGGGAAGTTTGTGGAAGAGATTCTGGCAGCTTAAGGAGCTTTCCAAAGAAAAGAAGGTATTTAAGGAGAATTATGTCTTAAGCAAAAAACAGGTGAAAAAGCTTATGGACGAGCGTATCGTCCCGCTGGCTCACCATGCGCAGAATGCGACGATGGAGAGGAAAGGCAGGAAATTTACGATCATCAAGGAAAAGCAGGGAAAAACTGTCGACATAGACAAATCTACGTCTGCGATATTGAAACATTTGAACAGCGGCTGGGATCTTACGGATTTTTCCCTGAAAATGGTACAGAAAAAGGACGAACCGACGGTGAGGGCGGAAGATCTTAAGACCGTGAAGGACAAGCTTGGTTCTTATTCTACCGATGCCGGGGGCGGCGAGCGCCTCCAGAACTTAAAGACGGGCGTAGAGAAGCTTAACGGCACGGTGCTGGCTCCGGGAGAGGAGATATCTGTCCATGATGCGACCGCGCCTTATGATAAGGAGCACGGCTATGTGGCCGCAGGTTCTTATGAGAACGGGAAGGTAGTGGAAACTTACGGCGGGGGGATCTGCCAAGTATCCACGACCCTTTACAATGCGGTGCTGTACGCGGAGCTTGAGGTTACGGAGCGGTATCCCCACTCTATGCTGGTGGCGTATATTGACCCGTCGAGGGATGCGGCCATCGCGGGGGATGTGAAGGATTTTAAGTTTAAGAACAGTTATGATACGCCGGTGTATATCGAGGGCGGGATCGATGAGGACGGGCAGCTTAAATTTACCATCTACGGGAAGGATACCCGTAAAAAAGGAAGGACCGTAGAGTATGAAAGTGAAGTGACCGCTACGGAAGAATACGGGCGGACGTACAAGGAGGATCGGGACGCGCCGTTAGGCTCCATGAAATACGAAGGAAGCCCGCATACGGGAAAAACTGCCAGATTGTGGAAGATCGTGAAGAAAGACGGCAAAGAGGTAAGCCGGGATGTCATTAACAACAGTACCTACCAAAAGTCCAATGAGATCATCATGGTCGGGACAGCCTGCGATAACGGGGCTGCGTCGGGGATAGTAAGCGGCGCTATAGCTACGCAGGATGGTACGAAGATCAACGCGGCCATAAGCAAGGCAAGGGCGATGGAGTAAAGGCGGCGGTACAGGGGGAACGATGAGAGTTGAAATAAATGATATGCAGATATTACATGAGACAGCGGCAGTGTATGGATGGTCGGAGGATATCGGCATCCATGCCCTTGCGTCCGCAGTTAATTCTCTGATGGCAGCGGGCGCGGTAAATGTGGATTTCCCGGAAGAAGCAGGCGCAGATTCAGCGAAGGAGGCAAATGGGACGGCCATAGGGGCAGGAATTCATATTGCCTATCCCCCGCATGCGGACAAACCAGGCATCTACCGGATGGAAAAGCGGATAAGGAAGGTGTGCGGAGAGCGAAAGATCGAGGTCTTAGAGTCACGGATCTATGAGCAGCCGCTCCTTTGTATCCCTTCTGTCACGATAAACGGGATTGCCGCGGTACCTGGAAAAGGGGCAGGAACGCGGGCAGTGGAAGGAAAGCTTCCGGCGGGTGCGGATATTGTCCTGAGCAAATGGGTCGGCATGGATGGGATGCTCCAGATTGCCAGTGAGAAGAAAGAAGCGCTTTTGGAACGCTTTACGCCCGGCTTCATCAGGCAGACGCTTTCATATGAGAAGGAACTGTTCGCAGGAAAGGAGATAGAGACTGCGTGCCATATGGGTGTACTGGCCATCCGTCAGATCACCCGTGGAGGGATATTCGCTGCGCTGTGGGAGCTTGCCGTGGAGGGGAAGACGGGGTTAGACCTTGACCTTAAGCGGTTTTTAATCCTTCAGGAGACGGTGGAAGTGTGCGAGTATTTCCGGCTGAACCCTTATCAGATGTCCTCGGCAGGAAGCTTTCTGTTCGTGACGGCAGACGGGGAGACGCTTAAGGAGGCGCTTATTAAGGAAGGGATTATGGCGTCTGTCATCGGAAAGACGGTAAAAGGACAGGGAAAAGTCATAAGAAACGGGGAAGATGTGCGGTTTATCGACCGGCCGGCCCCGGAAGAGCTATGGAAGCTGTATATGTTGGAGGGAAAGAGATGCAGGGACAAAGAAAAGAAATTCCCCGTTTAAATATTGTACTTTTAGAGCCGGAGATTCCGGCGAACACAGGAAATATCGGGCGTACTTGTGTGGCTGCGGGCGCAAGGCTGCACCTTATTGAGCCTCTTGGGTTCCGGCTGGATGAGAAAAGCTTAAAGCGCGCCGGGATGGATTACTGGCATCAGCTTGATGTTACGACATACATTGATTATAAGGATTTTCTCAAGAAGAATCCCGGGGCGAAGATCTATATGGCCACGACGAAGGCTAAGAAGGTTTATACTGAGGTTTCCTACGAGCCGGACTGCTATATTATGTTCGGGAAGGAAAGTGCAGGAATACCGGAGGAGATACTGGTCAATCATAAGGAAGAGTGTATACGTATACCTATGGCGGGGCAGATACGCTCGCTGAACCTCGGAAATTCCGTGGCCATCGTCCTCTATGAAGCGCTGAGGCAGAACGGCTTTTTGGGCATGGAGCGGGAAGGGAGGCTTCACCGGCTTTCGTGGAGCGAAACAGAGAGTTAAGTGCTGATTTTAGGTATATTGTATATTTTTAAATACAATATACGGCATAAAAGTGTAAAATTACAATAAATTGGTAGACTTTCGGATAAAATAATATTATAATCAAACATGCAGGAAAGGTTTTAGGTGAAAGAGAGGGGTGATGAGTCAATGGTAGAAGAAACCATTAAAACCATCAAGGAGACGGAGATGGAGGCTGAAAAGATCATCAAAGAAGCAGCCCGGGAAAGTGCCGAAATCCTTGAAAAAGCTGCTGCAAGTGCAGGAGAGTTAAGACAGCAGGCTGAAGCAGACGCGAAAGCAAAAGCAGATGCTGATATGAAGGCAGCTAAAGAAATTGGGGAGAAGACTATTTCTGATGCTATGGCTAAAGTAGATACAGAGATTGCATCCCTGAAAGAGACTGCAAGATCAAAGGAAGAAGAGGCGATAGCTTCTGTGATTGCAGAATTAATCTAGAATAAGGTAAAGGAGGGATACGGCTATGGCAGTATTGCAGATGCAAAGAATTAGTATCTGCGCACTAAAGCGAGACCGTAAGGCCATCTTAGAAAACCTTCAGTCTATGGGCGTTATAGAGATGAATCAGATTGCCGATGGGGATGACGGATTTGAGAAGATGGATACGCAGAATGCCAGAGTTGGATTCGAAAAGAAAGCGCAGCTTTCGGAGAATGCGCTGGCGATTCTTGAATCTTACGCTCCCCAGAAGCAGTCACTGCTGTCAAGTCTCGAAGGAAAAGCACTGATCGGGAAGAAGAAGTTCGACAATACAGTTGCGGCGAAAGAGACGATTACTGCAAAAGCGGATACGCTTGTTGCGTTGAATAAAGAGATAGCAGAGAACAAAGCGAATATTCTGAAATTGTCTAATCAGATAGAGTCGTTGAGTCCGTGGCTTAATTTGGACGTGCCGATGAATTATAACGGCACAGACAAAGTAGCGATGCTTTTGGGAACGATGGCCGCCGATACGGCGCAGGATGCGGTTTACGCTAAGATTGCTACACATGCCCAGGCGGTGGATGCCGTCGACGTGGAGATCATCCGGACTGACAAAGACGCGACTTATCTGGTTGTTTTTTGTCTGCGGGAAGACGAGGCGGCGGTAGAGGAAGCGCTTAGGGCGGCAGGGTTTGCAAGACCTTCGCAGGTGGTGGATAAAAAGCCCGCCGAGAAGAAGGCTGACCTTGAAGCAGAGATTGAAAAACTGAATAAAGAGATTTCAAAAAAAGAGGAAGAGATTCGCACGCTTTCTTCGTGCAGGGAGGATCTGAAGATTATTGGAGATTACTTCCGTATGAGGGCAGACAAGTACGAAATCCTTGGAACTCTTCCACAATCCCAGAGAACCTTTGTTGTGAGCGGCTATATTCCTGTAAAGGCCGTGGATGCAGTGAAAAAGGCTATTGGTGAAGTTTATGACTGTGTCATTGATGTTGAAGATTTAAAAGAAGATGAAGAGCCGCCGACAATCTTGAATAACAATGGATTTTCTTCCAGTATGGAGGGTGTCCTTGAGTCCTACGGATTGCCGCATAAGGGAGAGTTTGACCCGACGACGATCATGTCATTCTTCTATGTGTTCTTCTTCGGAATGATGTTATCCGATGCCGCATACGGTGCAATTATCGCGATTGCCTGCTTTATCGTGCTGAAGAAATACCCCAGGATGGGCGAGGGCATGCACAAGTCCCTGAAGATGTTCATGTTCTGCGGTGTCTCCACACTTGTGTGGGGTGTGCTGTTTGGCGGATATTTCGGCAATGTAGTGGATATCGTATCGGGGACATTTTTCGGAAAGACGGTTACCGTGCCGGCGCTTTGGTTCATACCGCTGAATGACCCGATGAGGCTTTTGGTATATTCACTTGCATTCGGAGTTATCCACCTGTTTGTGGGACTTGGGATTAAGGGCTATATGCTTCTTAAGGACGGTAAACCTCTTGACTTTTTCTGCGATGTCGTTTTGTGGTATGCATTCCTTATCGGATTGCTTTTGATGCTGATACCGACAGATATCTTTGCATCGATCGCGCAGGCGAAGATTACATTTCCGCCGTTCCTTAACATGCTGGCGAAAGCCCTGGCGATCATCGGTGTTGTCGGACTTGTCCTGATGTCGGGAAGGGAGAATAAGAATCCGGCGCTTCGGATCGCGCTGGGAGCATATGATGTCTATAACATCACCGGATGGCTCAGTGATGTGCTTTCCTACTCGCGTCTTCTGGCTCTTGGCCTTGCAACGGGAGTTATCGCGTCTGTTGTCAACCAGATGGGAAGCATGTTCGGAAAGGGCATTGTGGGAATCATTGGATTTTTAATTGTATTTATCGTAGGGCATACGCTGAATCTGGCAATCAACCTGCTTGGTGCGTACGTTCATACTAACCGTCTTCAGTTTGTAGAGTTTTTCGGTAAATTCTATGAAGGCGGAGGAAAACCTTTTGAACCATTCAAATCAGATACAAAATATGTAGATATTAAGGAGGAAACTTTATCATGAGTATTTGGAGTAATTTAGGACTTGTATATGCGTTACTTGGCGCAGCAGTAGCTGTATTTCTTGCAGGAGCAGGCTCAGCGATCGGTGTAGGTATTGCCGGACAGGCAGCAGCCGGAGTTGTAACAGAGGACCCGAGCAAATTCGCGAAGGTACTTATCATGCAGCTTCTTCCCGGTACACAGGGAATCTATGGTCTGCTTGTCGGATTCATCACATTATCCAAGGTTGGTCTCTTAGGCGGCGGCGCTGCAACATTAGATCCGCAGACAGGACTTCTTATCCTTGCAGCTTGTATGCCGATCGGTATCGTAGGACTTATCTCCGGTAAATATCAGGGAATGACATCCGCAGCGTCCATCGGTATCGTAGCTAAGAAGCCGGATCAGTTCGGTAAAGCTATGCTTTTCCCGGCGATGGTTGAGACATACGCGATCCTGGCACTTCTGATCTCTATTCTGGCTGTAAATGCAGTACAGATCTAAGGACAGGAGCATATTAAACTAAGGTTCAAAAGAACCTCACTAAGATTTAATAAGGAGAGCAAGACCATGACTGGATTAGAAAAGATGAAAAGCCAGATATTGGATGAGGCCAGGGCCGCAGCCGAGAAGAAGCTTTCTGCGGCGCGCTCGGAGGCTGACGGGATTCTTGCAGAGGCGAAGGCAGAGGCGGAAAAGTGTAAGAGCAGCTTTGCAGCGAAATCTGAGCAGGCAGTTGCCAGTTATAAGGAGCGTGTGACATCTTCTAATGATCTGCAGAGAAGGACGAAGATCCTTGCTGCAAAGCAGGAGATGATCGCCGCGGTTTTAGACAAGGCATACAGTTCCGTAGAGCGCATGGAAAAAGGTGAGTATTTTGCCATGCTCCTTAAGATGCTTGATAAATATGCCGAGCCGCAGGAGGGAGAGATCTTCTTTTCACCGGCTGACCTCGCGAAGATGCCAAAGGGCTTTGCAGGCAAAGCAGAAGAGGCTGCAAAGAAAAAAGGCGGAAGCCTTAAGATATCCAAAGAGGGCAGAAACATTGAGAATGGATTCATCCTTGCCTATGGCGGTATTGAAGAGAACTGCACATTAAGGGCAATGTTTGATGCAAAGAGAGATGAGTTATCTGACAAAGTTTATCGTATATTATTTTCGTAGTGCAAAGTAGGAGGAGTTACATGAGTGAACAGTATACTTACGCGGTTGCACGCATACGGGCTTTGGAAGTTTCCCTGTTTTCCGGCAGCACCATAGACCAGCTTATTGCATGCCAGAGTTATGAGCAGTGCCTGCAGTTTCTGGAAGAGAAGGGCTGGGGAGACAGCGAGACATCAGGTAATGCAGAAGCAATACTGACCAGAGAGGAAGAAAAGATCTGGGAGGTTGTGAAAGAGCTTTCGATAGATATGAAGAATTTTGATGTTCTTTCCTATCCAAAACTTTATCATAACCTCAAAGCTGCAATCAAGGAAGTGTGTACGGAGGAAAAGAACAGGCACATTTTTTATGAAGATGTGTCTATTCCGGGCAGTGTCATGCTTGAGATTATAAAAGAGCGTGACTTCGGGAAGCTTCCCGCACACATGCAGGGTGCGGCGCAGGAGGCATATGAGACACTTCTTCACACAAGAGATGGTCAGTTGTGCGATGTGATCATTGACAGGGCAGCGCTTGATGCGATCTACCAGGCGGGTAAGGCATCGGATGTGCCGATCATCCGGGATTATGCCGAGTCCACGGTGGCAGTGGCCGATATCAAGATTGCCGTCAGGTCACAGAAAACCGCAAAATCAATTGAATTTATGAAGCGGGCAATGGCTGAGTGCGCGAGCGTCAGCGTAGATCAGCTTTCAAAAGCGGCACTTGCCGGGGCGGATGCGATCAGTGAGTATCTGCTCGGGACTGCATATGCAGAAGGGGCGGAGGCACTTCGTACCTCGCCGTCCGCATTTGAGCGGTGGTGCGACAACCGCATCATCCAGACCATCAGTCCCCAGAAATACAATGCATTTACCATCGGGCCTGTGATTGCCTATGTAATTGCAAGACAGAATGAAATCAAAACGGTGCGGATCATACTTTCCGGCAAGCTTAACGAACTGCCGGATGATTCCATCCGGGAAAGGGTAAGGGAGATGTATGTATAAGATTGCAGTATTGGGCGATTACGACAGTATCTACGGCTTTGCTACGCTGGGTCTTGACACGTTTCCGGTAAATACCCACGAAGAAGCTACAGAGACGCTCACAAAGCTTGCAGGCGGCGGATACGGCATTATCTATATTACAGAGGCCTGGGCGGCAGAGCTTAAACATGAGATTTCAAGGTATCAGGAGCAGCTTATGCCGGCAATCATCCAGATCCCGGGTATCTCGGGCAATACGGGAGCCGGGATTTTGGGGGTTAAGAAGTCGGTCGAGGTTGCGGTTGGTTCCGATATCTTATTCAGTAACCAGTAAGGAGGTTTATTCGTCCAAATGAATAGTACAGGTACGATTAAAAAAGTAGCAGGACCTTTGGTCATCGCGTCAGGTATGCGTGATGCCAATATGTCTGACGTTGTACGTGTTAGTAAACAGCGTCTGATCGGAGAGATCATCGAGATGCACGGAGACGAGGCATCCATCCAGGTATACGAGGAGACGTCAGGGCTAGGCCCCGGCGAGCCGGTGGAATCAACAGGCGCGCCGATGTCCGTTGAACTTGGGCCTGGGCTTATCACCAGCATTTACGATGGTATCCAGCGTCCGCTCGATGACATTATGAAAGTTTCCGGAAACAACTTACAGCGCGGTGTTGAGGTTGCTTCCCTGAAAAGAGATAAGAAGTGGGAGTTTGTCCCGGTGGCAAAAGCAGGGGAAGACGTGGAGCCAGGCGATGTCCTTGGCACTGTCCAGGAGACTGCGGTTGTCACACAGAAGATCATGGTGCCTTACGGAGTAGAGGGTACCGTAAAAGAGATTAAGTCAGGTGAGTTTACCGTGGAGGAAACGGTTGCGGTAATCACGACAAAAGACGGCGATAAAGAGATTTCCATGATGCAGAAATGGCCGGTCCGTAAAGGCCGCCCGTATGTGAAAAAACTGCCTCTTGACGCTCCGCTTGTAACAGGACAGCGTGTCGTTGACACATTCTTCCCGATTGCAAAGGGCGGTGTTGCAGCCGTTCCGGGACCATTCGGAAGCGGAAAGACGGTTATCCAGCATCAGCTTGCGAAATGGGCGGAAGCCGACATCGTTGTATATATCGGATGCGGCGAGCGTGGAAATGAGATGACGGACGTTCTTAATGAGTTCCCGGAACTTAAAGACCCGAAGACAGGCCGTTCTCTTATGGAAAGAACCGTTCTGATCGCCAACACATCGGATATGCCTTTCGCAGCCCGTGAGGCATCTATCTATACAGGTATTACGATTGCAGAGTATTTCCGTGATATGGGGTATTCCGTGGCACTGATGGCAGACTCTACGTCCCGTTGGGCAGAGGCGCTGCGTGAGATGTCCGGACGTCTCGAGGAGATGCCAGGTGAGGAAGGTTACCCGGCATATCTTGGTTCCCGTCTTGCAGAGTTCTATGAGAGGGCAGGACGCGTAATCTCCCTCGGAAAAGAAGGAAGAGAGGGTGCGCTTTCCGTAATCGGAGCCGTATCTCCTCCGGGCGGCGATACTTCCGAGCCGGTATCCCAGGCGACGCTTCGTATCGTTAAGGTATTCTGGGGACTGGATGCGGCACTTGCATACAAGAGGCACTTCCCGGCCATCAACTGGCTGACCAGCTACTCTCTGTATCTTGACAATATGCATGACTGGTTCAACGGAACCGTTGCGGAGGACTGGATGGAAGACCGTCAGAAGATGATGAGCCTTCTGACTGAGGAGGCAGCTCTGGAAGAAATCGTGCAGATGGTAGGTATGGATGCGCTTTCACCGGGCGACCGCCTGAAGATGGAGGCGGCAAGGTCCATCCGTGAGGACTTCCTGCACCAGAACTCTTTCCACGAAGTAGACACCTACACACCGCTCAGAAAGCAGTATCTGATGATGAAACTGGTACTTGCCTTCTACGAGCAGGCGACAGAGGCCTTAAATAAGGGCGCGTCCATGAAGGAACTGCTTGTGATGAATGTAAGAGAGAGAATCGGACGTTACAAATATACAACTACCGAGAATATTGAGACAGAGTATGAAAAGATCATGAATGAATTAGGCGCAGAGATTGCCAATACATTCGGGAAGGAGGACTTCTAATGCCAAAAGAATACAGAACCATACAGGAAGTTGCCGGACCGCTGATGATGGTAAAGGGTGTAGAAGGCGTCGCATTTGATGAACTTGGAGAGATTGAGCTTGCTAACGGGGAGAGACGCCGCTGCAAGGTACTTGAGGTAGACGGCAGCGACGTAGTCGTGCAGCTCTATGAAAATGCAGCAGGTATTAACTTAAGCAACAGCAAGGTGCGTTTCCTTGGACGGAGCATGGAGCTTGGCGTATCCGGCGATATGCTCGGCCGTGTCTTTGACGGACTTGGACGCCCGATTGATGATGGGCCGGAGATACTTCCGGAGGAGAGAAGAGATATTAACGGTCTGCCGATGAACCCGGCGGCAAGGGTTTACCCTGAGGAGTTTATCCAGACAGGTGTATCTGCCATTGACGGGCTGAATACGCTGGTCCGCGGGCAGAAACTGCCAATCTTTTCCTGTTCCGGTCTGCCTCACTCACAGCTTGCGGCGCAGATTGCAAGACAGGCAAAGGTACGCGGAACGGATGAGAACTTTGCCGTTGTATTTGCAGCCATGGGTATTACCTTCGAGGAGTCCAACTACTTTATCGAGTCCTTTAAGGAGACGGGTGCGATTGACCGAACGGTACTGTTCATCAACCTGGCAAATGACCCGGCGGTAGAGCGTATTTCTACACCTCGTATGGCGCTTACCGCAGCAGAGTATCTTGCATTTGAGAAGGATATGCATGTACTTGTAATCCTTACCGATATTACTAACTACGCAGACGCGCTCCGCGAGATTTCCGCAGCGAAGAAGGAAGTTCCGGGACGACGCGGTTATCCGGGATATATGTATACGGATCTTGCGACGATGTATGAGAGGGCCGGACGCCAGAGAGGAAAGAACGGAAGTATCACCATGATTCCGATTCTGACCATGCCGGAGGATGATAAGACTCATCCGATTCCTGACCTTACCGGATACATTACCGAGGGACAGGTAATCTTAAGCCGTGAGCTGTACCGAAAGGGTTTGCAGCCGCCAATCGACGTACTGCCGTCACTTTCCCGTCTGAAAGATAAAGGTATCGGAGAGGGCAAGACAAGGGCAGACCATGCCAACACCATGAACCAGTTGTTTGCGGCTTACTCCCGCGGAAAAGACGCGAAAGAGCTTATGACAATCCTTGGCGAGGCGGCTCTGACAGAGATTGACCTTAAGTACGCAGAGTTTGCGGAGGCCTTTGAGAAAGAATATGTATCCCAGGGCTATACCAATGACCGCTCCATCGAGGAGACGCTTTCCATCGG
>CANAPP010000041.1 GCA_947363565.1 uncultured Lachnospiraceae bacterium | reverse complement strand
TTGCGCCTTTTAGACATTTCAAGTGTTAGAAAAATAAAATAGCACAACAGGTTAACTTATATTTATATTATTGCTTACAGGTATGTACAAACGACATCATACAAAGAGCAACCGGAACAACATTCAAAGAAATTTCCGGTTCACAAATGGGTGAGACAATCATTCCTTTACCTCCATTAAATGAGCAACGGATAATATGCAAATTGATAGAGAAATTAATGAAATCATTATACAATTTAGAAAAAAACATCCAATAAAATGCAAAAACTCTTTTTGAATTATGTTGGTACTGGGCCTTTTCCCAGTACCATTTCCGCACGAAATACATACATTCAAGCATTTTGTATATATGATTACCAGGTGACAATCCTGTCTATCAATTCACGTTGTTCAGTGGCAGTTCTTCTTAAATAAATTCGGGTAGTCTCAATACTTTCATGCCCCATTAAATCTGCTAATAATGCAATATCATTATATCTTTCCAAGAAATTTTTGGCGTATAAATGCCGGAAAGAATGAGGGTATATCACTTTCTTATCAAGACCATATTTTTCTGCATAGTTTTTTAATTGCTGAGAAACCCCGCGCGCTGTAATTCTTTTCCCAAATCTATTTAAAAACAAATATCCATAAGTATGTTCCCCAGTAGACAGCCATTTTTGAGTTTCTTCCCTGAGTTTTTTAGGAATATATAATCTGCGAAGTTTGCCGCCTTTGCTATACAAATCAAAATATCCTAAATCAACATGTTCAACTTTGATTTTAATCAACTCACTTACTCTCGCCCCTGTAGCTGCTAAATACCAGACAACAAAATACCACTGCATATTTCCATCTTTTTTCAATTGCTTTTTAAGAAATTTATAATCCGCATTACTAACTACATTTTCTAAAAAATTCTTTTGCTGGATTTTAACGTATGACAGGCGTAAATGCTGTGATTCTTGAAAATCCAGATATTTGTTGATGGCTTGTATCCTCAAATTAACAGTTTTCGGTTTGAAATATTCTATTAAATATCCCTTGTACGCCAGTAGGTTCTCTTTAGATAAAGAATCGTAATTTTGAGTGTAATAATTGACTGTCCATAAATAAGTGGAAATTGTCCGTTCAGATAAGTTTTCTTTCTGTAAATAATCTTTAAATGTCATTTTCTATCACCTCCAAATGATATGCGAAATTCCTTGTCATTTAAAGATTATATATGTAGAAATATTATTTTGTTTATTTTTGCTTCTATTAATAATTTGAATTATTGATAAGTATATCAATAATATTAAATATCTGTTTTAATTGTATTACAATACGTTTTTGTTCATTAAGCGGAGGTAAAATGCAAAGATACTGTTTTGCTTGACTGATTGTAATAGTATCTACTGTAGTCCCTTTAGTATTATCTCTCATTTGTTTTTGGACAAAAGAACTTTCCAACATAAAACGGGCATAATCGGATGTTATTGCACCTGAACGATTTTCAAAGCATAATACACTGGCATCTTTATAGTAAAATACGTCATTAGATGTAACGACATATATCTTTCCAATAGTCCCTACTCCTGAAACCATTAAATCTCCATCTTGAGGTAGATTGCATTCGTCTTTTATTTGATTGTAATACTTTTCGGAAATAAAAAGTTCATTCTTAACAAATCCCTCTTCAGATAATTTAACAATTTCTCTTGCTCTGTAAAAAGGAATACCTGTGTTTCTCCAGTCTGATTTCTTGATTCTCTTAGCCGAACATACATTAAATAAAGTATCTAGTCTGCAAAATGCCCAGTTATCAGGTATTTCAAATGGTATTTCTTCATCAATGTTTTTTATAGTTCCATCAGCAAACTTCTCATAATAGGAGCTGTCGGCACCTCGGAAGATGATGGATTCGTTTTTATCCTGCTTGATTTTTCCTGCTTTTATGAGCTTTTCCTTTTCTTCCCGGATATGCTCTAATAGTACAGATGCTGGCTCGTCATCTGGATTTTGCGGAATAAGTTTGCCGCAGATAGCGAGGTCGAGTATTTTTGATTTTACACTGGAAACACATTGCCTTAATCCATCTTGCTTTTGTTCAATATTCGTTACATGTTCCATCATAGATAAAGTAAAAGATAAAATTCTCATTTGTTCCTTTTGGGGCGGCAATGGAATAAAAAGCTCTTTTAAAGATGTACCATTACAATTAGGTTGACCAACACCAACCAATTTATTTGTGATTTGATTCCAGTAACATTTACTATTAAAGAATTGATATATGTATTGAGGCAAAATATCTTTAATTAATTGTATTCTTATTAAATATGATGCAAACACAGATGGGTATGGCAAATCGGTAATTAAAAAGGATTTTCCTACAGTTGCTCCAGTACGCGCAAAAACTATATCCCCTGATACAAGGACGTATTGACTAGATTCATGAATAGTGGTAAACGGAACGGATTCCCAGTTTACTTTTCCGTTTTGAATATCCGTTATACGTAATAATCTATGTGTTCCACTTTTTTGAGCAGAATTGTTTAAACCATATTGAATAATTGAAGTTAAATTGCCAAGCCGCTCCCACGCCCACCCCTCCGGCACCTCAAACGGTATCTCATCCTCGATACATTTCACGCTGCCGTCCTGGAACTTCTCATAATGCAAACTATACACTTAAAATTTTAAGCGGTAAGTCCATGACAGAAATGCTTTGCCATATAACCAGTACTTAAAATATCCCCGCCAGTCTTCATTCCCAAAGCAGAGGTAAGCATCAGTTCGTCCATCTTATAGAGGAATGAAACCCGTCTCGGCATGATATCGCTCCTTCCAGACTTCGGGCAAGTTGGCTTAGAGCAACAAAAACCGCCAGCGTTAGCCAGCGGTTCCATCTTTATTATATTTTGTTTTATCCTTCGCTGTTATTCAGGGGCAGATTAGGGAACAGAATCCGAAGATAATCCCGTCTGCCGTAGGGAACACAGTCAATGTACACGTCCTGCTCATTCACACGGTAGAAAACCATGTAATTTCCACTAGTGAGAAAATGGTAGTCACTTTCTACATCTGTCGCAGAAGACAGAAGAGTGCCGATTTCTGAAAAACATTCCAGTTCATCAACAGCGTCCATGATTTTGTTTACGGTATTTTCAGCGGCTTGCGGATTGCATAATTCAAACGAAATATACTCCCAGATTTCGTCAAAGTCGTTCTGGGCTTCCGGGGAATAGTGGATGTTATTCTTCATTTGCCTTTGTCCGGAAATGTGCTCTCACATCCGAGGACGAAAGCCACCCCTTTTCCTCTCCTGATTTTTTCCCTTTTGCAAGTTCACCCATGAGCTTCAGGGTCGCCTGTGTTTTTTCAAAATCCTGTATATCAATGATTGCATAGCGGCCACGTCCGTTTTTGGTAAGAAAGACCGGTGCGCCCACAGATACGTCCCGGAGCACATCACTGTAATTTCTCAAATCAGAGATTGGTTTGATATTAGGCATAATCACATTCTCCTTTCTTACCTTTAGTATACCTTAGTCTGATGTGAAATTCAACGGCATATTTTACAACGGTATTTTAATCATCTTCCTCTTTCTGGATCGTATATGTCTGTCTCTTTCTTGCCATCTCATCATTTTCCAGATATTCGTCATAGGTTGTGATCTTATCGATCAGCTTACCGCCCGGAACGATCTCCATGATCCGGTTGGCGGTCGTCTGCACGATCTGATGATCCCTGGAGCTGAAAAGCAGCACACCGGGGAATTTGGTCATTCCGTTATTGAGGGCTGTGATAGACTCCATATCCAGGTGGTTCGTAGGCTCGTTGAGCACTAAGATATTAGAACCGGATATCATCATCTTGGAGAGCATACAGCGTACTTTCTCGCCTCCGGAGAGGACGCTTACTCTCTTCACGCCGTCATCGCCGCCAAAGAGCATCCGCCCAAGGAAGCCCCGGACATAAGTGACGTCCTTTTCTTCCGAATACTGTGTCAGCCACTCGACAATGGTGTAATCATTGTCAAACTCATCACCGAAATCCAGCGGGAAATACGACTGGGAGGTAGTGATTCCCCACTTGTATACCCCTTCATCCGGTTCCATCTCACCCATGAGGATCTGGAACAATGTCGTCTTGGCAAGCTCGTTGCTTCCCACAAACGCCACTTTATCGTCATGGTTCAGGGTAAATGTGATGTTGTCCAGTACCTTTTCCCCGTCGATCGTCTTGCTGAGTCCCTCTACGGATAACACATCGTTGCCGATCTCCCGGTTGGGACGGAAATCAATGTAGGGATATTTCCGGCTGGAAGGCTGGATCTCATCGAGCTGGATCTTCTCCAATGCACGTTTTCTTGAGGTCGCCTGCTTGGATTTGGAGGCATTGGCGCTGAACCGGGAGATAAATTCCTGCAGCTCTTTGATCTTTTCTTCTTTCTTTTTGTTAGCTTCCTTCATCTGGCGGATGAGGAGCTGACTGGACTCATACCAGAAATCGTAGTTCCCGGCATAGAGCTTGATCTTTCCGTAATCGATATCTGCAATCTGTGTACAGACTTTGTTGAGAAAATAACGGTCGTGAGATACGACGATCACGGTGTTGTCAAAATTAATAAGGAACTCCTCAAGCCATGCGATGGCGTCCAGATCCAGGTGGTTTGTCGGCTCATCGAGGAGAAGGATGTCCGGGTTTCCGAAAAGCGCCTGCGCCAGCAGGACTTTTACTTTTTTGGGGCCGTCCAGATTCTTCATCTGCTCATCATGAAGTTCTGTCTCGATGCCAAGACCATTTAAAAGTGAAGCGGCGTCTGATTCCGCCTCCCACCCGTTCATGGTGGCAAATTCGGCTTCCAGTTCGCTTGCCTTAATGCCGTCTTCGTCGGTAAAATCCTCTTTCGCATAGATTGCTTCCTTTTCCTGCATAATCTCGTACAGCCGCGGATTTCCCATCATGACGGTGTCAAGGGCAGGAAACTCATCATATTTGAAATGATCCTGCTGCAGGAAGGACAGACGCTCTCCCGGCGTGATAAAGACTTCGCCTTTCGACGGCTCAAGCTGGCCGGAGAGAATTCTTAAAAATGTGGATTTGCCTGCGCCGTTTGCTCCAATCAGGCCGTAACAATTGCCTTCTGTGAACTTGATGTTCACATCTTCAAACAGAGCCTTCTTGCCTACGCGCAGTGTAATGTTACTTGTACTGATCATTCTTTCTACTCCTTAATAATAATGATTGGACTAATTTAGATTCTTATGGTATTATATAAATTATTATGTTAAAAAATATTTTACATGTAAGGCTTATCTTACCAAATATATATGCAAATGGCAAGAGATGTTTTTATATTTTGACAGTGAGGAGAGTGCAGATTTATGACAGCAGGAACAATCGTGTTGGAAGGCGGAGCTACAAGGGGAGTGTTTACTTCGGGAGCGCTGGACTTTTTGATGGAGAAGGAGATGTATCTGTCTCATGTGATCGGTGTGTCTGCAGGCTCGTGCAATGGTGTGGATTATGTATCAAAGCAGCCGGGGAGAACACGGGACTGTATGATCCACAAAGAAAAAGAATATGATTATTACAGCGGGATCAGAAAGCTTATCCGTAAGAAAAGCCTGTTGGATATGGATCTGATCTTTGATAAGTATCCGAATGAACTGTTTCCCTTTGATTACGATACTTATTTTGCCTCTGAGATGGAGTGTGAGATGGTGGTGACCAACTGCGTCACCGGTGAAGCAGAATATATGACAGAGAGGCAGGACAGACAGCGGTTGATGCGGATTTGCAGGGCATCAAGCAGTATGCCGCTTGTTGCGCCCATGGTGAATATCGATGGGATACCGTATCTTGACGGGGGACTGGCGGATTCGATTCCGATCGGCAGGGCGCTTGAACTTGGCAATGAAAAGATAGTCCTCATACTGACCAGGAATCCGGGGTATAGAAAGAAGATGACAAGCCATGGGGCGGCGAATCTTTATCGGACGGCTTATCAGAATTATCCAAAGCTTGCACGGGCTGCGATCCGCCGGAATTTTGAATATAACAAAGCGATGGATAAGATCAATGAACTGGAAAAGCGGGAAGAGATCTTCGTGCTGCGCCCCATGATCCCGCCTGTTTCCAGGCTGGAGAGAAAGTATGATACATTGATGCAGTTCTATGAGCATGGATATGAGTCTATGGAGAAGAGATATGATGAGTTGTGCGCATATCTGGAGAAATAAGCGCACCGCCATTATATATAAGGAAACATTAGAGAGTTTAGAGAGGAAGTACAGGAGGTAAGTTATTTTGGAGACACATGGAAAGAGAAGTAATTTTACGGGTTCGATCGGATTCGTACTGGCGGCTGCAGGAAGTGCGGTTGGATTGGGAAACATCTGGCGTTTTCCATATCTTGCGGCGAAGGGAGGAGGAGGCTTATTTATCTGTCTTTATATTATCCTGGCGCTGACTTTTGGTTTTGCGCTTCTGACGACGGAGATCGCGATTGGGAGAAAGACGGCGCAGGGACCTTTGACCGCTTATGGAAAGATCCACCCGAAGTGGCGGTTTATCGGCTTTTTTGCGTGGCTGGTGCCAATCATTATTTTGCCGTATTATTGTACCATCGGCGGATGGGTGTTAAAGTATTTTGCTGAGTTTGTGCTGGGCCATGGAACTGAGGCGGCGGCAGACGGATATTTTACCGGATATATTACAAGTCAGTGGGGACCGATCATCTGGATGATCGTTTTTCTTGCGGCAGTTGCTTTTGTTGTCTACAACGGTGTAAATAAGGGGATTGAGAATTACAGTAAGGTGCTGATGCCGATCCTTTTCGTCCTTGTCATCGGAATCGCATTCTTTTCATTGACGCTTAGCCATACAGATGCAGACGGTGTCACAAGGACAGGTCTTGAGGGGCTTAAGGTCTACTTGATTCCTGATTTTACCGGTGTGACGGTGAAGAAATTTTTTGTCATACTCATGGATGCTATGGGACAGCTCTTTTTCTCGATCAGTGTAGCGATGGGAATCATGGTTGCCTACGGTTCTTATGCGAAAAAGGATACGAACCTGATGAAATCGATCAACCAGATTGAGTTCTTTGACACATTAGTAGCTCTGCTTGCAGGTATGATGATCATTCCGGCAGTATTTACTTTCATGGGGCTGGAGGGGATGTCAGCAGGTCCTGGGCTTATGTTTGTATCTCTGCCGAAGGTATTCCAGGCGATGGGAAAGGCCGGCGGATTTATCGGGATCTTGTTCTTTTTGATGGTAATCTTTGCGGCAGTTACCTCTGCGGTATCTGTCATGGAGGCGATCGTGTCCAGTATTATGGATAAGTTCCATTATTCAAGAAGAAAGAGTACAACGATTGTAACGATTTATTCTTTGATCTTCGGATTGATCGTATGTCTTGGTTATAACAAGATCTACTTTGAGTTTGAGCTGCCGAACGGAACGGTCGGACAGGTTCTTGATATTATGGATTATCTCAGCAATAATATCTTTATGCCGTTAGTTGCCCTGTGTACGTGTATTCTGATCGGATGGGTGGCAAAACCGGAGACAGTGATCGACGAGGTGACTATCGGAGGCTACAAGTTCGGAAGGAAAGGACTTTATATTGCCATGATCAGATATATTGCGCCGATTCTTCTGGCCGTCCTGCTGGTGCAGTCTTTCGGGATATTCTAGAGGAGACAGACAGGTTTGGTGCAGGACAGCGAAGAGGGATCGCTGCGTGTTTAGGATTTGGCAGAAAGGAAGCCGGATACAGGTTGAAAAGAGCTGTATCCGGCTTTTTCGGTGAAGCGGCGCGGCGGGATCAGTAGGTGATCTCCTGCAGGTAAAGCCCTTTCGGATCACAGGGCGCACTTGCGGCCAGCTCACCTTCGAAGATATCGTCAATCTCATCGACATCACGCATCCGAAGCCCGATCTCGATAAGGGTTCCGATGATGATCCTTGCCATGTTATGAAGGAAGTCGTCGGCGCAGATAGTGATCAGCATCTCCTCGCCGTCATCGTAGATGTCAATCTCGTAGATCTCCCGGATCGTAGATTTGGCTTTTTTCACGGTGGAAAAATTGCGGAAATCATGTACGCCGGTAAGCATAGCGGCGGCTTCCCGCATAAGCTGTCTGTCCGGGATCCGGAAGCAGTGATAGGTGTGTTTGCGCTCAAATACGCTGGGGACGTCAGAGACGGTCATCCGGTAGACGTAAGTCTTCGAGGTAGCGTTGAGCTGGGCATGAAAGCGTTCCGGTACCTCCCGCACACCTGTGATCGCAATGTCCATGGGAAGGTAGCGGTTCAGGTAATGCTTGATGTCCCGGACATCCGCATTGCTTTTTATCTTGAAATTGGCAGTCTGGGCGTACGCGTGGACACCCACTTCTGTCCGGCAGCCGCAGTTGAATTCTTCGATGTCCTCGCCGGTCATCTTCTTTAAGACTTCCCGGATCTTATTGGAAATGGTGTTGCCGGACTCGGTCTTTCCCAGGCGGGTCCAGCCTTGGTAGCGGCTGCCGTCGTATTCTATCGTAAGCTTGATGTTCCTCATATCTGTCTCCTTATCTGTATCAGGCGAAATTGCATATGGATAAGTATAGCAAATCTCTGATTAGAAGAAAAGAGGGAATTTGTGATGTTTATCCTTTTTTCATATAGGAAGTCACCATTTTTATCATATTTTCAAGCTGATCTTGTTCTTCCTTGGGCTTTCCTTCCTTCAGGATGCCGATGATCAGGGACATCTCATCAGAGGTGAACTGGATGCCTTTTTTGTTGGCGTTGGTGATGAGCGCCATCATGATGGGCGCCAGTGATTTGCCGGATTTGCCCTCGGTCTGTCTTGCGGCGGCTTTAATAAGCTCGAGCTTTATCGGGTCGATATTCTCCATTGCAGGGTGGTTAAGCCATTCATTCATCGTTGTCGTCTCCTTTCTGGGTGTCAGAATCTGCGGGGTTTACCGCGTGATTAAAAATGTCATTATACATGTCGAACATGCTCTGCTGTTCCGGGTCAAGCATTCCCTTCATCAGGTCGAAGGGCGAAGTGCTGCCGTCGTCAGAGGAAGAAGAAGCATCCGCCTGCATCTGCCTCATCATTTCCATCATATTCATCATCCCCTCTGCCTGTTCCATCATTTCCTGCTCTTTTGGGTTCATATATGGTTTCAGGTCATTAAAAATGGCGGCGGAAGAGAGGGGCTTGCCGGTGTTGCCGAAGCCGTAGAACATCTCCATGGTCTGCCTGAGTTCGAAGAATTTGATAAAGACAGCCAGGGTGCGCTGCGTTGAGGAGGGCATATACGGAAGGAGGAGCTTCATGGTGTAGAGGGAGGGCGGGGTGACAAGCTCGTCGAGAGGAGTCATCGGTTTTGGGGGGAATCTTTCCATAGCGCCTCCTGCTTGGTAACGTTGTAAATATATATGAAGCTTCCGGGGAAAATATGCGTCGGCGGTGTGCAGAGAAGGCGTCGTACAACGTAAGGCCAAGGGCGTACCGTGCGGGGTGCGGATGCCTGCCGGCTCCCGTATGGCGCGGGCAAAAAAGGGGCATCCCGGGTAATACCTGGGAGCCCCATGCTTATCTTAGTGCGTATTAAGCTTTGAAATTCCAATTAGCATCCGCAGCCATTGCCGCATCCGCCGCAGCAGCACAGAAGAAGGATGATCCACAGACAGCTGTCGTTGCCGCATCCGCCGCCGAACATGCCGCCGTTACCGCATCCGCCGCCGCAGCAGCAGAGTAAAAGGATGATCCACAGACAGTTGTTGCCGCCGAAGCCGTTGCCGCATCCGCATCCACCGTTGCCGTATCTTGCTGCATCTTCACATCCGCATCCACAATTTAATTCGCTCATACTAAAAATCCTCCATAAAGGTTATTTACAGTACATAATATGCGCGGGTTATGGATGTGTGAGAAGAGACAAACCTAATATTTTAAAAGTTTTTTCACTGAACGCTGGTAGTGGAGCGCCTTGTTCTGCATGCGCAGCTTCTCGAGCCTTCCGAATTCCTTTTTCTGATACTCGTCATACAGGGTGACCAGATAAGAGGCCGTGTAGTTGCGGTTCTTGAACCACCGGAACAACAGCCAGTTCATGATGTCGGGATGCCAGTACTTTTCCGGTATCTGCGATTCTCTGAGGATCAGGATGTGCTTTATGGCCTGCATGGCAAGCTGGCCGAGCCTGGCCGTCTGGTTCTTGATGCGGTAGAGCTCGTCGCTCTCTGTGATGATATCATACAGATCGTTGGATGCCTTCCAGTATGTAACGAATACAGGTTCCTCAGCCTCTTCCTCCCCGGCGGCCTCATGCAGGTCAAAGGTCTGCATGACGGACTTGCGCCCCGCGATCTGGCGGTCGTAGTCGGCGCGGCGGGAAGCGTCTGACAGGACATTGTAAGCTTCCAGTATGTCCTGCATCTGTTCGGTAGTGTCGATGCCGTCCTTTAGATTGGCGTCCGGATGGTACTTTTTTGCGAGTGCATTTTTCGCTGCCGTAATGTCCTCCAAAGAAGCTTTGGAGGAAACCCCTAATATCTCATAATAATTCTGGTTCTCCATAATATCCTCCCCTTATTATATATGGAAATCGAACAAGTTTATCTTACGCTATATTTTTCCAGAAATCAATCTTTTTTATTGTTTTCGGTGCAATCCTGGCCTTCATATATATAAGTACGGATTTTACTGTTCTGGTTGTAAAAATATTATTGCATATCTTTTTTTGCTTTAGAACATCAGTTTGACAAGAAAAAATACTTGACACCGGACTGGTTTTGGTATAAGATATCACAGGTGAGCAACATGAATGAGATTTTAGAACAGTCATTACTTTACGATTTTTATGGAGAGCTTCTGAACGACCACCAGAAGGAGATATACGAGCAGTTTGTATTAGAAGACCTGTCTCTGGGGGAGATTGCGAAGGAGGCGGGCATCAGCCGCCAGGGCGTGCACGACCTGATCAGGCGGTGCAGCCAGACCCTTAGAGGTTATGAGGAAAAGCTTCACCTTGTGGCGAAGTTCATGTCCATAAAGGACAAGGTCGCCAGGATGAATGAGCTTTTGGAGGATGACGGCAGGAAGAGCAGGCAGGAGCTTGTGGAGGGCATCCGCAGGATTTCCGATGAGATTATAGAGGAGTTGTAGTATGGCATTTGACAGCTTGACCGAAAAACTTCAGAATGTATTTAAAAACCTAAGGAGCAAGGGTCGCCTTACGGAGGATGACGTGAAGGAGGCCTTGAAGGAGATCAAGCGGGCACTTCTTGCCGCAGATGTTAACTTTAAGGTGGTTAAGGACTTTATTAAGAACGTGCAGGAGAGGGCTGTCGGGCAGGATGTGATGAACGGCCTGAATCCCGGTCAGATGGTCATCAAGATTGTGAATGAAGAGCTTGTTAAGCTTATGGGTTCGGAGACGACGGAGATAAAGCTCCAGCCGGGAAGCGCCGTTACGGTGATTCTGATGGCGGGACTTCAGGGCGCGGGTAAGACGACGACTACCGCCAAGCTTGCGGGAAAGTATAAGCTGAAAGGAAAGAAGCCGCTCCTTGTGGCGTGCGACGTATACCGCCCGGCTGCCATCAGACAGCTTCAGGTGAACGGCGAGAAGCAGGGCGTGGAAGTGTTTTCCATGGGTGAGAACCATAAGCCCTCGGATATTGCCAGGGCGTCCTTGGAGCATGCCAGAAAGAACGGCAATAATATCGTGATTCTGGATACCGCCGGGCGTCTCCATATCGATGCGGATATGATGGCGGAGCTTCAGGAGATCAAGGAGACGGTGGACGTCCACCAGACAATCCTTGTCATCGACGCCATGACCGGCCAGGACGCGGTGAATGTGGCCAAAGAGTTCAATGAGAAGGTTGGCGTTGACGGCGTGATCGTCACGAAGCTTGACGGTGATACGAGAGGCGGTGCGGCGCTGTCGGTCAAAGCAGTGACCGGCAAGCCCATATTATATGCAGGTATGGGAGAGAAGCTTTCTGACCTGGAGCAGTTCCATCCGGATCGTATGGCGTCCCGGATCCTTGGCATGGGCGATGTGCTCACGTTGATCGAGAAGGCGGAGGCTGAGATTGACGAAGAGAAAGCAAAGGAGATGTCGAGGAAGCTTAAAAAAGCCCAGTTCGACTTCGAGGATTATTTAGAAAGCATTTCACAGATGAAGAAGATGGGCGGCCTTGGCAGTGTGATGAGCATGATTCCGGGTATGGGCGGCATCCCCGGCATGGGGAAGATGAAGGGACTGGACGACAGTGAGACAGAGGCAGCGGAAAAGCGCATGGCCCGCATGGAGGCGATCATCTACTCCATGACCCTCGAAGAGAGAAGGAACCCAGACGTGCTGAACCCGTCGAGAAAACACAGGATCGCGCGCGGTGCCGGCGTTGACATCAGCGAGGTGAACCGGATGGTCAAGCAGTTCGGTGAGATGAAGAAGATGATGAAGATGATGGGCAAGGGTGGCCGCAAGGGGAAGTTCAGGATGCCTTTCTGACAGGTTATTAGTGGTTATACCGCATAGCTATGCGATATACAATATATATTTTTGAAAATTCATGGAGGTGAAAGAAGATGGCAGTAAAAATCAGATTGAGAAGAATGGGACAGAAGAAGGCTCCTTTCTATAGAATCATCGTGGCTGATTCCAGATCACCAAGAGACGGCAAATTTATCGATGAGATTGGAACCTATGATCCGAACTGTGATCCGAGTGCTATTTCCGTAGATGAGGAAGCGGCTAAGAAGTGGCTCAACACCGGAGCTCAGCCGACAGAGACGGTAAGCAAGATCTTTAAGGCAGCCGGCATCGAAAAATAGGTAATATTATGCCCCGGAGGTATATAATATGAAAGAACTGGTAGAAGTGATCACAAAGGCTTTGGTAGATTCTCCTGAGGAAGTGGTGGTGACAGAGCGCGAGGATAAAAAGACTACGGTCCTTGAAGTCCGGGTGGCTGAGTCCGATATGGGCAAGGTCATCGGAAAGCAGGGACGCATCGCGAAGGCGATCCGCTCAGTCGTAAAGGCTGCGGCTGCCAAGGAAGATAAAAAGGTTGTTGTGGACATTATGGATTAATTGAAAAATTTTCATCAGAGACAGGTCAGAAAAGTACGGCCTGTCTTTCGTTGCTGTCCGCGGTAAAATGAACCTTTGCAAGGTTGTATAAGGAGTAGTAAAATATATGGAAGAGATGCTTAAGGTAGGGGTCATCACCTCTACCCACGGCGTGCGGGGTGAGGTGAAGGTATTTCCGACCACCGACGATCCGGCACGTTTTAAAAAATCGCAGAAGATGATTCTTGATACGGGAAAAGAAAAATTACCCCTTACGATTCAGAATGTAAAGTTTTTCAAGCAGTTTGTCATTCTGAAATTTGAAGGGTTTAATGATATAAATGCTGTTGAAAAATATAAAAAATGCCCGCTGCTTGTAAGCCGTAAGGATGCGGTGCCGCTTTTGGAGGATGAGTACTTTATCGCGGATATGATCGGGCTTACGGCGGTAACGGAGGACGGTGAGTATTTCGGCACGCTTAAGGATGTGATCGCGACGGGTGCCAACGATGTGTATGTCATCGATACCGAAAAGTACGGCGAGGTACTCATTCCGGCCATAAAGGAGTGCATACTAGAGGTGGACATCGCAGGCGGCAGGATAAAGATCCGTCTGATGGACGGACTCATCTGACAAAATACAGCGGACAGGTGGAGAATATGGATTTTTATATTATGACATTGTTTCCGGACATGGTGACGGACGGGCTGAATACAAGCATTACCGGGAGAGCCGCCGGCAAGGGCCTTTTGTCTATTGAGGCGGTGAATATCCGGGATTATGCGTTCAATAAGCATAATAGTGTAGATGATTACCCCTACGGCGGGGGCGCGGGGATGCTGATGCAGGCAGAGCCGGTATACCAGTGCTTTCAGGCGGTGAAGGAAAAGATCCGGATAAACCGTCAGAAAAAGGCGCAGGAAGATAAGCCCTTGAGGGTAGTCTACCTGTCGCCCCAGGGGAAGACTTTTTGCCAGCCCATGGCAGAGGAGTTTGCGAAGGAAGAGGAGTTGGTCCTGCTCTGCGGCCATTATGAGGGGATTGACGAGCGTGTCCTTGAGGAGATTGTGACAGATTATGTCTCTGTTGGGGATTATGTGCTGACCGGGGGAGAACTTCCGGCGATGATCATTGTGGACGCGGTATCGCGGCTTGTGCCGGGCGTCCTCCACAATGATGTGTCGGCGGAGTTTGAAAGCTTTAAGGACAGCCTTCTTGAATACCCCCAGTATTCAAGGCCGGAGGTGTGGCATGAAAAAAGAGTCCCTGAAGTGCTGCTTTCCGGTCATCATGCCAATGTAGAGAAATGGAGGCGGGAGCAGTCGGTGATCCGGACGGCGAAAAACAGGCCGGATCTTCTGGAGCAGGCTGTACTTTCCGAAGCGGAAAAAGAGCTTGCCGGGCAGATCATGAAAGATGATAAGGAGAGAGGATGGTGATATGGTGGAGGTTAAGGAACAGGAAAGAAGCCTGGATGCAATGCCGATTACCGGGCATGTGCAGGCGATCAGTGATACTTACCACAGGATATTGCGCGTGGATCTTACCCATGACCGCTACGAGGTGGTGAAGATGAATCCGGAGGACAGGACCTTCGGGTACGGCACCGACAGCTTCGCGAGCTGGCTTGGACAGTTTATTTACAGCGGCGGGATCCATTCGGACGATATGAATAACTTTATCTCCTTTACCCGTCCGGAGAACCTGAAAAAGGCTCTTGAAGATGGCGGGAAAAGACTGAGCTGCTGCTACCGGAGACGCACGGGCGGCGAATTCCGCTGGAACCTGATGGAGGTAGTGACGGATGATGTAAAGGACAGTCCGTATATCTTTTTGTATGTCAAAGATATCCACGATATCCTGCAGGAGAGCCTGGAACTTGACGATGCCAGTGTCCGCGTACAGGAAGTCATCCGCACGCTGGGGGAACAGAATTTCGGCGTGTACGGGATTGATCTTGACACCGGGGAGGCAAATCTTGTCCGGGAGAACGGGCGCACCCATACAGGCTGGAAATCCTGGACGCTTCGGTGGGATGAGCTTATGGAGTCACGGCTGATGAAGCAGATCCATCCGTCGGACCGGGAAAAATTTTATGAGCAGTTTTCCCTGGAAGGACTCCGCCGGACGAAGAATACCGATGTACAGAAGACGGATATGCTCTGCCAGTGGCGCGGGGAGGAGGACCACGAGTACCGGTATATGGCGGTGATCGCCTATTACGGGCAGGAGCGCAGCGCGAAAAATTATACGATCCTTGCCCTGCAGAATGTGGATAAGCGTGTCCGGCAGGAACATACCCTTTCCCTGCGGGATATGCAGCTTGCGGCGATCCTTAAGTCCCGTTACAGCGTCATGACCACCGTTTATCTGGAAAATGGTCAGTGCGACCGGATATGGATCAACGAAGCCAGCCAGATGCACAATGTCCTTTCGGGAAATTATAACCAGTATTTCCATCAGGCGCTGGAAAATTCCGTCCATCCTGACGACGCGGAGACTTTCCGGCAGGTGATGAGCCCGGAGCATCTGTATCAGAAGGCGGCCGGAACCCGGGATTATTCGGAGGAGATCTGCCAGTACCGTATGACGGGGGCGTCGCTTCGGTGGCTTGAGCAGCACGTGATCTATTCCCGCCAGGGCAGCAGGATGTCGGTCAATATCCTTGGGCGCGACATTACCAGAAAGAAGCTTGACGAAGAACTCAGGCACAGGGAAGAGCAGGAGAAGGCAGATATCATAAGGACTCTCGGCGGGATGTTTTTTGCTACATATTACGCGGATCTTGAGCAGGATTCCTTCCAGAGCGTGACCCAGCTTAAGGAAGTAGAAAAAGCGCTGGAGGGAAAGGTGGATTACGCTACCGGCCTTCAGACTTATGCCGAGAATTTCATCCATCCGGACGACAGGGAGGAATATCTGCGTGTACTCAGCATCGAGAATCTCAGAAACACCTTGAGCCGGAACAACCCTTATGTGACGCTGGCGTACCGCAAGATGCCGGAAAATCCCGACACGAGGCCGGAGGAGTACGGGTGGATCCGCAGTACGGCCGTTATGTCCAAGGCGGATGCGTCGGGAAGGGCAAGATCCATCGTCTATGCAGCCCAGGACGTCACGGAGAGTAAGCGCAAGGAGATGCGGGAGCAGCAGGCGCTCCAGGCAGCCTGCGAGGCGGCGGATTATGCCAATGCCTCCAAGCAGGAGTTTTTATCCTGCATGAGCCATAATATCCGTACGCCCATGAACGGCATTATGGGGATGATAAAGATTGCCGCGGACAATGTAGATAACCAGGAAAAGGTAAAGAACTGCCTGGATAAGGCGTCCCTTTCAAGCCTCCAGCTCCTTTCCACGTTAAATGAGGTACTGGATATCAGCCAGATCAAGTCCGGAGGTTTCCATCTGGATACAGAGGCATTCAACCTGTCTGAGCTTATGCAGGATATCGTATCGTCTATCCTCCCCGGCGTCAGGGAGAAAGGGCTTCATCTTGAGGTCTATCCGATGCAGGTGGAGCACAGCGATGTCTACGGCGACTGGCAGAGGCTCCAGCAGATGTTCATGAATATACTGGGAAACTCGGTAAAATACACACCGCCCGGCGGAACGCTTGAGATATCCGTGATCGAGCGGGAGTCCAGGGAACGGGGCTGCAGGTCCTATGATTTTGTGTTCAGCGATAATGGGATCGGCATGGAGGAAGAATTTGTCCGCCACATCTTTGAACCCTTCAGCCGTGCGGAGGATTCAAAGGCCAGCCAGATTGACGGTATCGGCCTTGGCATGTCCATCGCCCAGAACATTGCCCGGATGATGGGCGGAGCCATCAGTGTGGAGAGTACGCCCGGCAAAGGGACGAAATTCACGGTTACACTGATGCTGAGGCTTAAGAACCCGGCAGAGCACTGTGAAAGCCTTTCTGCGTTGGATACGGAGGAATTTTCGGAAGCATTGTTTAAGGGCTGCCGGATACTTCTTGTGGAGGATAATGAGCTTAACCAGGAGATTGCCATGGAGCTTATCGGGGAGATCGGCGCTATGGTCGAGTGCGCCGCGGACGGGCGCAAGGGCCTCCAGCGGTTTGCTGAGATGCCGGAAGGGTATTATGATATGATCCTTATGGATATCCAGATGCCGGTGATGAATGGTTTTGAGGCGACCAGGGCTATCCGCAAGCTTCCCCGGGCGGATGCTGCCGCCATACCGATCATCGCCCTGTCCGCCAATGTCGCGCCGGAAGATATCGCCACAGGACGGGAATCCGGGATGAATGAGCATATCGCCAAACCCCTCGATATCCCGCAGCTTATGGAGCACATGGCTTACTGGCTGAAAAAAAGAAGGCAGTAAAATATTTTCATCAGAATATTTTTGTCGAAAAACCTTGCTATTGTAACTTAAGTATGCTAAACTATAGCTTGTTGTGAAGAAATGGATGGTCCTCTGGTATAAGTTTATATTAAGAACATCTAGAATATAAGGAGGTCACACATCATGAATGATATTATTAAGAATATTGAAGCTGAGCAGCTCAAGGAAGTGTCAGCGTTCAATGTAGGCGATACCGTGAAGGTATATGGTAAGATCAAAGAGGGGAACCGCGAAAGGATCCAGGTTTTTGAAGGGACTGTCATCAAGAAGCAGGGCGGCAGCACAAGAGCTACTTTTACCGTAAGAAAAAGCTCCAACGGCGTAGGCGTGGAGAAGACATGGCCGCTTCACTCTCCGAATGTTGAGAAGGTTGAAGTGACGAGAAGAGGTAAGGTAAGGAGAGCGAAGCTGTTCTACTTAAGAGATCGTGTAGGTAAGAGAGCGAAAGTAAAAGAATTAGTAAAATAAGAAACAGGATAAAAGGACAACTACATACTGTAATTGTCCTTTTTGTGTATATACGTGGAGATTGATATGAGAAGAGCAAGGGGAAGTGCCGTAAGGGACAGGAGAAATTATGACCTTGAAAAAAGGCGCCGGCGCTTAGAGCGGAAGAGGCGGCGCCAGGAGATGAAAGAGGACGGCACCATCAATGAGGCAGTCTCGGTCATCCGGGAGGGGCTTCCTTATGTCCTGGGCTGGATAGTCAAGATCGGGGCTGTCCTTCTGTTCGCCTTTGCCTATGTCTGGTTCTTCGGGCAGAAGGTGAGCACGGTGGGCGATTCCATGAAGCCGGTCATAACTAACGGTGATATGGTCCTGGTAAACCGGATCGTCTATAATGCCATGACGCCCGCCCGCGGTGACGTGATCGTGTTTAAGCCTAAGGGCAACAAGAATTCCCACTACTATATCAAGCGGGTTATCGGGCTTCCGGGCGAGACGGTGGAGATTATCGAAAACGGTATTTTCATCGACGGCGAACGTCTGGAGGAGGAATATGAGACAAGTGACATCTCGGACGTGGGGATTGTCGCGGACGGGATGACGCTTGGCGAGAATGAGTATTTTGTGCTCGGTGACGACAGAGAGAACAGTGAAGACAGCCGGAGCGCGGACGTGGGAAAGGTAAAGCGTAGGGATATCTACGGAAAGGCGTGGTTCATCTCTTCGCCGTTAAAGCACGCCGGATTTATCAGATAGAGAGGTTATCGTATGCATTTTCAATGGTATCCCGGTCATATGACGAAGGCGAAGCGTATGATGCAGGAGAATATAAAGCTAGTTGACCTGGTGATCGAGCTGGTGGATGCACGGATCCCGTTAAGCAGCAGGAACCCGGATATCGACGGGCTTGGAAAGAACAAAGCGAGGGTCGTCCTTCTTAACAAAGCCGATCTGGCGGAGGAGAAGTGGAACGTATCCTGGAGCAGATATTTTGAGGATAAGGGATATCTGGCGGTGAAGGTCAATTCAAAAAAGGGCAGCGGGATGAAGGCCGTTCAGGATGTTATCGGAAAGGCTTGCAAAGAAAAGATCGAACGGGACAGAAAGCGCGGCATCTTAAACCGTCCGGTGCGCGCTATGGTGGCAGGGATCCCGAATGTGGGCAAATCCACATTTATCAATGCCCTGGCAGGCAAGGCATGTGCAAAGACAGGCAACAAGCCGGGGGTGACTAAGGGTAAGCAGTGGATCCGGCTTAACCGGCAGGTGGAGCTTCTTGACACGCCGGGGATCTTGTGGCCGAAGTTCGAGGATCAGAAAGTCGGGCTTTATCTGGCATTTATCGGCTCCATCAAGGATGAGATCCTGAATACCGAGGAGCTTGCGCTGGAGTTTATTAAGCTTATGTGCGCAGAGTATCCCGGAGTTTTAGAGGAAAAGTATCAGATCGGGGCGTCCGGCGAAAGCTACCGGATGCTTGAAGGCATCGCAAAAAGCAGGCACTGCCTTGTGCGGGGTAATGAGCTTGACACAGAGAAGGCGGCGGCTATGCTTCTTGATGATTTCCGGGGCGGAAGGCTTGGACGGATCACACTGGAGAAGTGCGGGATGTATTTTTCTGATGAAAATAAAGATTAAGGGGCGTAAAAGAGATGGCGAAGCGTAAAGATCAAGACATGGAAGTGGAAAAAAATAAGGAGAAAAGTATATGGAAGGAGCTTTTCGGGTGGCTGGTATATCTTCTTATCGTCATAGGGCTCACCTACCTGATCCTCACCTATGTGGGGCAGCGTACGAGAGTGAGCGGGCATTCGATGGAGACGACCTTAAGCAACGGCGACAATCTGATCGTAGATAAGCTGTCCTACCGGTTCGGCGACCCGAAGCGCTATGATATCATTGTATTTCCTTATAAATACGAAGAAAATACATATTATATCAAGCGGATCATCGGGCTTCCCGGAGAGACGGTAAAGGTGGAAGACGGATGCGCGTATATCGACGGGGAGCTTTTAGAGACGGATATATACGGCGCGGAGAGCATGGATAATCCCGGTATTGCCAGTGAGCCGCTGAAGCTTGGGGAAGACGAATATTTTGTGCTGGGAGACAACCGGAACCACAGCTCGGACAGCCGTGATCCAAGTGTAGGTATTCTGACCAGGAAGGATCTTCTTGGAAAGGCGTGGATCCGTATCTATCCTTTCGACAAGCTGGGAGTGATCAGGCATGAGTAAACGGGAGGAGGAAAAGCTTCTGCGCCGGAAGGAGAAGCTTGAAAAAGAACGCCTGCGCCTTAAGTCCATGCGTGTATACGAAGAAGAATACGGGCAGTATAACTATATCTGCGGGATCGACGAGGCGGGCAGAGGACCGCTTGCGGGGCCTGTGGTGGCGGGCGCGGTGATCCTGCCGTCGGATGAGGAAATCCTGTATCTGAATGACTCAAAGAAGCTGTCAGAGAAGCGGCGGGAAGCCTTGTATACAGAGATCATGGAAAAGGCGGTGGCGGTGGGCGTCGGCATCATAGGGCCGGAGAGGATTGATGAGATCAATATCTTAAGGGCGACTTACGAAGCTATGCGCCAGGCGGTGTCTAAACTTTCGGTGAAGCCGGACATCCTGCTCAATGATGCGGTGACCATACCCGAGGTGGATATTCGGCAGGTGCCGGTGATCAAAGGGGATGCAAAGAGTGTGTCCATTGCGGCGGCAAGCATTATCGCCAAGGTGACGAGGGACCGGATGATGGCAGAGTATGACGAGGCTATGCCGGGGTATGGCTTCGGGAAGCATAAGGGATACGGGACGAAGGCGCATATCGAGAGCCTTAAGAGACTGGGACCGTGTCCGATACACCGGAGGACATTTATTCAGAAATTCGTGTGGGCGGAGTCTGGGATCGGAAAGTTTTATGACGGAGAATAAGTACAACAGGCGCCGGATCGGCGGGCAGTATGAGCGGGTGGCGGGGGAGTATCTGACGTCCCTTGGCTATGAGATCGTGGAATATAATTTCCGCTGCCGCAGGGGCGAGATCGATATCATCGCGAGAGATGGGGATTACCTGGTCTTTTGCGAAGTGAAGTACCGTAAGGATTCGGCGATGGGGCACCCTTTGGAGGCAGTCGGCATGAGAAAGCAGCAGGTGATCTCAGCATGCGCGGCCTACTATCTGCTGAAAAAGGGGCTTTTGGATGTCCCGTGCCGGTTTGACGTGGTCAGCGTTGCGGGCAGGGAGATTACATTGGTAAGGAATGCATTTTTATATGCGGGGGGATAATACGGATGCTGGGATTAAATTATAAAAATCAGGATAGAATCTTTGATGAGAAAGAATCAGGCGGAGTACCCTACCTGTCCTATCCGGTGTTTGAACGCCTGGGGATAGTGAGCCATGGGTTTTCCACAAGACTTGGCGGGGTAAGTAAGGGAAACTGCGCGACGATGAATCTGAGCACCACGAGAGGAGACGATCCAGCGGCAATTGCCGAGAATACTAGGAGGATCGCGGCGGCCATCGGGGTGGAACCTTCGGATATGGTCTACACCCACCAGACCCATACGGTTAATGTGGCTGTTGTGGGGGAAGGCGACCGGGGGAAGCGGTTCATGGATACGGACGGGATGGTGACGGATGTACCGGGAATCTGCCTGGTGACCTTTTATGCGGACTGCGTGCCGCTGTATTTTGTGGATCCGGTGAAGCGGGCGGTGGGTCTTTCCCACTCCGGCTGGCGTGGCACGGTGGGCAGGATGGGAAAGGTCACGGTAGAGAAGATGAAGGAAGCTTTCGGCAGCAGGCCAAAGGATATCTTCGCAGCCATCGGGCCGTCTATCTGTCAGGACTGCTACGAGGTGAGCGAAGACGTTATCGGTGAGTTTACCAGGAGCTTCCGGCAGGAAGTGCTTCCGGAGATTTTTTACCGGAAGGAGAATGGAAAGTACCAGCTTGATCTGTGGAGGGCGAACGAGGAAGTCCTTTTGGAGGCTGGCATACCGAAGGAGAAGATAATTGTTACGAATCTTTGCACCCACTGTAATCCGGAGATTTTATTTTCCCACAGGAGCATGGGAGATAAGCGGGGAAATTTAAGCGCGTTCCTTGCCTTGAAAAAGTCAAAGACCCCGCTGCAGGCAAACACAAGGTGATCCCTTTGGGCGAAGGGCGGCCTGGGCCATGACCGTCTGGGCCGATGCCGGCGGGAATAAAGCCGGATGGCCTAAGGCACCGGCGATATGTGAAAATGAACGGAGGTTGGCATGGAAGGAGAAACAGCGAACGGGGTTGCGCAGACAACCCAGGAGACAGTGGAGGAAGTCGTGGAGACAACCCAGAATACCGTGGAGGAGGTCGGAAGGCTGACGGCCTACATCCAGGAGAATATCCCGGCGATCATTTCTTTCGGGCTGAAGGTTATCTTCGCCATCGTAGTTTTCTGTATCGGACGGGTCGTGATCAAGTGGATCAGGAAGATTGTCAGTAAATCGCTGGAGCGCTCGAATGTGGATAAGGGTGTGGAGCAGTTTGTAGATTCCATGCTCAGGTTCGGGCTTTATTTCGTGCTGATCTTTACGATCGCCACGAAGTTCGGCGTGGATGCGGCCTCGGTTGCGGCGGTCATCGCCTCCGCAGGAGTAACCCTGGGCTTTGCGCTCCAGGGGAGCCTTTCCAATTTTGCGGGCGGTGTGCTGATCCTTCTTCTGAAGCCGTTCAAGGTAGGGGATTATATCATCGAGGACACCAACAAGAACGAGGGGACGGTGAAGGAGATCCAGATTTTTTACACGAAGCTTTCGACCATAGATAACCGGACGATCGTTATCCCCAACGGTATGCTGACCAACAACAGCCTGACGAACGTGACGGAGAAGGACGAGCGGCAGCTTGACTTGCGGATCAGCATTTCCTATAATTCAGATATCCGGAAGGCGAAGGAGATCATGGAGCAGCTTCTTAACCATGAGCCCGCCGTACTTGCGGATGCCGAGAAGAATGTGTTTGTGGCGGAGCTTGCGGATTCTGCCGTGATCCTCGGCGTGCGTGCGTGGGTGAAGAGCGACGAGTTCTGGCCGGCGAAATGGCGGCTTTTAGAGAAGATCAAGCTTGAGTTTACGGACAAGGGAATCGAGATTCCTTACCCACAGATGACGGTGCATATGGGGCAGGAGAAAAGTTAGGAAAGGTTTCGGCGGCTTAGGGGGAAGTGTGTTGTTCCTGGACTGCCGGCGGGCCGTGGGCAGCGGCGCAGAAGTAAAGAAGCAAAAATATCCAAAAAATATTGGAAAAACGAAAAAAGTTCTTGCAAATATTAAAAATTCCGTTATAATATTATTTGTGGCTGCGTATGCGGTTCATAAATCACGCTGGAATAGCTCAGTCGGTAGAGCACTTCACTCGTAATGAAGGGGTCGTCGGTTCAAGTCCGATTTCCAGCTTTGCACAGATGCTGCGAGTCCGGATTAAGTTAAGGATTGCAGCATTTTTATTTAAAATGACTTATTAATACGATTTTAATGCCGATAATAGTATAAAAGAGGGTTTCTGATAAGGGGAATTCTCTATGTCTCTATGGAATTACAAATTTTTAGAAGACAGGAGGATGAGAAACGTATGATGATGTATTTATTTCAGGCAGGGTCATGAAGGGAAGTACCCGGCTGTCGGAGGATGCGCGCATCCGGGCAGGACGGGATGTGGATCCGGCTTGAAAAAAAGGCTGTGGAAATTATCAGTGATGCCGCCCAGCCGGTATGCATAGGATGTGTACCATAGAAAACAGGCATTAATACATACAAAGAGAGGATAATAGTATGAAAAATTTAAACATGAAGAATAAGATTATAGCAGCTTTCAGTACTATAATTATCTGCTTCATTATTGCCCTCGTATTTACAATCCTGGGTATGAGAAACACGTCTTCCAAGTATACGACGTTTTATTCCATGCGGTATGAGAGCACGATGCGTGCAAGAAATATCCGGATAAACCTGCAGAGCGCGACAAAGAATCTTCTGATTGCCCTGGTTGAGAACAATCAGGCTGAGATTGATTCTTATATCGCTGCTTCTGATGAGAACATGGCTACGATCGCTTCTGAGCTGGAGTGGTTTGCCACAGGTTTTGAGGGCGACTTAAGCCTGATCCAGAGCTTCCAGACAGAGCTTACGACGCTGAATGACACACGGACGCAGATTATCGATCTGGTGAAGCAGAATAATGATGCGGCGAATAAGCAGGCAGAAGATCTTGTGGTCGATGAATATACACCGGTCAGCACGAAGGCAGAAGAAAGCATTAAGTCATTTACAGACAAGCAGAGAGAGATTGCCTCAGATAATTATGAGGGTGCGATGAAGAGCCAGAAGATCCAGATGGTGATCGCGATTGTCCTGTCTGTCCTGGCAGTGATCCTTGCGTTTATCCAGGCGATCAAGCTTCTCAGGGCAATCCTTCTTCCAGTCAGGGCTATGCAGAATGCGATGAAGAGTATTGCAGACGGTAACCTCAGTGTGAATATTGATTACGATTCCAAGGATGAGCTTGGTGAATTTGCGGCAGGTATGCGCCATACTCTTGAAGCCCAGAAGGAGATCATCGGTGATATGAATTACCTGATGCTTGAGCTAAGCAAAGGCGATTTCACTGTACGAAGCGGTATCCGCGAGAAGTATATCGGCGATTATGCATCCATGCTTGCGTCAATCCGTAAGTTAAAGGATAACCTTAACAGTACGCTCAACCAGATCAATGAAACTGCAGATCAGGTGGCTTCCGGTTCCGATCAGGTATCTTCCGGAGCACAGGCGCTTTCACAGGGCGCAACAGAGCAGGCATCTTCTGTTGAAGAGCTTGCAGCTACCATTAACGAGATTTCCAACCATATCAGTGACAATGCTGAGAATGCGAAGTCCGCAAGTGCGAAGTCAGAGAATGTAAAAGAGCAGGCGGGCGAGAGCAGCATGCGTATGCAGGAGATGCTTACTGCTATGCAGGATATCAGCAATAAGTCCGGTGAGATTGGTAAGATCATTAAGACGATTGAGGATATTGCGTTCCAGACCAATATTCTTGCGCTCAATGCGGCTGTTGAGGCGGCAAGGGCAGGTACAGCAGGCAAGGGCTTTGCAGTGGTAGCCGATGAGGTGCGTAACCTTGCGGCAAAATCAGCGGAGGCTTCCCAGAATACGGCTACTCTGATCGAGAGCACGCTTCAGGCTGTTGAGAGAGGTACTACGATTGCCAATGATACCGCACAGTCCCTCAGCAATGTTGTTATGGGTGTTGATGATATTACGGTTACGATTGAGAGTATATCCGGTGCCAGCGAGGAGCAGGCAGATGCGGTTAAGCAGGTAACCTTAGGCATTGACCAGATTTCCAGCGTTGTACAGACGAATTCCGCTACAGCAGAGGAGAGCGCGGCTGCAAGTGAAGAGCTTGCCGGCCAGTCACAGATGCTTAAGAGCCTGACGGGAAGATTCAAAATTGACGGAGCGGTAAAGAATATTGCGGTTTCCGCACCGGCAGAGCCAGCAGTTTCCCATGAGAGTTCTTACAGCAGCTCATCTTATACGCCGATGATGAATAATAGCAAATATTAAGCCGAAATCCTATCGGATTTGCCAAAAGAATATACAGGATATGTATACAGGAGATGTGTAGAGTGTTCTATGCATCTCCTTTTTGTGCATTAAGAAAAGTATAAGGCGGTTTTTGCGTATCAGTAATGGCGCAGGCACCATTTTTCCAAAAGATTGATCAATGCATAGAGAAGCATTGCCATGATACATAAAAGAACGATGGACATAAGGAGCCAATCCATTTTAAATACTTAAGATGGCATTCTGATAGCATCTGACATCCATTTGCAAAAAAGTAAAAATGTTTAGGTGGTTGTTATGACAATGCGCTTGAATTTCTTGAATTTTGTGTCGAAAATTGTTATGATAAATAAACAATCTGTTTAGTCAGATTCATACAGGTGCTTTTTGGAATAGTGTTCAGAGAGTACATTTATACACAAGAGGAGGGAGTATTTTTGATTAATGAGTTAAACAGTACGAAAGACGAAAGCGGTAAAACTGCAGATATGCAGGCAGAGCATCAGGCTGTACGGGAAGACAACGCCGCAGAGTTATCCGATTGTGCCGCGGAGGGAGGAACCGCTGGCCAGGATGTCCGGAAGACAGGGGATATTTCCGGCACCGGAGAGGAAGCTTTGGACACCGGAGCAACGGCAGAGCCGGAATATAAGTACCAGAGGCAGTCGTCTTCATACAGGGAAGGTATGGAGGATGATTTGGGCATGGATGAAGAGAGGCGTTCCCGGAAACATTTTTGGCGATTTCGCTCCGGGAATGACGAGGAATCGCGGGATAAGCTGATTTTGTCGCGTATCAGGGATGAAGATCTTATGGAGTATCTGACCCTGGAGCAGCGGAGAGTAGAGTTCCTCCAGCAGGCAAAAGAAGCGAAGGAAAAGCGTCTCCTGAACGCTTTTCAGCTATTGGTCACGCTGGCTGCAATCGTGGTGCTTACCTATCTTTTGCAGGATAACCCGACGATACTGATCAGTATCCTTTATGTGGCCGGGATTGTTGCGGTACTTAAAGTGTGGAGGAATCCGCAGGATAATACCCGTCTACGGTGAAGAGGCAGTAATTGAAAATAAGAGACAGCCGGTTTTCCAGGTTATTCCCGCAGCCTGAATATGATAAACTCATCGGCCAGGATGTGTACAGGGATTTTGCTAAAAGACCGGCTATGCATTATCTTTAAGAAAAATCATAAAATAGTGCAAGGATTTTCCATGTTCAAACGTATTATTATCAGAGAACAGAAATTTCAATAAAAAGGAGAAGCAGGAGATGAAAAGATTTGTAACAGCTTTAACAATGGCGGCCGTTTTATCTGTATGTAGCACCACTGTGTCTGCCGCCGCGCCAGTGAATGGACAAAACTATGTGGACGCTGACGGAGACGGCATCTGTGATAATTATGCTACAGGCTGTGGCTATGGAAACGGCTGCGGTACAGGCTACGGCTGCGGAAATGGCTATGGTTATGGAAATGGCTGCGGAAACGGCTATGGTTATGGAAATGGCTGCGGCTATGTGGATGCTGACGGAGATGGTATTTGTGACAATATGAAATATGCGGTCAGATACAATCTGAGAGGCGGAAAAAATAATAAAAAGAATCCGTCATATTACTACAGTACGGCGAAAACGGTCAAATTGAAAAATCCTGCCAGAAAAGGCTATACGTTCAAAGGATGGTATGCGGATAAGAAGTGCACGAAAAGAGTGACCGCGATAAAAAAGGGAAGTACTGGCAAAAAGACGTTCTATGCAAAATGGAAAAAGAAATAACATTAAGGGGGTTCACAATCTAAAGAAGCAAAACCAATATATTGTTGAATTTTATAGCAAATCAAGGTATACTAAAGGCTGGAAAGAAGAAAATGCTTTCCAGCCTCTTATCGTGTGGAAATTATATGCTTTTGCCTATACGATTTTTCACTGATTCGCTGCAGAATGGCGGTGAAGAAAGATCTGTCAGGTCGGCAGTTTACATTTTTATGTCAGAAACAACGATATAGCGCAATAAACAAGGAGAAGTGCCATGACTGTATTGACAGGTTTTGTGTAATTGGAAAACAGCCATTTGAACATAGAGCCGAACGCTGACCATAAAAGCGTAAAGACAAAGCCGATGATGGCCAGCAATAATGCAAAACCAAGCAGCGGCAAGGGCTGTCCGCTGTAAAATGGAAGAATATACGCTTCCATAGACATTATACAGTAAATATATATTTTGGGGTTTACAAACTGTAAGAGAAAACCGGATAATAATCCGTCGCGTGAGTGGTTCTCCTCAATAGTGCCGGAATTATGGAAAGTCTCCCATGCCAGATAGAGCATATAACATGCGCCCGCAATTAGCAGGGGGAATTTAATTCTGGGAATCCATGTAGAGAGCAGGCTGCAAAATGCAGTACACAGGATCATAATGGATGAAAATCCTGCTAAAATTCCCAAATTAAACGGCAATGCCCCCACAAATCCTTTACGATTACCGTTAGACATGGACATAATGTTATTAGGACCGGGGGTTACTGCAGTAACAACAGCATAGGTTAAAAAAGAAGACCAGCTAAACATGATTGACATTACCTCCTTTTGTAATGATATATTGTACATATAATCCGAAATATTGGAATTCCTATATATAATACTATAAATATAATATATTGTCAATGGAGGAATTATGTATGGACATCGTGAATTCAATTGCTGCTAATACAAAGAGTATTCGAGAGCAGAAAAAACTGACTTTAGACGCAGCCGCTTCTGTTACGGGAGTATCTAGAAGTATGCTGGCTCAAATTGAAAAGGGTGAGGTAAACCCGACAATTTCAGTGCTTTGGAAGATTGCCAATGGATATAAAGTCTCATTTACATCGCTGGTAGAGGGAAAAAGTGATGCTGTTTCTGTCATTCGACAGGCAGATATGCAGCCGCTGGAAGAAGATGAGGGTCGTTATTTGAATTATCCGGTCTTTATTTTCGATGAGCAGAAGTTGTTTGAAACATATCGGATTGTCATAGAGAAAGGCGGTATTTTGTCTGCACAGCCCCATTTGAAAGGAGCTGTGGAATATATTACTGTTTTTGCCGGGCAAGTGGAAATCACTGTTTCCGGAGAGAGATTTTTGCTTTCAAAGGGAGACTCTATTCGGTTTAATGCCGATGTTCCCCATGAATATCAAAATTCCGGGACAGAAGTTGTTGAACTAAGCATGTTGATTTACTATTGTAAGTCATAAATCAGTAAGTCATAGATCAAAATGACTGAGCAGTAGGAAAAGCAGATGGCCGGCATATAGATTGCTGCCGGCTGAAGTTGGTTTTTTACGGGCTGAAAATCATGGAAGCAGGGAGAAGAAAAGGAGGCATTTTATGTTAAAGAGCTATAGGAGATATGGAAGACAGACAAAGATATTTATTTTGATCATCGCATTGATGGCAGGGATACTATCCCCATGTACAACGCTTCGCGTCGAAGCGGCACCGAAATGGAAAAATGCATACAAAAAAATATTAAAGAACTGGAGACTGGCAGAAAAATATGACGACCTGTCCTATCTAAAATCTTACTTTGGCAATGATTATGGTTTTGACAGATATTTCATCTACGACCTGAATAAGGACGGTACCCCCGAATTATTCCTTCACTCTACAACTATGGGACTGACAGAGATACTTACCTTTAAAAAAGGAAAGATCACAGGGCTCGGCTATGATCATATATATGGCATTAAAAAATCGAAAAAGGCGTTGATCATAAATGGACACTGGCATGGTGCAGGCGGGTCTGGTAAAGATGAGTGGGCGGTTTATACAATCGGAAAGAAAAAGCTGAAACAGAAATATTATCTGGACATATGGGATGGTGAGGTGAATGTCAATTTCAAAAAGTCCACAAAAAGTACCTATAATAAAATATACAAAGAATATGTCAAAGGCACGGCTAAATTCGGCAAGTTCAAAAAGTATAAGCTGTCGGATATGAAAGGATTAAAGTAACATCGTAAGATATGTGTCGGTGTGCCGGCAGGGTATCCATGATAATAATGTTGCAGAACAATGTGGCAGGGAAATTTTTCCCTGCCATAAATTATGGGAAAATTTTCACGGAAGTGCAGAACGAGTAGCTCTCTCATTTATCATGAGTTGCTGAACTTAACTCGATTTTTGCCTGATTGTAGAGGTAAAACAGATTTTTTTTGTAAAAAAAGGTTGCAAAATTTTTAGGGGGGCAGACCGTCCGAAAACCCAGCCTGATCTGATATAACTATCATGGTAGAG
>CANAPP010000040.1 GCA_947363565.1 uncultured Lachnospiraceae bacterium | reverse complement strand
ATCTAAAGGAATGAGAGTAAAGTGCTGCACAATTCATCGTGCATACTTTTATGAGGGGGAGATAGTGATAAGTCCTTATCAACTATCTGCTATAAGTATAAAAGTTAAATGTGTCTAAAGTATGTTGAATCTATAAAAGAAAACAAAAAAATCTTAAGAACAGCTTAAGATGCTGAGAAGAAAACCTAAATTGCAGAACTAGTATCGGAAGTATGTTGAATATATGCGACTATAATATCTAAGAATTCGCCTGCTGTCGGCTTGTTGTATAATGGGTGAAGTGCGATATCCTGTAACAGAGCTTTATTTCCTCTGTCCCAGCACACTTGTACAACAGTCCGAATATCCCGCTCAACGCTGCTTAACGTAGTATTGAATTCCTTGGCGATCATCGGGTAGAGCAATTTGCTGATAGACAGAAGGTATTCTTCATCTGTCAGACATAAGCTGATCCCGTAGCAGAGATAACGGTATCCACGGTAGGTCGCGCCGATGCCAAGGCTGCGGATAAGCCTTTCGATTGTCCTAATTTCCATTATTTTCCCCCTAATCTTTTGTAATAATTTCCAGTCTTAACCACATTATAATCTAAAACCGTTTTGTAAAGACGAAACACTATCCGAAATAATTCGACATTAAACGATAAATACTGACAGTAGTTTCAGAGAGAAAGCAAATGCTTTTTCATAATATCTTAAGATTTTTCTGTGATCGGTCTTAAAAATTCTCTGCTATTCTTGTATAGTATAAGGGAGGTGATGAAAGATGGCTAGAATACTAGTTTGTGATGATGATAAGGAAATCGTGGAGGCGATAGAAATCTATCTGACCCAGGAGGGCTATGAGGTGCTGAAAGCATATGACGGCATGGAGGCGCTTAAGGTTCTGGAGACGGAGCATGTGGATCTGCTTGTGATTGACGTGATGATGCCGAAGCTTGACGGTATACGCGCGACGCTTAAGATCCGGGAGGAGAACAACATGCCCATTATTATTCTTTCGGCAAAATCCGAGGATGCGGATAAGATCCTGGGGCTTAATATCGGGGCGGATGACTATGTGACCAAGCCCTTTAACCCGCTGGAGCTTATCGCCCGTGTTAAATCACAGATCCGCAGGTACACGAAGCTTGGAAGCACGGTAGATACGGGGCAGGCATCGGTTTATACGGTAGGCGGCCTGTCGGTGAATGATGATCTTAAGGAGGTGACGGTGGACGGTGAGCCGGTGAAGCTGACCCCGCTGGAGTACAGTATCCTTCTGCTTCTGGTAAAGAATCAGGGAAAAGTGTTCTCCATCAGCCAGATATACGAGGATATCTGGAATGAGGATGCCATCGGCGTAGACAATACAGTGGCAGTCCATATCCGGCATATCCGGGAGAAGATAGAGATCAACCCGAAGGAGCCGCGCTACCTGAAAGTGGTGTGGGGAGTAGGATATAAGATTGAAAAGTCATAAAGGGGAGTTTCCATGAGAGAAAAGTGGTATAAGTGTAATGTTGCCAAGGCTGTTTTGGTAGTCGTTGCCCATGTGCTGGTTGTTGTAATGACGGCAAGCTTTATCTGGCTGCTTTCCTATCCTGTTCTGCGGGCAGAGATATTTGCAGGGAAGCCTGCGAAGGAATATAAGGATTCCAGGAATTTTGTGGAAAAGATGCTGAAGTACAGCCAGCAGGCAGTCTCGGGGATCAAGAGTGCGGAACTGTTCGAGACAGAAGGGAAATATAATCCGGACAAACTCGTGGATATCGAGGTTTACTGTAAGAAGAATGTCATCAACGGAAAGGATAAAAGCGGTTTTGTATACCGGCTGGGGGATCTGCTTGAGTGGGCTGGGCTTAAGTACGGCACGGCATTTTCCGGGGTGAACAGGAATTCAGAAGAGAGCATGCGCCTTGATGAGAATACGGAAGGAATCATTGTCTGTAAGCGGGCGGATGATCGGTATGAGTATTACCGGATGTCCGATTTTTACGAGATGATAAAGGGGGGCGGCCTTAACTTTATCGTGTCGAAGGAAGAGGATGAAGCTTTGGGCGAAGAAGGTGTTATGGTTAACGGCGAAGAGGTAAAATATGCGCTCGCGGAAGGCGCTTTCCGCGCTGTCCAGGATGAGAAGGGCACGGTAGTCTATAAAGACTGCTGGGTGTATGACGGTGCGGTGCAGGTGGAAGAATTTGCTCCGGTCGGCGCGGAGGATATTCTCTGGATCGTGAACAATTATCCCCAGTGGAACGGTCGGCTTGACGAGGCGTACAGTATGCTGGGCGATGCGCTTTATGCATTGAATGACCAGTATTCCGTTTACCGGAAAGCCAATGAGAGTGTGAAGGAGGGGGATACGAACTTTGCCTTCATCTATGCGGATACAAAGAACAGACGGGTTTACACGAATAAAACGGAGTACCGGACATATGATGCGCTGGAAAAGAGTTTGGCGCAGATGAAGGCTTCCGGGAAATATGTGATCGTCAATCCAAAGCTTGCGGACTTTGAGACGGATATGGATGGAGTAGACGCGTCTTTGTGGCGGGATATGGTGAAAAACTCAGGGTTTGACGAGGAGAATTTTCTGTTTGCGGCATCAGTGGATACGGCGTATCCGGTGCAGGATTCATTTTACTCGGAAAATGCACTGTATGAGAAATACGGCGGCAGCGCAAGGCGGATTGCGGTATTCGGCGGTGTGGCGGCAGTGCTTCTGCTTATCAGTATCCTGTGGCTTACGGTTGTGGCAGGGCGCAGCGACAAGGACGATGAGCTGCACCTGAATGCCTTTGACCGGTGGAAGACAGAGATTGCGGCGGCGGTATTGATATTCATCTGGTCCATACCGATGCTCGCCGGGGTATTCACGGTGAAATGGGATATACTGGCGGATGCGGAGGAGACGTGGGTGTACTGGCAGATGCCGCAGGTGAGCGATTCGGTCGTTTTCATCATACTGGTGTGTTTGATGTCGGCATTTACCTGCGCGATGTTCCTGATCGGTTTTTTGAGCCTGGTGAGAAGGATTAAGGCGAAGACATTGTGGAGGAACAGCCTTCTGCGGTGTTTTGGCGTGCTGGTCAGTGATATCTTCCTTAATCTTAACTGTATCTGGAAGACGGTGATATTGTTTGGGCTGTACTGCGTTGTCCACTGGGGCGTGCTCTTAAGCAGTATAGGTGCCAGTCCGAAACTGGCGCTTTTGATGCTGGCGGCGGACGGGGCGGCATTCGTCTATCTTGTGTACAAGGCGATCGGGAGAAATAAGCTGAAAAACGGCGTGAAGAAGATTTCCTGCGGGGAGCTGGGTTATGAGATTGCGCTGGATAAGCTGGTCGGGGATCAAAGAGAGATTGCCCTGGATATTAATTCCATCGGTGAAGGGATGGAAGCGGCGGTGGCAGAGAGCGTCAAGAGCGAACGGCTCAAGACAGACCTGATCACGAATGTATCCCATGACATCAAGACGCCGCTCACTTCGATCATCAACTATGTGGAGCTGCTGAAGCAGGAGAATTTTGAGGATGCGAAGGTCAGGAGATATATCGAGGTGTTAGAGCAGAAATCCCAGCGGCTCAAGACGCTGACGGAGGATGTTGTTGAGGCGTCTAAGGTAAGTTCAGGGAATATTACGTTAGAGTATATGAACTTGAATCTCGCGGAGATGATCCAGCAGGTCAGCGGCGAGTTTGAGGAACGTTTTCAGGCGAGGAATCTGAGAGAAGTCCTGACGCTTCCTGACGATGAAGTCATCATACGGGCGGACGGAAGGCGGATGTGGCGCATCTTTGAAAACATATACAATAATGCGGCGAAATATGCGATGGAAGGAACACGGATCTATGCCGAGCTTGCCGCAGAGGAGAGAAACGCAAGGTTCAGTCTGAAAAACATCTCCGAGCAGGCGCTCAATATATCTGCGGATGAGCTGACGGAGCGCTTTATCCGGGGAGATATCTCGAGAAGCACGGAAGGAAGCGGGTTGGGGCTTTCGATTGCTAAGACGCTGGCGCAGATGCAGGGCGGAGTTTTTGATCTTTACTTAGACGGAGATCTTTTTAAAGTGACAATTGAATTTCCGGTAGTGGAATAGCCTGATCAGGAGGCGGGGTTAAGTTACCCCGCCTCCCAATTTTTGAATCAATCTTGTTTCATGAGTAAAAATAAGGTATACTATTTTAATAGTACATTTTATATAGAAGGAGAGGTAGACGTATGTTAAGGATAGGAATGCTTACCAGCGGCGGTGACTGCCAGGCGCTTAATGCAGCGATGCGCGGAGTGGTGAAAGGAATCTGTTCAAGGCGGGACGATGTGGAGATCTATGGATTCCAGGAAGGATATAAGGGACTGATCTATTCGAATTTTAAGATGTTGACGTCCAGGGATTTTTCAGGTATCCTTACTGTCGGCGGTACGATTCTCGGGACATCAAGGCAGCCGTTTAAGATGATGCGCGTGCCGGATGAGAACGGGCTTGATAAGGTCGAGGCGATGAAGCACACTTACCACAAGCTGAATCTTGACTGCCTGGTGGTGCTCGGCGGGAACGGCACCCACAAGAGCGCTCATATGCTCAGCGAGGAAGGCTTGAATGTGATCACCCTTCCAAAGACTATAGATAATGATCTGTGGGGCACAGAGATGACCTTCGGCTTCCAGAGTGCGGTTGATATTGCTACCGATACCATTGACCGGATCCACACGACGGCAACCTCCCACAGCCGGGTATTTATCGTGGAGGTTATGGGACATAAGGTGGGCTGGGTAACACTCCATGCAGGAGTAGCAGGCGGTGCGGATATCGTGCTGCTCCCAGAGATTCCGTATGATATTGATGTGATTGCGGATGCGATCAATCGGAGAAAAGCGGCGGGAAAGAAGTTTACCATCATCGCGGTGGCAGAGGGTGCGATCTCTAAGCAGGACGCGAAGCTTTCGAAAAAAGACTTAAAGAAGAAAAAAGAGAAGGAAAAATATCCTTCCGTAGCATATGAACTGGCAGAAAAGGTACAGAAGAAGACGGACCAGGAAGTGCGCATCACAGTTCCGGGACACACGCAGAGAGGCGGCTCTCCATGCCCGTACGACAGGGTATTGTCTACAAGACTGGGCGCCGCGGCAGCAGAGGCGATCTTAGACGGCGAATTCGGCTGCATGATCGGTGTGAAGAAGAACGAGATGGTGCGTGTGCCTCTTTCTGAAGTTGCAGGCAAGTTAAAATACGTTGACCCGAAGGCATCGATCATCAAGGAAGCAGAGCTTACCGGAATCAGCTTCGGTGTGTAACAGATGGAGAAATGGAGTGTAATCAGATGTCTTCTTATATGGCATTATACCGGAAGTTCCGGCCGGATAGCTTTGAAGATGTGAAAGGGCAGGATGCGATCGTAAAGACGCTTAAGAATCAGCTTAAAGCGGATCGTATCGGTCATGCCTATCTCTTTTGCGGGACCCGCGGGACAGGTAAGACAAGTGTGGCAAAGATATTTGCCAAAGCGGTGAACTGTGAGCATCCTGCGGAGGGAAGCCCTTGTGGGGAATGTGCGATATGCCGCGCGATTGCCGCCGGAGCCTCCATGAATGTGATCGAGATTGACGCTGCATCCAACAATGGCGTGGACAATATCCGTGAGATCAGGGAAGAGGTGGCTTATCGGCCGACAGAAGGGCGGTATAAAGTATATATCATCGATGAGGTGCATATGCTTTCAATCGGTGCGTTTAATGCGCTGCTGAAGACATTGGAGGAACCGCCGGAGTATGTGATCTTTATCCTGGCGACGACAGAGGCCCATAAGATCCCCATCACGATCTTAAGCCGCTGCCAGCGTTATGACTTTAAACGGATCAGTATTGATACGATTGCAGAGCGGCTTTTAGAGTTGATCAGAAAAGAAGGGCTTGATGTTGAAGAAAAGGCAGTGCGCTACATCGCCAGGATGGCGGACGGTTCTATGCGTGACGCATTAAGCCTCTTAGACCAGTGTACAGCATTTTATATCGGGGAGCGGCTTACCTATGAGCATGTGCTGGAGGTTCTGGGAGCTGTGGATACGGAGGTGTTCAGCGGGCTCTTAAGAGAGCTTTTGGCCATGGATGCCCGTGCGGTCATAGGGGCGGTGGAGGAGATCGTGATGCAGGGACGGGAGCTTTCACAGTTTGCTGCGGATTTTACCTGGTATCTGCGGAATCTTCTTCTGGTGGGAAGCTCAGACGGGATGGAAGATACTCTGGATATGTCGGCGGAGAATCTTGCCCGGTTAAAAAAAGAGGCAGGTATGATAGACGGCGATACACTGATGCGCTATATCCGTATCTTTTCCGAGCTTTCCGGACAGCTAAAGTACGCGGCCCAGAAAAGAGTGCTTCTCGAGGTGGCACTGATCAAGCTGTGCAGGCCTCAGATGGAGGATACGAGTGATGCTCTTTTCGAAAGACTGCGTCTGGTGGAAAAGCAGATGGAGGAACTTGAGAGGAGAGCGGGCGATGCCCGCCAGGCAGAGCGGGCAGTATATGTACATGCAAAGGAGGAGCCGAGAGAAGCACCTTCGCCGCCGAAACTTCCCCGGGCGCTGAATGAAGATGTGAAGGCTGTGGTGAAAGATTTCCGTGGGATGATCAAGGAGCTTTCTCCGCTGCTTAAGACGTACCTTAAGAAAGCCAGGCTGAGCGCAGGAGAGGGCAGTATACTTCAGATTGTCCTCCCGGACGAGGTCAGTGAAAGCGCAGTAAAGACTCCGGAACACGTGAAGGAGATAAAAGACCTTATCGCGGAACGGACCGGAAAAGAGATCGACATTGATATCCGGCGCGCACCGGACGGCAGAAGATTTGAGGAGGATTTTATAGATATAGAGAATCTCATCAATATGGAGATTACCGTAGAAGACGAGTGATATAGGAGGATTTTGATTATGGCAAAAAGAGGAGGCTTCCCAGGCGGCGGTGGTATGCCCGGGAACATGGCGAATCTGATGAAGCAGGCGCAGAAAATGCAGCGTCAGATGGAGGAGCAGGCGAAGGAGCTTGAGACGAAAGAATTTACGGCGACTGCAGGCGGCGGGGCAGTAGAGGCGACGGTTTCCGGCACAAAGAAGCTCTTGAAAGTGAAGCTTGATGAGGAAGTTGTAGATCCGGAGGATGTGGAGATGTTAGAAGACCTGATCGTCGCGGCAGTTAACGAGGCCCTTGATAAGGTGGAAGAAGAGACATCCTCGGCAATGTCGAAGTTCACCGGAGGAATGGGCGGCGGTATGCCGGGATTGTTCTAGGGAAGCTTTTAGAAGGAGTCTATGTATGGATTACTACAGTAACCAGATAAGCAGATTAATTGAAGAATTCTCATGCCTACCGGGCATAGGTGCAAAGTCAGCGGCAAGGCTGGCTTTTCACTTGATACATATGCCCAAAGAGGATGTCATGCGCCTTGCAGATACGATGGTAGAGGCCCGCGAGAATGTGCGTTACTGCAAAGAATGCTGTACGCTGACGGACAATGAACTTTGCCCGATCTGCAGCAGCTTGGAGCGTGATCATAAGACGATCATGGTGGTGGAGAATACGAGAGACCTGGCGGCTTATGAAAAGACGGGGAAATATACCGGTGTGTATCATGTGCTCCACGGGGCCATCTCCCCTATGGTCGGGATCGGGCCGGAGGATATCCGTCTCAAGGAGCTTATTACAAGGCTTAAGGGTGATGTGGAGGAAGTGATCATCGCGACCAATTCCAGTCTCGAAGGGGAGACGACGGCCATGTATATCAGCAAGCTCATAAAGCCGGTGGGCGTCAAGGTAACGAGGATTGCCAGCGGGGTTCCTGTCGGCGGGGATCTGGAGTATATCGATGAGGTCACGCTTCTTCGGGCGCTGGACGGAAGAACAGAATTGTAGGGCAAAGGGGCAGTGCGTATGGGCAGAAAGAAGGTTACGTCTACAGACATTGCAAGAGCGGCAGGAGTATCCCAGTCCACGGTGTCTATGGTTTTAAATAAAAAATATAATGTCTCATTCTCAAAAGAGACCGTGGAGAAGGTAGAACAGACGGCAGCGGCTCTCGGTTATGTGCCCCAGAAACGAAAAGGGAGAAAAGGAGTCAAAAAAGAAAAGCTTCTTGTTGTATTCTGCCCGAACCTTACGAATCCTTACTATGTCATGCTTTTGCAGGGAATCGAGCTTCGGGCGAAGGAGCAGGGATTCGGTCTCTTTGTGTGCAACACCCAGCGGGACCTTAAGATGGAAGAGAGGTATCTGAAAATGATGTGGCAGATACGCCCTCTCGGGATCATCTACACCTGCAATCCAAGCCACTGCTTTATGGGGCTGGTGGAGGAGCTTGCAGGGCATATCCCGGTGGTTATCGTGAATAACCAGAACGAAAAGCAGAACGTGGATGCAGTGGAGCTTGACAATTCCAAGCTTGGCCGCCTGATGGCAAGACATCTCTTAGAGCTTGGTCACCGCCGCGTGGCGTATATCGCGCCGCCCCTTACGGTGAGGCAAAAGCAGCGCTCTAAGCGTGTGGAAGGCTTTTTAAAGGAGTACGATAAGGCGGGGATTAAGGAGAATGTCATCATCAAGGCGGCGAAGGAGGAACTTGACCGGGATGTGGCGCACATTGATTCGGAGTACAAGATCGGCTATGAGCTTACGAAGGAACTTTTGAGTGAAAGAAATGATATTACAGCTATTGTCGGGTTAAATGATATGATCGCTTTCGGGATCATGGACGCACTCCATGAAGCGAAGCTTAAGGTGCCGGGGGATGTGTCGGTGATGGGCTGTGATAATACATTGTTTGCAAGGCTTCATAAAGTGTCCCTTACCACCATAGAGCATTTCGTCGTGTTTAAGGGCAGGGATGCCTGCGATATCATTATGAAAAAGATTGCTTCGGATGCAGAGAAATACTCGGATATTGAGCCGATCAGTACCTATCATGTAGAGTATGAGCCGAAGCTTATTGTGCGCGGGACGACTTCCTACGCAAGGAGCCGAAAAAAATAAAATTAATGTATTTGACAAAATTATTAGTAATAATTTTATGCAAGAAATCCTTTTCGCAAAGAAGACTTAACGATAACGGGTAAAATCGGATGAAAACGAAATTGATAAATAGAAATTATTAGTTGAAAAAATTATTAATAAAAATTTACACATATTGACCAAAACTCCCTGTTTGAGCTATAATTTCACTATAGAAACAAGTCGATGACAGTGAGGAAGATCACAGTGCAAAAGGAGGAACAAAAAATGAAATTTTTTATCGACACAGCGAAGGTTGAGGACATTAAGAAGGCGAATGACATGGGTGTAATCTGCGGAGTTACCACGAATCCATCTTTGATCGCAAAGGAAGGACGTGTATTCGAGGAGGTTATCGCAGAGATCGCTTCTATCGTAGACGGACCGATCAGCGGAGAGGTAAAGGCTACGACTGTTGACGCAGAAGGAATGATCGCAGAGGGACGCGAGATTGCGAAGATCCACCCGAACATGGTCGTTAAGATCCCGATGACCGTGGAGGGACTTAAGGCTTGTAAGGCGCTTACCGCAGAGGGGATCAAGACGAATGTTACCCTGATCTTTACTGCGAATCAGGCGCTTCTTGCAGCAAGAGCAGGAGCTACTTATGTATCACCGTTCCTTGGCCGTCTGGATGATATCTCTGTAAGAGGGACAGACTTGATCGCAGAGATTGCAGAGATCTTCCGGGTAGCGGATATTAAGACCGAGATCATCGCGGCAAGCGTACGCCACACGATGCATGTAACAGACTGCGCACTTGCAGGCGCACATATCGCGACAGTACCATACGCAGTTATCGAGCAGATGACCAAGCATCCGCTGACGGACGCCGGTATTGCAAAATTCCAGGCTGACTACAAGAAGGTATTCGGAGAGTAAGATTTGCTTTGCGCATAAATATAATTCAGGAGGAACATCATGAACAAATCAGAGTTAATGAAAACTGCGAATGAAATTCGCAAAGGCATTGTGACAGCCGTTCACAGTGCAAAATCCGGGCATCCGGGCGGTTCCCTTTCCGCGGCAGATATCTATACCTATCTGTTTTTTGAGGAGATGAATATTGACCCGAAAGATCCGAAGAAGGCAGACCGTGACCGTTTTGTATTGTCCAAGGGACATACGGCGCCGGGCTATTATTCCACTCTTGCAAACAGAGGATTTTTCCCGGTGGAGGATCTTAAGACCCTTCGTAAGACAGGTTCTTACCTTCAGGGCCATCCGGATATGAAGCACATCCCGGGTGTTGATATGTCCAGCGGTTCTTTGGGACAGGGGATTTCTGCGGCTGTAGGTATGGCAATCTCCGCGAAGTTATCCGGAGACGATTACCGGGTATACACGCTTCTCGGAGACGGTGAGATCCAGGAAGGCCAGGTATGGGAGGCATCCATGCTGGCGGCTCACAGGAAACTTGACAACCTGGTAGTTATCGTGGACAACAACAATCTTCAGATTGACGGTGCGATCACGGACGTTAACTCTCCGTACCCGATCGATAAGAAGTTTGAGGCGTTCAATTTCCATGTGATCAACATCGACGGACATAACTTTGACGAAATTGACGCGGCTTTCAAAGAGGCAAGAGAGACAAAGGGACAGCCGACGGCGATCATCGCAAAGACGGTGAAAGGAAAAGACGTGTCCTTTATGGAGAATCAGGCATCCTGGCACGGCGCAGCTCCGAACGATGAGCAGTACGCTACGGCAATGGCAGATTTAGAGAAAGTAGGTGAAGCATTATGTCAGAAGTAAAGAAGATTGCAACAAGAGAAAGCTACGGTAATGCTTTGGTAGAATTAGGAAAGAAATATGACGATGTAGTTGTACTTGACGCAGACCTTGCGGCAGCGACAAAGACCGGGACGTTCAAGAAAGCTTTCCCGGAGCGCCACATCGACTGCGGTATCGCAGAGTGCAATATGATGGGTGTTGCGGCGGGAATCGCTGCTACAGGAAAAGTACCTTTCGCAAGTTCCTTTGCTATGTTTGCAGCAGGGCGTGCTTTTGAGCAGATCCGCAACTCTGTAGGCTATCCGAAACTTAATGTAAAGATCGGTGCGACCCACGCAAGTATCTCCGTAGGGGAGGACGGTGCGACCCACCAGTGCAACGAGGATATTGCCTTGATGCGCACGATTCCGGGTATGGTTGTCATAAACCCGGCGGATGATATCGAGGCAAAAGCGGCGGTACAGGCAGCTTACGAGCATGTAGGTCCGGTGTACTTAAGATTTGGCAGGGCTGCGGTTCCGGTAATCAATGATCATCCGGAGTATAAGTTCGAGCTTGGCAAGGCAGTTACCCTTAAAGAAGGTACAGATGTAACCATCATCGCATCGGGACTTCCGGTGTCAGAGTCCCTGGCGGCAGCAGAAAAGCTTGCGGCAGAGGGAATCAGCGCGGCAGTGATCAATATGCATACGATCAAGCCGTTAGATGAGGCGGCAGTGATCGCGGCTGCAGAAAAGACCGGTAAGATCGTGACGGTGGAAGAGCACTCTGTTATTGGCGGACTGGGAAGTGCAGTGTGTGATGTAGTAGCACAAAAAGCTCCGGCGAAGGTTCTGAAGATCGGTGTGAACGATGTGTACGGCGAGTCCGGACCTGCTGGAGAACTGATTAAGAAATATGGGCTGGATGCAGAGAGCATCTACGCAAAAGTAAAAGAGTTTGTGAAGTAAACGCATATATTTAGAACGTGGGGGACGCCCCCGACCGTTTCTATATCCTTCGCTCCGAGGCTGGCGCTTAGCCTCCGCTCCGGATATAGAAACGGTCGGGGGCTGTTTTTTTGTTGTGCGAACTGAAATGTGCGTTTAGCTTTTGTAGTGGGAAGGGGGGACTGCCGGGAGCCGTCGGTTTTCTGGCGATATATTTTTTATACGGGATTCGACAAAAATTGTGTCGGGAAAAGCCTTATTTTGTCAAAAGGGGGAGAGATTTGTCGCAAATTTTTGGGGACAGGCTTCATGGATTGCTAAAAATCGCGTCTTCCCCATGCTATTATATGCAAAGAATAAGTAAAAATGAGGTGAGAGTATATGGAACGTGAGTTTCCGAAAAATGTAAAGCAGATAGGGAATGTCTGTGACGAGCCAAAGATATATGTGGAAGATTACGTAGATACTTATTTGAACCAGTTGAAAGATAAGATGGAAGGCGCGGCAATAGGTGCGGTGCTTACGGGGGAGATCCTAAAGCTTAATGATCAGGATGTAGTGTATGTTGCGGGTGCTCTGAGACTTGAAGAGGTGGAGCTTACCGGAACTGAGGTCAGGATCAGCAAGGAAGCGTGGGACAAGCTTGAGGAGGAAAAGAAGACATTTTTTTCAGGACAGGAGATTGTAGGATGGTGCCTGGTTGGGGAAGGACAGCCTGCAGGATTGAACAAAGGGGTTAAAAGAGTTCATGAGAGACGGTTTAAGAAGGATAACACGGTATTTGTGTGGCGCGACGCGGCTTCGGAGGAAGAAGTGTTTTATGCCAACAAGTTCGGAGAGCTTATGCAGATGGGAGGACATTACATATTTTACGAAAAAAATCCTTCCATGCAGAATTATATGATCAATACACGCAAAAAGATCGGCGTTACACCCAGCGAAATGGTTGAGGATCGAGCTGCAAAGAATTTTCGCAGTGCCGTAAAGGAGAAGATGGAATACAAGGAGCAGAGACAGAATGCGCGGTTTGCCTACGCGGTCAGCATAGCGCTGGTGGTGGTGGTCCTTGTGATCGGTATCTCAACCATTAATAATTATGATAAGATGGAAGCTGTACAAGAGTCCCTCGAGGTGCTTTCAAGGTCGGTGAGCAGCCCTCGGGTGCAGGACGAAAAGGAAGAGCAGGAGGAAAAGGAACCGAAGGAGGCGGGCGCGCCGAAGTCAGCAGAGGAGGTGGAGACGGTCAGCAAGGCAGTAAAGGCGGAAAAAGAGACGGCAAAAGCTGATGACGAACAAGCTGATTTTGGAAATGGCGGCAGCGGGCAGTCCGGTTCCGACAAAGAAGACGGCGCAGACAGTGACGGTGGGCAGTCCGGTTCCGGCAAAGAGGACGGTGCAGGAAGCAGCGGTAAAGAAAGCAGTTTTTCAAACGGCGGCAAGGAAAGCGGACAGGCTGGCGTGCAGTCAGGACTGGCAGCGGATGCGGCCGATGTCCAGAGCCCGTCCGGGAACGAAGAATATTATATCGTCCAGAAAGGCGACACCTTAGATAAGATCAGCATAAAGCTTTATGGAACCCGGAGCCATGTAGACGACATTTGCCGGATGAACGGCCTGACCGACGGCAACCTTATCATCATCGGGCAAAAATTAATGTTACCTTAATGTAAAAATGTGCTATACTGTACAAGTACCCTCAGTGGATAAAGGGTAAGGACAAGATATACAAAAGGGGAGACGGATGGTACACCAGAAAAACAAGAATTTATATGTTGTAAGGGATGGAAACGATATGCGGGGCGGCCAGGCCCGGAATGCTTCCCAGCAGGAAATGGAGGAAGATATCAGACAGCATAAAACGAAATTCGCAAGGCGGACGGTTGTCATCGCTGTCGTAGCGGCGGTCATCGGGGCGGCGGTTTTTGTGTATTTGTCCCTGCAGACTTATACGGGCGTCAGGATTGCAGAGACATATAAGGTGGGGAATGCGTCGGACAACAGCTACCGGGAGTTCGCGGGCGGAGTCCTCAAGTACAGCCGGGACGGTATCGCTTATCTGGACAGCAGCGGCCAGGAGCAGTGGAACCAGCCCTACCAGATCAAGAATCCCAGCCTGGACGTGAACAGCCAGTCGGCGGCAGTAGCGGATAAGGGCGGCAACAATATCCTGGTCTTTCAGAAGGAAGGGCTTAAGGGCGAGATTAGGACGACCCTGCCGATAGAGAAGGTAGCGGTCTCGGAGCAGGGGATCGTAGCGGCGGTTTTGAAAAATGAATCCACCCCCCGTATCATATGCTATGACACGGCGGGAAATGTCTTAGTCGAGCACAAATCTTCCATGACCGGGGGCGGGTATCCGGTAGACATCGCGATTTCGCCCAACGGAGAGGTAATGCAGGTCGTGTACCTGTCGGTGAGCAGCGGAGAGATGACATCGCGGGTATGCTATTATAATTTCGGCGATGCAGGGGCGGAAAAGATCGACCATCAGATGACTGAGAAGGAATATAAAGGAAGCGTCATGGGTTCCGGATTTTTTATTGATGAGACGGTGTCTGCCGCAGTGGGAGACAACTGCCTGACCATATTTAAGGGGGCGGAAGAACCAAAGGAGGCAGCGACCGTTAAGATAAAGGGGGAGATCCAGAGTGTTTTCCACAGCGATAAATATATCGGGATCCTCCTGAAGACGGAAGGGAGCAGCAGACATGAACTGTGCCTTTACAACGCTTCCGGCAAAAGAGTGCTGTCCCGGGGGTTTAGCGGTACGTATAAATCTGCCAAGATATCCGGCGGGCAGATCATCCTGTATGACGGGAAGAAATGCAGCATTTATACACGCTTCGGGATCCACCGCTTTGAAGGAGAGATGAATAATAATATACTGGAGATATTCCCTGCCTTTGGGATCAACAAATATATTGTGATGGATGCTAATGGTATGGAGGATGTACGGCTGATAAAGTAAGGAGAAGGTATGGACTGGGTATTGATTACGGTTGGGATAATTTTTTTGGTATGCATAATTATAGGAATCTGCCAGGGGGCGCTGCGCATCGCAGTTTCTCTTTTGACGACGCTTGTGACGCTGGCAATCGTATTTTTTGCGACGCCCCATGTGGCGGATGCGGTCACGAAGTACACGCCGGTTGACGACCTGATCAAGGAGAAGGTGAGCGCGGCTATCGTGGATGCGGCGAAGACTCACCTTGCGGGAGAGGCGGCGGATCTGGCGGGCGGACTGTCCGAGGACGATATCCGGGCGGCGCTTGATGCGGCGGGCGTGAGAGAAGACGACCTGGAGTCCTACGGGGTCAGCGTTGAGGACATCGCACAGGGCGATATCGACGAGGAACTTCTGTCGCAGCTTGGTGTTCTGGATATGCTTTCTGCGGGAGATGAAGATGAGGATGAAGACGGCGGAGGTGAGGAGAGCGGCGGTATCCTGGACGGCTTAGAGATCCCGAGGGATCTTCAGCAGGAGGCGATCAATGCGGCGGACATGCCGGATATCTTCAAGGAGCTTCTGGCGGTGAATAACAACAGCGAGATCTATGAGGAGCTGGGGGTTGATTCATTTGCGCAGTATGTGGGCGCTTTCCTGGCGAAACTGATCATCAATATCCTGTCTTATCTGGGTGTATTCCTGATCGTCACGATTTTGCTGCGTGCGATTATCTTTGCGCTTGATATCGTGGCGGAGCTTCCGGTGCTGGGGCTTATCAACCGGCTGGCCGGCGGGGCGATCGGCCTTGTGGGGGCGGCGATTATCGTGTGGATTTTATTTGTCGTGGTCACGCTGCTCTATACGACGGTGATCGGCAAGGATATTTACCAGACGATCCAGGGGAACGGCATCCTGAAATTTTTGTATGACCACAACCCGATCATGGGGATGGCGACGAAGATATAGAAGGGTTAATGTAGATAAGAAGAAAAGGGGACGGCAGGTGAAAGTGCCGTTCTTTTTTCGTGTACATATTTTCTGAAATGAGCTATAATGATAGCAGCAATACAGGGCGGGAGGACGCTATGGAAAAGATTGGGCTGATCGTGAATCCGATTGCCGGGATTGGCGGAAAGGCGGGGTTTAAAGGCTCTGATGGTGAGGAGATATACAGGGAGGCGATTTTGCGCGGGGCGGTAAAGGAGAGCGGACAAAAGGCTCTCCTTGCGGTGCGTGCGCTTAAAGCAGCCGGGGCTCAGCCGACTATCCTTACCTGTCCGGGGGAGATGGGCGCGAGAGTTTGCGAGGCGGCGGGACTGGCTTATACGGTGATCGAAGTGCCGGGTGCGGAGGTGACTTGTCCGGTGACAGATATGCCAGAGACAGAAGCGGGCGAAACGGCGCTTACGGATGCCGGATGTACGACCGCGGCAGATACGGTCTATGCAGCAAGGACATTTCTCAGGATGGGTGCAGCGCTTATCCTTTTTGCAGGCGGCGACGGAACGGCGCGGGATATGCTGGATGCTGTGGGAGAGGCGGTGCCGGTTCTCGGGATCCCGGCCGGCTGCAAGATACACTCCGGCGTCTATGCCCTGAATCCCCGCAGGGCCGGGGAGCTAGCTGCAGGATACTTACAGGGGAAGGTGCGAAAGACAAAAGAGGCAGAAGTGATGGACATCGACGAGGAGGAGTTTCGGAGAGGGCGTGTTCAGTCCCGCCTTTATGGTTATCTCAGGATCCCGGACGGGCGCGGTATGGTGCAGAACAAAAAGAGCGGCAGCCGTTACAGCGAACAGGGTGCTATAGAGAGACTGGCCGACTACCTGGCCGATACTTGGGATGAGGAATCGCTTTATATCGTGGGCGGCGGCTCCACCACGGCGGCGGTCATGAGAAGGATGAACCTTGCAAATACGCTTCTGGGTGTCGACCTGGTATATAAGGGACAGGTGGCAGCAGCGGACTGTACGGAGCAGGAGATTCTTGAGACGATGGATCGATATCCCTTTGCGGGCGTGAAGATACTGGTCACGGTAATTGGCGGCCAGGGCTGCATCTTCGGGCGCGGGAACCAGCAGATCAGCGCTCGGGTGATCCGGCGCGCGGGCAGGGAGAATATTATCGTGGCGGCGTCCCCGGATAAGCTTCTGTCTTTTCTGGGAAGCTCCTTATCTGTCGATACCGGGGATGAGGAAGTGAACCGGTACTTATCCGGCTATATGCGTGTGCTCACCGGGTACGGGGAGTATACGGTGATGAAGGTGTCGGACTGACGCAGGTTCAGACAGGGCTTAGAGGAAATCATCCGGGAACGCACAGAAATTTCCGGATAGATATAGATGAATTACACAAGGAGGAAGGAAACCATGGAAAAAACATTTGTGCATCCGTATATGCCGAACAGTGTTCCAGAGGTAAAGCAGGAGCTGCTTGACGAGCTGGGGGTCGGAAGCGTCCGGGAAATCTACGAGAGCATCATCCCGCAGGAGCTGCTTTACAAGGAAAGGCTTGATTTGCCGGAGCCGATACGGAGTGAGTATGAGCTTAAGAAGCATGTGTCGGGTATCTTGAACCGGAATGTTTCAACGGAGGAGTACACAAGCTTTCTGGGAGCAGGATGCTATAAGCACCAGATCCCGGCGGTTTGCGATGAGATCAATACGAGAGGGGAGTTTTTGACCGCGTATTGCGGGGATACTTATTCGGATCACGGGAAAATGCAGGCGATCTTTGAGTACACCAGCATGATGGGAGAGCTTTTAGACGCGGATGTGGTGAGCTATACGACTTATGATGCGGGACAGTCGGTGTGCTCGGCTTTCCGTATGGCGGTGAGGCTTCAAGAGACAGCGGGGAAAGAAAGATCCGTGATACTTGTGCCGGATACGATGAATCCGGATATCTACAGCCAGGCGGTATCCTACTGCCGGAATGTGTCAGAGATTGTGAAGGTAAGGCATCTCCCGGAGACGGGGCTTATGGATATGGAGGAGCTGGAAGCGCTGCTGAAAAATGGGAATGCGGCGGCGGTCTTTTATGAGAATCCGTCTTATCTTGGATTTTTTGAGACACAGGCAGAAAGCATCGCCGACCTGACTCACCAGTATGGGGCCGTCTGCATCGCACAGCCTCAGGTGTCGGCTCTCGGTATCATGGAAAGCCCGATGAATCTTGGGGCAGATATCGTGTGCGGCGACATCCAGCCGTTGGGGATGCATATGCAGTACGGCGGCGGGCAGGCGGGATTTATCGCCAGCCATCAGAAGCTAGAATATATGGAACAATTCCCGACGTATATGTACGGTATTGCGAAGACGGACAAAGCGGATACCTACGGTTGGGGCAGAGCCATGAATTACCGCTGCTCCCACGGAAGCAGGGAGAAGGCCAATGAGTATTTTGGCACGGAGACGGGGCTTTGGGGGATTACGGCAGGCGTGTATCTGGCGAGCATGGGACCGCGGGGCATGTATGAGCTTGGAGAGACGATTATGCAGAATCTTAAATATCTGGAGATGCGGTTAGGTGAGATTGAAGGCGTGAAGGCGAATCCCTTCGGGCGGAGCAATTTCCAGGAGGTGCTTGTGGATTTTTCGGGAACCGGAAAAAGTGTTGCCGATATAAATAAAGCGTTATTGGAATACGGGATTTTCGGCGGCAAGGATGTGAGCAGGGAATTTCCGTGGCTTGGGCAGTGTGGGCTTTACTGCGTGTCGGAACTGACGAGCCGGGGTGAGATGGATGCGCTTTTGAATGCTTTGCGCAAGATTACAGGCGAAAGGGAGGTGTAGGCATGGGATATGTGAAGAAGAACAGGGATTTCCATCAGGCGCGCTGGGATGAACCTTTTATTATGGAAATGGGGAATCCGGGCGAGCGGGGTGTGTTGGTGCCGCAAGCCTCCGATGAAGTGAAGAAAGTAAGCGGCGAGGTATCAGAGCTGATTCCGGCAGGGCTTAAAAGAAAGAAAGCGCCGAAACTGCCGGAGCTTTCCCAGATGCAGGTGCTCAGACATTACATGCGGCTTTCCCAGGAAACGATTGGAACGGACATCAACATCGATATCGGGCTTGGAACATGTACGATGAAGTACAGCCCGAAGATCCACGAGCAGTTTGTGCGTATGGAGAAGTTCCAGGAGCTGCACCCATACCAGGATGAGAGCACGGTGCAGGGAATTTTGGAGATCATGTATAAAGACGAGCAGTATCTAAAAGCGATTTCCGGGATGGATAAGGTAAGTTTGCAGCCCTCCGGGGGCAGTCAGGCTATTTTCGCAAATGTACAGACCATCCGGGCGTACTTTGAGGAGCGGGGCGAGGCCGAAAAGCGGGATGAGATTATCACGACGATTCTTTCCCATCCGGCGAATCCGGGTACGGCGTCGACTCTCGGCTACAAGGTGATCACGCTGTACCCTGACGAGAACGGACTTCCGGATATCGAGGCGCTTAAGGCGGCGGTGTCGGAGCGGACGGCGGCGCTTATGATTACCAACCCGGAGGACACGGGGATTTACAATGACCGCATCCGCCAGTTTGTGGATATTGTTCACGAGGCGGGGGGCTTATGCGTTTACGACCAAGCGAACTTAAATGGCGTGTTCGGGCTGACCCGGGCGAAGGACGCAGGGTTTGACATGTGCCACTATAATCTGCACAAGTCCTTTTCCTCGCCTCACGGATGCCAGGGCCCGGGAGCCGGGGCGCAGTGTGTGTCGGAGAAACTGGCAAAATATGTGGCGGCACCGACGGTGGAATATGACGGGGAGAAGTATTACCTGGACGGCGACAGGCCAAAAAGCATCGGGAAACTCAGGATGTTCTACGGCGTACCGTCGGTGCTCATCCGCGCGTATGCGTATATCCGTACCCTTGGAGCGGACGGCATGAAACAGATTGCAGAGCTTTCCATATTAAATAATAATTATCTGATTAAAAAGCTTTTGGAGATTAAGGGGCTTTCCATGCCTTTTGCCGAGGGGCGTTTCCGCATGGAGCAGGCGCGGCTTAGCTGGCAGGAGCTTACGGAGGAGACGGGGGTTACCACCGATGACATCTGCCGGAGGATTGTAGATTACGGCTTTCAGGATTATTTTACAAGCCATCATCCAAGGGTGCTGCCGGAGCCGTTTACGCCGGAGCCGGTGGAGACGTACTCCAAGGATGACATGGATGAGTATGCCGCGGCGTTTGCCGCCATCGCAAAGGAGGCTTATTCCGAGCCGGAGCTTGTGAAAGGCGCGCCTTATAAGGCGGCTTTAGGAGCGAGGATTGAGGAAGAGTGCCTGACGGAGTGGGGGAAATTTGCGACGACTTGGCGGGCGTATAAAAAATTGTAGATTGTTTGTTGGAGGAGAAAAATGTTAGCTGTTGTAAAAGAACATGCGGGTCCGGGATTTGCGGTGAAGGATGTGCCGTACCCGGTTCTCAGGGATGATGATGTGATTGTTAAAGTAAGGTCTGTAGGAATCTGCGGTACGGACGGGCCTATCCTGGCGGGAACGCGTAAAGTTCCCTGGCCGCTGATCCCGGGGCATGAATTTGCCGGGGATGTAGTGGAAGTGGGGAGCCGGGTAAAGAACCTTAACGTGGGAGACAGGGTGACGCCCTGTATCGTGATTGGCTGCGGCGACTGCGATATGTGCATTGAGGGAAAGGAAGTGCTCTGCGACAATCTTACAGAGACAGGCATCCATGTGGACGGGGCGTTTGCGGAGTATGTGCGGGTTCCGGCGAAGGTCTGCCGCAGGATGCGGGATACGACTACCTATGACCAGGGAGCATCGGTAGACCCCATCGCCTCTGCTTATCGGACGGTGAAAATGTCTCCCATCACGTCAAAGGATGTATGCGTAGTGTACGGCCCGGGGCCGATTGGGCTGTACGCGGTGCAGCTCATTAAGCTCAGAGGCGCAAAGCAGGTAATCTGCGTGGGAACGGATGTGGACAAGGAAAGGCTTGCTCTCGCAAAAGAATTGGGGGCGGATGTGACGGTCAATGCGTCAGCAGATGACCCGGTAGAAAAGGTGCGGGAGATCACCGGCGGCAGGATGGCGGATTATGTGCAGGACTGCGTCGGTGTGCCGGGCGTTCCGATTGCCGCTATGAACATGCTGAAAAAGGGCGGTACATATGCGGTTACAGGACTTTACCACAGCCTGCCGGAGGTTGACCTGGGGAAAGTGGTGCGGAGCGAGATAAAGATTTACGGAACCATTTGTTATACAAGGCAGGAATTTGAAGAATGCCTGGATTTTGTGGAGGACGGAAGGGTGAAGGTGGAGCCTCTTATCACCCATCATTTTCCGCTTAAAGAGATGAAAGAGGCGTTTGCGGTGATGCAGTCGAAGAAATGTATGAAGATAATTATGCATCCGTAGGCGCTTTGGCAGTCTCTGTAAAAAAAGATGTAAAGTTCCTGATAATTTAAGGACTTTACATCTTTTTTACTTTGCAGTTACTCTTTTATCTTGTCGATATCTGTAAGATTGATTCCAAAAGCCATTGAATCACCTTTAGTTCTGTATAACGATCTTTCATCAGCCTATAACCATCGGAATTTTTCTGTATCACTTCTTTTTCTGTCATATGCTTACCCGCCTTCTGAAAATGTTGTTGCTGTGCGATTAATAATCTCATTATAACAATTGGTGATTTGGATGTAAATAAGTATTTATCAATTGGAACACACATCTTGCAAAAAACACCTGCCGGCATTATCCTTTAACTGAACCCGCGATGATACCTGAGATAAGGTATTTCTGCATAAACAGGAAGAAGATGATCATCGGAACCGCCGATAAGGTTAAGGATGTCAGCGCGTAATCCCACCTCATGGAATAAGAACTGAAGAATGCATATACCGTCGTAGTAATTGTTTTCTTTTCCGCACTCTGGAGCATGATCATCGGCAGGGTAAAGTCATTCCACATCTGAAGGGTAAACAGTACCACAATACTGCTTGTCGCCGGCTTAAGAAGAGGGAAGATGATCCGGAAAAATGTCTGGATTCTGGTACACCCGTCAATTTGCGCCGCCTCCTCAACTTCATATGGGATTGATGCGATGAATCCCTGATAGATAAATACTGCCATCGGGCAGTACAGCGGCACGAGGATTAAGATCAGCCCGGGTATGCTGTTTGTAAGGTTCAGATTCTTGCAGATTTTCACCAAAGGGAGCATGATGCTCTGGAAGGGCACCGTCATAGATGCCATTAACACCAGCAAAATGATCCTGCTGATTCTATTGTTCCATCTTGACAGCCGATATGCACACATTGCACTGAGAACAACGGTGATACTGATCGCACAGACGCAGATGATAACCGTATTCAGGAAGATTCTCGGATAGTTCATATTTTCAAGAACATAAGTAAAGTTCTCAAGAAACAGGCTTTTAGGAACGCCGAACGTGTCTGCCAGGATATCTCCCAGCGGCTTAAATGAATTGGTCAGTACGATCCAGGCCGGAAAGATAAATATGATTGCAAGGATGACCATAATTACTTCATAGATTGACCATCTGATTTTTTTCGCTTTTCCCATTACGCATCCTCCTTATTTGTGAGTTTCAACTGCAAAATTGCAATTACGATGACAATCACGAACAGGACGACCGCTTTTGCGGCGCCGTATCCCATCCGGTTATTCTGAAAGCCTTCTGTATAAATATCAAGCGCAAGCCCCATGGTCTCTCTTCCCGGACCGCCGCCGGTCAGCGACAGATTGACGTCAAACAAACGGAAGGACTGAGACAGCACCATGAATAGATTCACGCCAATGGAAGGGAGGATCAGCGGAAATGTGACATTCCGGAATTTCTGGAACCAGGTCGCGCCGTCAATATCAGCAGCCTCCAAAAGCGTAGTGTCCACCATCTGAAGTCCGGCCAGATAGATGATCATGATATATCCGACGCTCTGCCAGGTAGCGACGATTACCATAGCCACAACCGTTACATTTCCCCCGCCTAACCAACTGATGTTAAAGAAATCCCAGCCGGTGATTTCGTAGATTGCGGCGCAGCCCTGGTTAAATACAAACCTCCAGATATACCCTACAACCAACATGCTGATTACATTTGGCAGGAAAAAGCACGTCCTTAGGAATTTGGAAGTTTTCAGTCTGGAATTTACGACCAATGCCAGCAGCAGTGCGAGAATATTGGTCGCCAGTACATTTAAAACCACATATTTCAAGGTAAATATCATGGATTTGAAATAATCCGGGTCGTCGGTAAATAATTCGATATAATTCTTAACTCCTACAAATTCTTTCGTCTTACTGATTCCATCCCAGTTGAACAGGGAATAGTATGCTCCTGTTATAAAAGGCAGGATAAAAAATATAAAGTATAAGATTAAAAGCGGCATGACGAAAATTACGGCCTCTTTTATCATTTCATTCCTTTTTTTCTTCATTTTTCGGTAATCCTTTCCTGAAAATACAGCCTGAATCATTCAAAATGGGTACAAAAAGGGCACTGCCCGCGACAGTGCCCTCCTGCCCGACAAACTTACTGATTTGTCCCTGCAAGTTTTCCCCACAAATCATCCAGTGATTGCAATGTGCCGTCTACATCGCCTTTTCCGTCAGAGATATACTCCTGCAGCTTTTTGCCGGATTCATTGTAGAACCCGTCCGGCCACAGCGGCCATGACCAAAGGCCGGTATTGTTATCGGTAATATACTGTGCCACATCTTTGGAAAGTGGGTTGGTTCCTTCAAATTCCATATCCTTCATTGCCGGAATGACCTGGCATTCTTTCAAAAGGAAATTCCTTCCGGCATCACTGGTAACGATCCAGTTCAGGATATCTTTTGCGACATCCGGATGCTCAGATGTATTTGATACATGCCATGTTCCGTTTACGTCTGCAGCCATCTTTGTATCTGCCGCATCATCTGTAATCGGAAGTGCGAATAAGCCGACTTCCATATCCGGGGCAATCTGTGAAATCGTATCGTAAGCCCAGATGCCCTCGAACATCATTGCCTGCTTTCCCTGGGCGAACATCGCTGCCGCCTCATTCCAGCTTGCGTCCAGGGGCTTATCCTGCCCGTACTCCAGCATCAGGTCAAGGACTTTCATGATATCTTTCATCTCTTCAGTCTCGGCAATGGTTGTGCCGCCCTTTTTCAGGCTTTCAATATATTCTGTCGTGTTCTCCGTATTGGCAAATGCGTAGTTGAAGAACTGCCCCAGCAGCCAGTCGTCTTTAAACTGATTGGTAAAGGGTACGATATCGTTGCTTTTCAAGACTTTGCAAACCTCTTCCAGCTCGCTGACTGTTGTCGGAATCTCCAGGTTAAGGTCTTTAAAGATCTTCTTGTTATATACGATGCCGTTTCCTGACATCTGTACCGGAAGTCCTACAACCTTGCCGTCCAGGGATACACATTCCTTCGCGCCGTCCGCGATATTCGCGACAAATTCCTGATCCGAAAGATCCGTGATATACTCTTTATATGTATTGATTTCGTTATATCCTGCCGTCATAAATACGTCCGGCATATCTCCTGACGATGCTTTCGTTTTCAGGATATCATAATAGTCGTCGCCGATGACTTCTACTTCAATCTTTACATTCGGATGCTCTTCTTCGTATGCCTTTGCCATGTTCTTTACCTGCTCCGCATACTCTACCTGAAACTGCATCCATCTAAGTGTTACTTCCTCCCCGCCGGACCCTTCAGAATCCCCGGATTCCGCCTGACCGCCGCCGGAACAGCCGACAGCTAAGGACATTGCCATTATTCCCGTCAATAGAAGACTTACCAGTCTTTTCTTCATTTTGCTTTCCTCCATTCAATTCTTTTTCATGTCTGCAAACATTTTGTATGGTTATTATTATATATTGATTTCCGGGACTTGTAACCGTACAATGTTGACCCATACTGGTAATTTATTGATTTCCCGGACAAATTTATATCATTAAGTTGCATTGCGCCGATTGTTTTTATTTTATATAATGTAGATGCCAGGGTCAAAAGGTCATGTGATTCATGCTTGCATGAATGAACATGACTTTGGGACCCGTAAAAACATGAAAAAGTAGCCCGATTAGGGCGGATTTTGAATGTTTTTAGGATTGTGGGAGCACGAAGTGCGGAACAATCCGTAGCATCATGGGGGAAAATATTACATATTAAAAAGGAAGTGCTTATGTTAAAACAAAAAATGCGGGCAGTATGCTCCTGGATCAGTAAATCCTTTTCGCGTAAAATCATGCTGACAATGTTTTTATGCATGTCGCTTATCATCCTGTTCTCCAGCGTTATTTATTATTACAGCACTACAAGACTTCTCCAAAATGAATATATCCGCTCCAATGAACAGCTCCTGAATGAAGTGAACCAGAGCATTAACCGTTATTATACACAATTGGATGAGGTTACCCGTTCTCTATACAGCGACAATACTTTTATCGATAATCTCCGGAGGCACCGGAGCGATTATGTCTCTGTCGATTACAATGAACGCGCGGTCAAAAACATCCTGCATTCCGATGATGCAATCCAATATATCTATTTTTACGACCCTTATACAAGGAACCTCTATTCTTTCTCAAGGGAAAATGTCAGCTATGCGCCCTGCCCCCGATTGGAGCAGGAAGACTGGTACCAAAAGACAGTTCAGAATAAGAACTATTTTTATATGGCGCCCCTTCATACATTTACTAACTACAATCATTTCGGCACGGTAAAGGAGGAGACGGTTTTTTCTGTGAACAGAGCCTTGCGGTACTACGCCACCGGCGAGGTGATCGGTATCTTATCCATCTCGTATGATACCAGTTATCTGGAGAAGATAAGCGTGAATTTAAGAAACTCCGGCGGGTATATTTCCATCCTGAACCAGGATATGTCTCCGATGCTGTCGGACTATCCCGGCCTGTCCATACCCGAAACAGCCAAAACCCAAATACAGCATACAGACAGCATACAGGGGCATTTTATATACAGTGCTGACGGGATACAGCGGATACTTCTGTGGGATAAACTGGAGGACACTTATCTGTTAAAGGATATCCCTCTGGAAGAGCTGACAAAAAATGCATTAATCGTTTCACGGCTCACGGTTATTTTTTTAGTTGTCGTATTGGTCTTATCTGTTGCGGCAGCAATGTATTTTTCGCGTTCCGCCACGCGCCGCCTGAGTATGCTTTCAAAGAATATTTCCGCATTCGGGAATGACAATCTGGAAATATGTACGGAGGATTACGGCTCCGACGAGATAGGGATGCTGGCCGGCTCTTTCCGGGACATGACAAATCGGATCAACACGCTGATCAATCTGGAATACAAGGCCAAGGTAATGCAGAAGACCGCCGAGTTACAGGCATTACAGGCGCAGATTAAACCGCACTTTATTAACAATGCATTGCAGGCGCTTGGAACTTTAGGGTTAAAAAAGGGTGTGACGGAAGTATACTCCATGGCAGGCGCGCTTGCCCAGATGCTCCGTTATACACTAAAGCCCGCGGCGCAGCTCGTTCCGCTGAAACAGGAAATTGAAAATATGAATAATTATCTGTATATCCAGAGGATTCTCTGGAATGACCGCTTAAAAGTAGAGGTTGACACCGATAAGAGCCTGGAAGAACGTCTGGTTCCGGTATTCATCTTACAGCCTTTAGTTGAAAATTCGATTAAGCACGGACTTGACGACTGCACCGACGGCCTGATCATGATCAGAATCCATATGGCAGCAGAAGGACTTTCCATTGAGATTGCCGACAATGGACGGGGAATCCCGCCCTGCAGCCTGGATATGCTGAAAGAGTGGCTGCGGGAAGACACAAATTCTCCTGAAAACGAACATATCGGGATTCGCAATATTGTAGGGAGAATGAAGTTACTTTATGGGGAAAAGGCTGAGTTCTCCATCGACTGCCCGGCTGAAGGAGGAACCCGTATCCGCATTGTATTGCCGGACGAGCCGGATAGTCTTAATTCCGGATACAAAAGATAAAGGAGGAGCAGGAAATGTACAAGGTACTGATCATTGATGATGTCGTGCTTGTCCGGGATGCGATAAAACTTCTCGGACAATGGGAATTATTCGGGATCACTGAGATTTTCGAGGCCGGGAACGCAGAGGAAGGAATGAGGCTTATTTATCAGGAAAGACCGGAGCTTATCATCACGGATATGAAAATGCCTGTGATGGATGGAACCGCCCTTTTGACGAGGCTGGATGAAGAACAGATAAAAAGTAAGGTCATTGTCATAAGCGGTTACAGCGATTTCAAATATACCAGGCTGGCAATCCAGTCAAAAGTAATTGATTACATTTTGAAACCGATTGACCCGCAGGATCTTAATAACTCTATCGCGGCAGCCATGACGGAGATTGAAAAGGAATTCCCTGCCTCCGGCATCATCCGTGAAGATTCTGCCGCTACGGGGAATCCGCTGATTAATGAGGTGCTCCATTATATCGGAAAGCATTACATGGAAGACCTCTCCCTGTCGTCGCTGGCAGACACCTTCTTTTTGAGTAAGGAGCACTTGTCCCGGCTTTTTAAAAGGGAAACCGGGACAAATCTTTTTTCTTATATTATGGAATTAAAGCTTAATGATGCAAAAGAACTTCTTTCGTCTACCGAAATGACTCTGGAGGAGATTGCTTTTAAGCTTGGTTTCAGCAATGGGAACTATTTCAGCAAGGTATTCAAGAAGAATACCGGACAGAGCCCGCGGGAATACAGGTCGACTTAAATTGAACCGGCAGATGCCTGTTTCACGCCGTCTACCGTTACCCATAGTCCTGTCCCGTTTTGATAGCGGGTTCCGTCTTTGTCAAATGCAATGGTAATCCTGTGGTTTTTATACGGCAGGTCTTCCAACATAAAGTAATCCCACATTCCCCGTGGGAGCAATGGATGGATGCTGAGCTTTTTTTCCTCTGTAATTTTAACTCCGCAGATTCCGCGGATAACGAGGTCACAAAATGCGGAGTGGTTATAATCCTTTCCCCTCTCGCAGCCCCCTTTGTCTTTTGGCCAGTTCCATTCCGCCAGTATTTTCCTTGAAAGCCACTCCCCGGTAACCGGGTCAAGATTTTCATCCAGCCAGTTTACTTTTTTTCCGTCTTCCCTTACCCGGTAGTGGCTGGCTGCATATGCCTTCATCAATGCCATAAAATCATGCTTGCCTATACTTTTTGAACCTCCATTCTGCAGGACGCGAATCATGCTGTTCAGTATCTGTGTGGTGGCAAATGGCCATACCGGCCCGTTCCACAGACATTCATGGTCTGTTGGTTTCATGTAGGCAGGATGGGTCTTTTCAGCGGTACCCGGCCCGAAAGGTGTGCCGAAATACCGGCTGTCCATCAAAAACTGCCAGGCATCATCATAGGAAGTATCCGGGATTCCCATATCCCATGGGATATATCCAATGGCCTCTCTTACGTTGTGCTCCTCCGGTATATCATTAAAATCAGCGGACACTAATCTGCTGTCCTTTGTGTCCAGCGGAATCACTTTAAAAAAGCGGTCATTTTTATCCCAAAGCATAGACAGCATCGTTTGTTTCAGACGCTCTGCTTTCTCCCGGTATGTTTTTGCCGTCTCAGGCCGCCCGGCCCACTCGGATATCTTTGCTATGGCAGCCGCATTCGCATACATATAGCTGTTTAAGGTAGGGCGCAACCCTTTCCCGCTTATTGACCTTTCCATGGCATCCCGGTCATCGTCTGACCAGAACAATCCGTATGGGGTAAGATTGGTGCTTTCTATTCTCTGATAATAACGGATAAACGCATCAAGATACTGGACTGCTATATCTTTGTCGTCCGTTAGCAGCGCCTGTTCATAAATCGTGTGGATGATCCACGAAGAATAGGAATATTCGTCGCCGCTGCCATGGAACCAGAAATTGATGTATTCTTTTGAAAGCTCCCGGTCTCTTTTCATCCATCTTGCCTCTGACAGATGGTGGCTGCCGGCGCAGTTGATTGAATTATACGGCCCCGCCCAGGGAACGTCCGCGAGAAACTCTGTGATGATCCGCCCTTCTTCTGTCTGCTTGATATGTTTCCGGAAAAGCCACCAGCGAAAATAATAGATTTCCTCTATTGTTTTATCGGGACACTCAAAACAGGGAACTTCCCGGCTCATCCATTCTTGCGTTTCGGAATTAGAAATCATCTGTACAATGATTTCGTCATCGTTCTGATTAAATTTTTGTACATACTCTTTCCAATTATTTAACATTTTTCTGCTCCTTATGTGTATACCAGGTTACTGTGGGTAAACAACAACTATATTAAAAATTATAGATTAAGCGGCAATAAAAACAATGGACAAACTAAACGTATTATTATATAATTTTAACACTGATAATTATAAAATATTATCATATAAAATATAAAAATTTGTGTTATTTTTATATTTTTTGAATTAATTATTATACTATCTTACTATTTATGAGGTGACAGAATTGAAATATTTATCCATCTATGCTCCGCCCTATCCGTTTTTCTTATATTCCGGCGACGCTTTATACCGACCCGGCGACAGTCACGGCCATCGCTCGCAAACCGGTGTTTTTGATATTTTATTTGTAGAATACGGCTGTTTATATATGAAGGAAGACAAAGAGACTTATACAGTTAAAAAGAATGAAATGCTTTTGCTTTCCCCGCTGAACACTCATCGGGCTTATAAACGCTGTACGGAAGAGACATATTTTCACTGGCTCCACTTTAATACGGCTGCGCCGGCAAATGTTTCCTCCACATTGCATAAAAGTGCGGAACCCGGCACAGTTAAGGCACATCCCGGCTGCAGTACAGAAAATCCTGAAATTTATAACATACCCGTGCACCAGGGGATGAGTGATGAAATCGCAGATAAGGTTTATGGAAACCTGCGTTCTTTGGAAACGTATAGTATCAACAGGTATCAGAAGGGAGCGATGAGGACAAAAGCCCCTGCTTTGCAGAAAGACCGGCTGAAACAGCAGGAGATATTTCTTGATATCCTGTCTTCCATAGTCATTCATGAGGGGAATCGCACGGGCAGCCGGATTGCACACACGATCATGCAGCTTATATTGTCTGATTACGCAAGGAAACTTACGCTAAATGATATGGCGGAGGCAGCGAATTGCCATCCTGTCCATGCGATTCGCTGCTTTCAGGCGGAATATGGGACCACACCGGGCAAAGCGCTCATCACTGCCCGGTTAAATGAGGCAGAAAAGTTATTGAAAACAACGGCTTTAACCTGCGAAGAGATCAGTAAGACCGTCGGATTTTCTTCCCCCTATTATTTTAATAAAGTGTTTAAGGGGCAGTTTCAAATGCCGCCGCTAAAGTACCGGAAATCTGTATCGGAAAAAGTTTTCGATATACCGTAAACTTCTTGAGTTTCCGCAAAATACAATGAAAAAATGGATATGTCTACTCCAAAGTAC
>CANAPP010000039.1 GCA_947363565.1 uncultured Lachnospiraceae bacterium | reverse complement strand
CGTGGGCGAGAGGATTCGAACCCCCGACCTTTTGGTCCGTAGCCAAACGCTCTATCCAGCTGAGCTACGCCCACAAAAGCTGTATCTTTCTACAGCAAAATCAATTATATCCCAACTTGTACCGTCTGTCAACTAAAAATTAAAATTTCTACCACAATTTCTCTCGCAAAAGCTCCCTGAACTTCCTCTCCAATGGCTCCCACTCAAGTTTCCTGTCACCTCTTATTTCCCCTGCCGCCCTCTTAAAATGTTCCAGATTCCTCTCAATATACCGATTCAATCCAGTGATTGCCGGTGCTTTCTCAGACTCCGGCATCCGTATCTTCTTCTCAAGCAGCTCCGACACAGCCGATTTCATATCCTCTTCCAGCACAGCACGAACCAGGTCGTCAAACAGTACCGGAGGCGGGCATTCTCTTTGTTCTATCCATCTACATGCCAGAATCGGGCGCAGGACATAGAAGTATTTCTTATATTTCACCATATCATCCGTCAGATATTCATGATAATTTTTGCTGGCGGTACCGTAATAGTGGTACATTGCCGATTTGACCGAAAAATAATGCCTGGCGGTACTCTCATACAGCTCTTTCCACGCATCCGTCGTGCGGTATACCACCGGGGAATTTGCCCATTCAAACAAGGTGGCGTTGGATTTATGGAAATGCTGCAGCGCCTTTTTCAAATCCCACCCGTTTATGTCAAGCGTCTCATTCAGTTCCCAGTCAAGGAAATCCTTCATCCCGCGGAGACTGAGGTAATCGTCCTGGCTCCTCACATAGATAAACCGCACATCATAATCACTGTCCGGCGAGGCAAATCCCCACGCCCTGCTCCCGGATTCCACCGCATGAAGAATCCTTACATTTTCTTTCTCTTCAATCTCTTTTATCTTCATCAGAACCAGTTCTTTCACAGAACCGCCGAAATTCTCATATCTCATCCCTGACCACTCTCTCATTCACCCACATTACAAACTCCTGCACCCTCCGGACATCCGGCTCATCCGGCAGATTCGTATTCTCCGCCGCATACCGGAGCCTCTTTTCATAATCTGAGACAAGGTCATAAAAAGATTCATCAAAGCCCCCGTCCTTCTTCTGGAACTTTCCAAGCCGGATATCCATGAGAAGTTCATGCTCCTCCTCTCTGTAGGTATGGATTTCCCCTTTTTCGAGAATATCCAGAGCCATCATAAAAAGCCGCAGAAGATGCATGGCATGTTTATTCAGATGGAGGTCGTCCTTCTTTTTATTGCGCTTTCCCACCTTGTCATAATTTTTGACCACATTTGTCATGGTATTCCACATGCCCGCATAATCTCTCAGCGGATATCTCCTCAAATCCGCATTGACAAAAATCTCGGTGTCAAAATCCGGATTCTCCGATTTGTCAATAAATATCTCAACATGGCTGCCCTTATATTTCTCAAACTGGCAGTTAAACTCGTACATGGCGTTTTTTACCGAGTTGAAAATATGCCTTTCCCTCTTACTCTGGGGGTAGGAATCCCTGGTGGCGAGGGCATTCTGCAGCCTTCTGAGCTGGGCATCCGCATAGCCGCCAAAGGAATTTACCGCACGTTTTGACAAGAACATCGTCTTATTCTCAAGCAGTTTGCGGCCTATATCCGTGAGGTACAGATAATGTCCGGGATTAAGCCCCAAAAGCTCTATGGTGTTGGGATTGCAGCTAAGGAGCAGGGTGATGATCTTATTAAACGCATAGATGACCGTATCCGTAGCATCATCCACATACTGCTCATATTGGGTGAGTCCGATTAAATCGGACTTCCGATTTAACGTAATCCCCCGGATATCAATGTCACTGGTCCTGGCATTCGTCCCGTAAGAATAACTCCCGGCAAGCCCAAGCAAAATCACATGTCTCCCCAGATGTCCGTCTGTTTTTATAAACTTGTATTCCTCACGGTTTAAAATATCTCTGATTTCCATAACAGCGCCCGTTCCTTTTACCTGATTCTATCACACCTGCTTGAAAAAGACAAATTGACAATCCCTCAAACACGATTTATAATACTCTTATTACATACGTAAGATTTAAGGAGGAATTAAAATGAGCAATCTTCCGCAAATTTCCGAGGCTGAATTTGAGGTCATGAAAATCGTATGGAAACATGCGCCCATCAGCACCAATGAAATAACAGAAAAACTGCTTAAGAGCACCCTCTGGAGCCCCAAGACCATCCAGACACTGATCAAGCGGCTCGTGACAAAAGGCGCTCTCACCTACGAAAAGCGCAGCCGGGTATTTGTCTACACTCCGGCGGTAAAAGAAAGCGAATACATCGGGCAGAAAAGCAGGTCTTTCCTGAACCGCTATTACGGCGGGGATATCACAGCCATGCTGTCTGCCTATATAGAAGATGACCGGCTGTCCGAATCGGAGCTGGATGCCTTACGCGCCCTTCTCTCGCAAAAGCACAAAAAAGGAGGCAGGTAGTATGGCTGGTTTTATGGTGCGCTTTGCCGTCTGCAACATACTGCTCTGCGGCATGATCGGCATTCTGCTGCTCTTAAAGCACATGTTAAAAAACAGCTTATCCAGCCGGATGCAGTATAACCTCTGGTTTCTCCTGCTGGGGCTTTTAGCGGTTCCGTTCCTGCCCTTCCGGCTGTTTGGGTTCCCGCAGATTTTATCGTGGTTCGGACGCATGAGCCTCTCCCCTGTTTCCAAGCCAGGAACCGCGATAGGAGGAACGGCAGATACACTCCCCATAAGCGGTAAAAACTGGATGGAAGATTTCGCCCTTTCCGCAAACGTTAAAACGCCCCCCATGATTGGTTATCTGCTGCTTGCAGTCTGGATCTTGGGCATCATTGCAATGCTCCTGTCCGCGGCAAGGTCTGCCCTGCGCCTGCATACTCTGGAAAAATCTGCCCTGCCCCTTCAAAATCCCGGCATCCGCAGATTATATCAGCGGTGTCTTAGCGAAACAGGCATTGCAAAAAACATTCCCGTATACAGCACTGCCTTTCTGCAATCCCCGGTCATTGCAGGAATTCTAAGACCGCGTATCTATCTCCCCATCCATCTCATATCAGATAACAATGAAACGGATATCCGGTACATGCTGCTGCACGAGCTTATGCACTATAAGCACAAAGACGGGATTGCAAACTGCCTGATGAACCTTGCCGGAGTTCTTTACTGGTTCAATCCCCTTGTCCGTCATGCACTGAGAGAAATGCGTAACGACCGGGAAATCGCCTGTGATACTTCGGTTTTAAACATGCTGGAGCCAGACGACTATATCGCCTATGGAAACACACTGATCAGCTTTGCCGAAAAAATATCTCTCGCTCCTCTCCCCTTTGCCTCCGGCATAAGCGGCAACAAAAAACAGATACGGCGAAGAATCCTGAATATTGCCTCCTATGAAAGACCGACGCTCCTAAAAAAACTGAAAAGCACCGCCGTTTTTCTATTGACATCCGTCCTTCTTTTCGGACTTGCCCCATTCGTCTCCACCTGTGCGGCAGACGAAGACCACTATCAATGGAATGCTCCCTCACAGAACCTCTCCGATATAGACCTTACCGGATATTTCGGGGAATACGAAGGCAGTTTTGTGTTATATGATTTAAAAAACGATAGCTGGAAAATCCACGATATGGAGCGCGCCGCCCTGCGGGTTTCGCCAGACTCCACCTACAAGATATATGACGCTTTGTTCGGGCTTAAAAATGGCATCATCACCCCGGAAGATTCCCTTATGGAATGGGATGGGAACAATTATCCCTTTGAGACTTGGAACGCAGACCAGACACTTGCGTCAGCCATGCGCTCCTCCGTAAACTGGTATTTCCAGTCCATAGATGAGCGTCTGGGAACTGCTGCCCTTAAAGGGCATCTTCACGAAATCGGATATGGCAATGAAGATTTAAGCGGCGGCTTATCCTCCTATTGGATGGAATCCTCCTTAAAAATCTCTCCCCTGGAACAGGTCGGGCTTTTGACCAAGCTGCAGGACGGCAGCTTAGGATTTTCACCGGAACATACAGCGTCAGTAAAAGACTCCCTCCATATATCCTCCTCTAACGCAGGGAGCCTCTACGGGAAGACCGGAACCGGACGTATCAATAGGCAGGACGTAAACGGCTGGTTCATCGGTTTCGTCGAAAAAGAAGATAATACCTACGTTTTCGCCACCAATATCCATGCAAAAGAACACGACGGCGGCAGTGCCGCGGCAAAAATCACCCTGTCCGTCCTGTCGGACTTGAATATCTGGGAGCAGTAAAGTCCCCTCTAATTTACGATTCCTTCATGCTCCCAGGTAATTCCGCCGTCCGTTGACTTAAATACAATTCCGGAGCTTTCACCTGCATCCGTTGTAACCGTCACCGTCAGTATGTCACCGTCCTTTTCCGGCATAGCAAAATAATCATAATCCGCCGCTGTAAAGCCATATTCTTTCGCCTGAGCTGGCAGCTCTGTAACGCTGCTTACCGGAAACTCCGTTTTTTCAAAAGACGCTCCGCCGTCTCTGGTGATATACAGAGACGAATGGGACTGCGACGCTCCCACAATTCCAATCACGCCAAATTTCTCATCAAAGAATACCAAGCCTTCTGCAACCCCTATTTCCCCGCCGAAAGGATCTTCATTTATTCGTTCCCAGGCCGTTCCTCCGTCCGCACTCTTTTCCAGCACATAGTATCTGCTGCCGGCTGCCGCATCCGTCACCACCAAACGCCACCCGCTCTGAGAATCCAAAAAGAAATACATCGTTCCGTCGCTTTCATCCGTTGTCCAACGCTCTGCATTCTTAGTTTCTTCTATCTGCTGTGCAGTGCTTTCCTGTTTCAGCTCTTCCTGGCTTATATATTCCGGCTCCATAATATAACGTACCGATGTGACCATTTCTGATCCAGGTATATGTAAGGACACTTCAAATCCGACAATCTCGCCGCCGTTTTTAAGCTGTTCTAAATTGCCTGTTCCCGTTTCGATGCCGTCCCCGTCGGCATCTCCCGGAATATATCGCAAGCCTTCCCCATAAGGAAAAGACCTCCGCCCCAAATAAAGGATTTCATATATCTGCGGTTCGTCAAGATTCTCTGTCCACTCCTTCACCTGAGCGGCCCAGCCCGCTTTTTTCATAATTTCAACCATAGGCGACAAACGCATATCTTCCTCATATTCACCATTTACATTCCCGTCTGTCCAGACAGTCATCGAATCGCTGCTTTTTGCATCATAAGCAATAAGATATGTATTTTTGTAGCCTTTCTCGTCCTCTCCGTATAAAAACGCATCAATCCTTTGAATCTTTCCACCTTCATCAAAAGCTATCTGAAATTTATTCGATATATAAAGTTCCTCCGGCATTTTTAATGACACATCTAAATCCGACAGGATTCCCTCCACTCCATATTCGTATATATTGCCGTGTTCTAACCGAATCTCTTTTTTATGCATCCACTCATACACTTTCCAGGACAACGCCCCATGATATGGAATTGCCGAATAGATAATACGCCCGCCAAAGAAAATCGCCGCAGCAAGAAAAACAGCAATTTCCGCATATAATATTTTCTTTTTTGCCCCATTTTGGGCATCTGCTTTTTTATGATATCTTCCGCCAGCCAGCCGCAAAAGGAATGTGAATACAAAACCAAAGATTCCAACAGCCACCTTGGGAAAATGATTTCGCAGACCGCCGTACTGGCATAAATGCCAGAACTGATACAGCATAAATACATAAAACACCATACTTAGTTTTCCGCAGAATTTATAAATATATGACATAATTTCCCCTCCCTTTACAACTACTGCCCTTCTTTACCGGCAGCATACCTCTCTTCCCACTCTTCCCTTGTCAGACGCGGTGTGTGCCACTTTATATCCGGATCTTTTAAAGGCTCAAGCACCCGGTTTGCCACATACTGTACGCCGCCGCCTTCCGTGTCACGCACCGTCACCTCATGGGTATACGCCTTTGACATCCCCCTGTAGGGAAACACCGCGTTCACCTTCAAAGTCCGTGTACCGTCGCCATTTTCTTCATATCCGACCACTTCCGGATATGGATATTCCGGATATTCGATTTCTTCAAATCCCCTTGGCTTGTACTCGTACACTTCTTCCTTTGGATAATACACGGTCTTAGACTGCAAAATCTCACTGCTAATCTTAAATTTGGACATAATGACCCGTTCAAATCTCTCTTTCGGAATCAAATATACGGCGCTTGTACCCATCGCATATTCGGACGCAAACTCCTCGTCTCCTCTCTGATTCTCCGAATAAAATATATTAAATACATCATAGAAATCCAGTTCCCCAAAGTCTTCTTCGCTCCAATCTGCAAGGAACATATTGTTACATTCATAGCTTACCGGGAGCAAATATTTGCGGTTCAATTCCCTGCATGTCTCATCCAGCGGCAGCACCCGGTACGCTGTATATTCCATCATCTGTTTTCTCGTAACCTCATACGAACCCTCAAAAGCCAGCCAGCCGGAAAACATCAGGTATCCGTCTTCTGTATATTCCCACGATTCCGCCCGATAGATATCTTCCGAGGATAATTTTAACTCCCCCTTCTCAAATACATAATAACTCCGGATCATATTCACATTCCCGTCATGAGTCTCCATGTTCCGGATGGTGCACTCCCCCTCCCTTGTAACCTCTGCAACGGTTATCCGCCCACTCTCCTTTGCCTCTGCCGCCTCGCAAAACCGCAGCAGCTTTTCATGCTGCGCCATATTAAGCTGATTTTCATTGTCAATTGCCGTATATCCCTTTTCTCCAAGCATGTTTACAAGACCGCGGAGCATTTCCAGGTCGTCTAGTTTATCTTCTTTTGCCGCTTTTGCATAAGTTTCACCGCAAATCCCTATAATTTCTTCTGCCTCCTTCTCTTCTGAGCCGGTGCGTTTCATGATTGGTTCATCTGCATTTTGGGGGTTATCTGCAAACTTATTCCCCAGGTGCTCCTCCTTTCGCTCTCCCGCATCCCGGGAGCCCTTCTCCATAAAATTCCCGCACCCTGCCAAATTCATTGCCAGTATTATTCCAACAGCGAAAAGAACACCTTTCCGAAACAGTATTTCCCTTTTTTGTAACATCTCTTTTTCTCCTTTTTATTACATTTGTAAGATTTTAGCGCAAAAAATTTCCATCTGTGCGTCTGGAAAGCTTTTTCGATACACAGGCAGTCTGCAGCGCCCCTTCCCCTAAGCAGACATTTAAGGGGCGCTATTAGCGGAGGCAAAATCCACCTCTTACGCAGACTTGGAGTGAGGGTTCTCCTGAACTCCTTAGTCGCAGTTAGAGGTTAGTTTGACGAAGTGTTGCCCTGTCTGCGTGGGGAAGGGGCGTTGCAGACTGCCGTCCCCCGAACAAATTTCTAACCTCACAGGTGAAAATATGTTATCATTCTCCATAAATATTACATCTGTAGGATTAAAAAGTCAAGCCAAAATTCAAACTGGCATGTCTCGTTCTTTCAAATCTGGACTTTCCATCACAGCCATTCTCATGCTAAAATAGCAATACACTGGCAAACCGGAATAAATTAAGGAGTTTCTATATCATGACCAAAAAAATCGCTGTAATCAATGACCTGTCCGGGTTCGGCCGCTGTTCCCTGACGGCTGCAATATCCGTCCTGTCCGCTATGGGGGTCTCCCCCTGCCCCCTGCCCACCGCCATCTTAAGCGCCCAGACCGGATACCCCAGCTATTACTGCGCCGACTGCACAGATAAGATGGAGCATTTCCGGAGGGAATGGGAGAAGATGGGGGCGAGGTTCGACGGCATCTACACCGGATTCGTGGCAAGCGAAGAGCAGATCAGGCAGATTTTCCGGTTTCTTGACACTTTCCATAAAAATAACAGTTTCCTTCTGGTAGACCCTGTCATGGGAGACGACGGCATTCCCTACGATATGTTTTCCAATCAGCTCCTCTCCCTGATGAAAGAACTTGCTTTCCAGGCGGATATCATCACCCCCAATGTAACGGAGCTCTGCCTCCTCACCGACACCGATTACGGGCGCGTCATACAGACCGGACAATCAGATGACCTGCTGGAAGAAATACGCACCCTCGCCCAGTCTCTGTGCAGAGGGCGGCTGAAACACGTCATCGTCACCGGCATCCGGTTCACGGACGAGACAGGCGCAAGCCGCATGGGTAACCTCTATGCCGCGAAAGGAACCTGCGAAATATTCTCCTTCCCCTATGTAGGCGGCAGCTACTCCGGCACCGGGGACCTCTTCGCCTCCTGCCTGTGCGCCGGAATCGCCAGGGGCGACGGCATTCCTTCCGTCATACAGAAAGCCGGAAAGTTCATCGAGCTGGCTCTTTCCGATTCCGTAAGAGAGCAGATTTCGCGTAACGACGGCGTGAATTACGAAAAATATCTCTCCCTGCTCACGCCATAAAAACAAAAAACGCAAGGCGGCAGTTCCAGTCCATCTGCCGCCTTTTCCTGTATTTATCCTAACTTCTCTTCCTTCAAAAGTTTTCCTACAAAGTCTTTACAAACCGCATAAATGCCTCGCGCCCTTCTTTTGTACATTTATAGACGCCCGCATCCTCCAGTACCTTCACGAACACATTTCCAATCTCTTTTTTCAGGATGTCCGTCACATTTTCCTTCGTCACGCTGTCGTATCCAGCCAGAAAAGCCTCTGCCCAGTCTGCATGCTTTTCAATCTTTTCATTGCTCCGGATATCCTTGCCCTCGGTAATATACTCCGCCAAAAGCTCAATCTCCTCCTTAAGCCTTGACGGCAATACCGCCAGCCCCATAACCTCGATCAGGCCGATATTCTCCTTCTTGATGTGATGGCGCTCTGCGTGAGGATGGTAAACGCCCAGCGGATGCTCCTCGGTGGTGATGTTATTTCTCAGCGTCAGGTCAAGCTCAAAGACCTCCCCCACCTTCCTCGCAATCGGCGTGATGGTGTTGTGGGGCTCTCCGTCAGTCTCCGCGAAGATAAATGCCGCCTCGTCCGTATAGCCTCTCCATTTGCCCAGAATATGATCTGCCAGCTCGATGAGCCTCTTTTCATCCTTGCTCCTGATGCGGAGCACGGACAGCGGCCATTTCACGATGCCGGCCTCAACATCCTCGTAACCTGGAATGGTCACTTCTCTCTCAATCGGCGCTTTCGCCATAGCAAAGGTGTAATGCCCTCCCTGGAAGTGGTCGTGGCTTAAGATGGAGCCGCCCACGATGGGAAGGTCTGCATTGGATCCCAGGAAATAATGAGGAAACAATTTTACAAAATCAAACAGCTTGATAAACGCTGCCCGCTCAATCTTCATCGGCGTATGCTGTCCGTTAAATACGATACAGTGCTCGTTGTAATACACATAGGGCGAATACTGAAAGCCCCACTTGCTGTCATTGACCGTGATGGGTATGATCCGGTGATTTTCGCGTGCCGGATGGTTCACGCGCCCTGCGTACCCTTCATTTTCCATGCAAAGCAGGCACTTCGGGTAGCTGCTTGCCTTGGCATTCTTCGCCGCCGCAATCGCCTTCGGATCCTTCTCCGGCTTTGACAGATTGACCGTGATATCAATCTCGCCGTAAGGAGAATCCACTTTCCACTTCATGTCCTTCTTTACCCGGTAGCGACGGATATAGTCGCTGTCCTGGCTGAGCTTATAGAAATACTCCGTTGCCTCCTCCGGAGATTTCTCATACTTTTCCCAAAAACTCTTCTGCACCTGGGCCGGGCGGGGCATCAGGCAGTTCATCAGCCTCGTATCGAACAGATCCCGGTACACGATACTGTCCTCGATGAGCCCCCGGGAAACCGCCTCGTCAAGAAGGTTCTTAAGTACGTCCTCAAGCTCGATATTCTCCGCGTCAATCTCCACATCCTCATTGCTGTCCTCACGGAACATATCTAACAGAAGATTCGTCGTGTAGATGCGCTCGCACTCCGGCACTAATCCCGCCTGAACGCCGTATTCCACTAACTTTTTGATATTCTCCGATAACATGCCAAGACCTCCTTAACCAAGCTTTCCCGCGCCGTCGCCGATATCCACTACATAGAACTCCGCCTCGTGGCCTGTCTTTTCAAGATATGCTTTTCCAATCTCTTCAATAAATGTGTCAACCGTGTCGTTTTTCACGATGCTCACCGTACATCCGCCGAAACCGCCGCCGGTGATACGAGAGCCAATCACTCCCGGCATCGCCTGTGCAAGGTCGACCAGCACATCAATCTCCTCGCAGGATACCTCATAATCATAGCGGAGGGATTCGTGGGAGGCATTCATAAGTTTCCCGAACGTCTCGATATCATTGGCTTTAAGAGCCTCCACCGCATGAATGGCGCGCTGGTTCTCATATACCGCGTGTTTCGCGCGTTTCCGGCAGATATCGTCCTTGATCGCCCCTTTGTGCTCCTCGAACTGCTCCTCGGTAAGGTCGCCCAATGTCTTGATATCCACGACCGCCTGAAGTTCCTTAAGCGCCGTCTCGCTCTCATTTCTCCGGTCGTTGTACGCGGAACTCACCAGGCTGTGTTTCACCTTGCTGTTGGTGATGACAATCTTCGCATCCGGCAGATTCACCGGCGCGTAAGTATAGTTCAGGGTATTCGTATCCAGGAAGATTGCGTTGTCCTTCTTGCCCATAGCGCTGGCAAACTGATCCATGATGCCGCAATTGCACCCGTTAAAGTTGTTCTCCGCATCCTGCCCGATAAGCGCGATATCCACCATGGAAACGTCAAATCCAAAGGTATCCTTTAAGATCACGCCGGTCAGAACCTCTAAAGACGCGGAAGAAGAAAGCCCGGAACCGTTCGGGATATCGCCGTAGATTAAGATGTCCATCCCGTGGGTAAGCTTAAAGCCGCGCTTTTCAAACGCCCACACAACTCCCTTCGGGTAATTTGTCCAGGACGCCTCTTTTGTCGCCGCAATTTCATCAAGGCTTACCTCCACAACTCCCACAGAATCGATATTGACCGAATAAAGCCTGAGCGTCCGGTCCTCCCGGTCTCTCACGATACCGTAGGTTCCCAGGGTGAGGGCGCAGGGAAAGACATGTCCGCCGTTGTAATCCGTATGCTCACCGATGAGGTTCACACGCCCCGGCGCAAAATAGGTGCGGACATCGCCGCCCTCTCCGAAAGTTTCATAAAATGTTTTGATCAGCTTTTCTACCATTTTATCGTTCTCCTTTTCGTTTTACAGCCGAACTGCTAAATTTACCTTGCAAGAAACTCTTCCTTGCTTTATGATTATAATGATAATGAGAATATCTCTTTTATGCAATAAGAATATTGAACATTTTTATAAAGATATTGAGGAATTTTGAAAACATATATGGAAAAGGAATTACAGTTTATGGAAAAAACGCAGATTAACATTGAAGAAAACCAAAAGGAAATCAAGAAACACGGAAACTACAGTTTTCCCGTGGAGGTCAGCATCGAGACTATCCAGTCCTACGAACAGGGCTCTTTTCTATGGCACTGGCACCCGGAGATTGAGCTTACCTGGATCATGTCCGGCGCCATCGAGTACCATGTCAACAACCAAAGCTATATCCTGACCGAGGGAGAGGGCCTGTTCGGCAACAGCAACACCCTCCATTCCGGCTACATGAAAGACGGCCAGGAATGCACCTACCTCTCCATCACCTTCCACCCAAGGTTCCTCTACGGCTACGAGAACAGCATCCTCCAGACGAAATATATTGACTTTATCACTTCAAATGACAACTGGCCTTCCCTGAAACTCCAAAAGCATGTGGGATGGCACCAGGAAATCCTCGGCCAGATAAAAACCCTTTACCATCTGTCGGCAGAAAAAACGGCAGACTACGAGCTTACGGTCCATATCATACTCATGCAGATCTTCGAGAAACTGTACCATTACTTTTCCAGCCTCCCCGAAAAAGAACAGCGCCCCCAGAAACATCTGCAAAGGCTTAAGGACATCATCTCCTTTATCCAGGATAATTACAGCCAGGACATCACTCTCGACGATATCGCGGCCCACATAAACATCTGCAAGAGCGAATGCTGCCGGTTCTTCAAGAAACATATGAACATGACAATCTTTGAATACCTCCTCTTCCTGCGGGTGCAAAACAGCCTTGCATTTCTGAAAGAAGGGGAAAGCATCACAAAGACCGCCGGGCTCGTGGGCTTTTCAAGCCCGGCTTACTATGGGCAGATTTTCAAACGGTATATGAAATGCACGCCGAAGGAGTACCGGGACGGGAATGGGCGGTGAGAGGCAGACGGCAAACAGCGTGCCATAACTTCAATACTTGCATCTTTTTCTTGACATTCAGTTTTTTTAGTGATATATTTATCTCATAATATAACAAATATATCTCATTCTGTCAACCTTTTTTGAAAGGAAAACAGTAATCAAAAGAAATAATCAGCAGGAGGGCACAACTATGAAAAAGAACAGCACAAAACTGGCCGTTTTCCTTGGCATTATATGCGCCGTGTTTACCGCAGGAGCTTCCTGGCATGCGGTTGTTTTTAATGACTCAAGATTTATCACACCAATGAAATTCTCCGAATATTCCTTTCGGATGCGTGACCTGCCGATGATTATCTCCGGGGCACTTCTATTATTATATATCCTGTATATTCTTGTACTGCTTGCACGAAGCATCAAAACAGGAAAAGAAGGGAAAGCGTCCGCCCGGATGACCAGAGGAGTGGATCCCAGACTTGGATTCCTAGGATTCTTAGGATTCCTGGGATTTTTAGGATTCTGGACTTACCGCGCGGATAAGACCGTTTTTCCTTTTATATTTTTCATATTCTTCGGATTTTTCGGAATCTTCTATGAGGGCAGGCTTTCGAATACACTTATGGATGAGCGGTACCGAGAGAATAAGCTCCGGGCAAATTACTCGGCAAATAAAGCGGCGATGTCTGTCATCTTCCTCGCTACAGTTCTTTTAGGCCAGGGGAAACTCATGGGCAATCTGGAATATACCTTCATCGCATATATCATCACAGTTGCCCTTGCCATTGCCCTTGATCTGTTTTTAGGAGAATTTCTGCTGTATCGGTATGACTGCGGAGAATTACCGGAGGAAAGCGAGGAATAGGATATGCCGGATTTTGTATGCAGACTGAAAAAATACAGACAATTAATGGAACTGACCCAGGAACAGTTGGCCACCCAGGTAGGCGTGCGCCGCGAGACGATCATGCGCCTGGAAAAAGCACAGTATAATCCGTCACTTAAGTTGGCGGTTGACATCTCACGGGCTGTCAAGGCACCTATTGAAGAGATATTTATATTCGACCTTGAGGAATTTCCTCAAAAATAAGTAAAATCAAAAATTAGGTATTCCATTTTACTGGTAACCTGTGTTATACTAAACGGGTATGGAGACGTACCGAAGTGGCCGTAACGGGGCTGACTCGAAATCAGTTTACCGGTTTTGCGCCGGTACGAGGGTTCGAATCCCTCCGTCTCCGTCTCATCAAGATATATAAAGCAGAGATTTATTCGACAGTCTCTTCTTTATATATCTTTTTTGTTTCACTAATAATTCTTTTCAAATCAAATAATTCTGTAAATTTCCACTTATAAAAGACGAGTTAATTGAAAACACTACCAAAAACAGAAAAAACAAAAAAAGTTTTCAAATTATCAAAATAGTCTTGACTTTACCCTACGGGAAATCTTTTATAATGCATTTACCAAACAAATTATTATTCAATACAAGGAGAGTGATCATATGTTCCGAATCGGACAGCTTGCAAGCATCTATAAAATATCCGGAAAAACTCTGAGATATTATGACGAACTAGGGCTATTAAGACCCAGATATGTGGATGAAACAACCGGATACCGCTATTACACACCTGATCAGCTCCCTATATTGAATGAAATATTTCTGTTAAAAGAAATGGGGCTGTCACTGAAAGAAATTACTTATCTATTACAGGAGGAGGTGGACAAAGATCATACACTGTTAAAAGGAGTGCTGGAATTAAAACAACTGGAATTGGATCGGCAGATACATGATTTGTCCAAAAAGAAACAGACAATCGAACTGTTAAAAAAGAAACTTGACCATAATGGAGGAATAAAACTTTCCTCCTTCCAGGTTGGCATTAAAAGCATACCTGAAATGCAGGTTGCAAGCCTTAACGCATCTATTAACACCTATTCAACCCAGGAAAAGCTATGGGCCGAACTGCTGGATTATCTAAATAAATGCAGAATCAGGACAGGTAACGAGAGATATACCATCTATTTTGATTCCATTTATAAAGACGACGAAATCCATGTTGAAATTTTAAAAAGGGTGCTGGCGCCATTCCCCGAAACAGAAAGAATAAAATGCAAAGTCCAGGAGGCATATGAAGCAGCCGCTTTCCTGCTGCATACCGGAGATCACGAAAGCGTCATAGACTCATATGAAGCAATCTTTACCTGGATTGACGAAAATGACTATGAGATCATCGGAAATATCCGGGAGGAATTCCATATGGACGACTATACGACAGATAACCCCAAAGAATTCGTAACAGAAATTCAGATACCCGTCAAGAAGAGAGGAGGCTGTCAAGATGAAAATCATCGACTTGACAAGAGAGATCAATAACAGTACGCAAGTCTGTCCCTGCGACAGGACACCAGTTGTAGAACACTACGCAACAACCGAAGAAGAAGGGGTAAATGTAAAGTTTTTAAAAATTGGAACACACACCGCCACACATATTGATGCACCATACCATATCAGCAAAACCGGGAAAACTTTAAATGATTTCCCCGCTGACTGGTTTGTCGGTATGGGAATGGTCCTTGATTTCAGCAGCAAAGGAGAAATGTACAAAATTACCCGAGAAGATATTATGGCCTATGAGGAAGAACTTAGACAGGTAGATTTTGCCATATTAAATACCGGTTGGGAACCCTATTACGGAACATGGGATTTTTTCCGCCACCCGTATCTTTCGGAAGAAGCAGCAAAAGCATTTACCGAAGTTGGTATCCGAATCGTGGGGACGGACGGAAGCTCTGCCGACGCGGCTTTTGGATTTTCCACCGCAAAACGGCTTTCAAATCCCTCTTTCATGGATATCCTTGAAAACATGGAAAGAGAAAATGTAAGAAATGAAGCACATACAGCGCTGCTGGGCTGCGACTGCCTGATCGTGGAATATCTCTGCAACTTGGAAAATCTTCCGAAAGAACCGGCATTTTATTCATTCCTTCCTCTGAAAATCGAGGAAGCTGACGGATCACCAGTACGCGCAATATGTATGCCAGAAATAAAAATCAAAAAAACTGAAGGCAAAAAATAGGAGGAAACTTATGGGAAATACAAATGAATCATCCGCACATGATGAATATACGACAAAAAAATTAAAAAGAGTCCTTGGAAAAAAGGAATTGATCTCCATGGGGCTTGGGCAGATCATCGGTTCCGGAGTATTTTCGCTGACAGGCGTAGCGATTGGGTTTACCGGAAGATCTGTGGTATTCGCTTTTCTCTTCGGAGCATTATTTTCACTGGCCGTTACTGTGCCGAGTATTTTTGCCGGAAGCGCAGTACGCCTCAGGGGCGGACAGTATACGATGGCAAGTCTGCTGCTGGGTGAGCGTTTTTCAGGCTTTTACATAATGATATACATCATCGGCAATATCTCTATAGGAATGTATGCCTTATCACTGGCGGATTATCTTCTGGCGCTTATCCCTGGCATACCAAGAATGCCATTAGCTGTCATCGCCTTGACACTGTTTTTTGTTATCAACCTGTTCGGGGTAAAGGATGCCGCATTCCTTCAGAATATATTAGTTATCATCCTGGCCCTTGCCCTTGCAGTATTTGCCGCGCTTGGAGTATTCCATATTGAACCGGGATATTTCACCAATCCGAACCCGCCGTTGTTCATGGGCGGCTGGAAAGGCTTCTGCATGGCTGCCATATTTACATCCTTTGCAACAACGGGCGGCGGAAATCTTGTCAACTTTTCAGGAGAATGTAAGAACCCGACAAAGGATGTGCCGTTTGCAATTGTATTATCTACATTATTAGTTACCGCATTATATACCGTAATCGGTTTTGTTGCTGCCGGCGTACTCCCGGTAGAGGAGGTCATGTATCAGCCATTAAGTATTGCGGCAAAAGCATTTCTTCCCAAAATGCTTTATGTATTCTTTGTGACAGGCGGCGCCCTGCTAGCCCTTTCCACAACCCTGAACGCAACTTTTGGATGGGTGACAAAGCCTGTCTTGCAGGCCTGTGTGGACGGGTGGTTTCCGAAGAAACTCGGTACGATCAGTGAAAAATATGGAACTCCTTATTATCTGCTGATCCTCTTCTATGTTGTAGGACTGCTTCCTATCGTAGCAGGCCTTGATATTGACCGTATTGCAAATATGTCCATGATTCTCATGAATATTACAACTTTCCTCATCGTTGTCGCCACGGCAAGACTTCCCAAATTACTTCCAAAAGCCTGGGAGAAGTCTGCATTCAAGATATCCGACGGGGCTTTAAAAGTGATCTGTTATTTCTGCGGCGCATTGCTAATCTTCCAGAACTGGCTTCTGCTTGAAGATAATACGCCGGAAATCATTATCGGAAACATCATATTCCTTGCAATTTCCTTCGTTTTTGTTGTCCTGCGCTACAGATCAGGGAAAGTTCGGGTTGAAGTAAGCTGGGAGGATGAATAAGTGAACAGAGACTATGCAAAACAGATGGATAAAAATGATACGCTGTCAAAATATAAGGCAGAATTCTATCTTCCGGAGCATTTATATTATGAAGCGAACGGGCTGGGACCTATGTCCCGGCGTTCGGAAGAAACCTTAAAAAGAGTTACCGAAGAATGGAAAAACTATCTTGTAGCCGGATGGTTCTGCGGGAAAATTCCCTGGTTTTACTATCCTGAACGGATTGCGGCTATGGAAAACGGCCTGGCTGGCGCACGCGAAAAAGAACTGGTTATCGCAGGCGGGACAACGACGAATATACACTGTCTCATCTCCGCGTTCTACCGGCCCGAAGGCGAAAAAACAAAGATCATCTGCGATCATCAGATCTTCTGCTCTGACCGCTACGCCCTGGAAGCACAGATCCGGCTAAAGGGCTATGATCCCAAAAAGGAACTGGTACTTTCCGGAGGCAGCGCTCCTCTGATCAACGAAGACCTTATCATAAAAGAGATGGATGAAAAAACCGCGCTTGTATTCCTTCCATCTGTTGTACATTCTACCGGGCAGCTTCTCGATATAGAACGTCTGACTGCCGAAGCGGCCAAAAGAGGGATAACGATCGGATTTGACTTAAGTCACTCCATGGGCGTAGTTCCCCACAGGCTGCACGACTGGGGCGCGGACTTTGGCGTATGGTGCAATTACAAATATCTAAACGGAGGTCTCGGATGCCCGGCGACAATATTCATCCATGAAAAAAACTTTAACCTTTCACCGGCCATGACCGGCTGGCACGGTTACCGGAAAGATAAGCAGTTTCAAAAGCTTCCGTATTTTGAGGCTGAGGCCGGTGCGGGAGGATGGCAGCACGGCTCTCCTCTGATCTTGAATATCGCGCCGTTAGAAGGCGCCCTGGATATGATCCTTGAAGCAGGAATTGACGCTGTCCGCAAAAAATCTCTTGCCATGACAGATTATTTTATTTCTCTCGTTGATGAAAGACTTTCAATATATGGTGTGAAGCTCCTGACACCAAGAGAAGCACATAAAAGAGGCGGGCATGTTACCATCCTCCATACCGCATCCGACGAGATCTCAGAATTCCTGGACAGCGGCTCAGTGCTAACCGACAGGCTCAAAGTTGCTGTTCGAATGAAAATGCAGGGAAATACAAAAACCTCAATGGAAAACCAAATTCGGATTTCTTTTTCACCGCTCTTCATGAGTTATGAAGACGTATGGCAGACGGCAGAAAATCTCTGCCAGCTATTAATGCCTTGACTTTCCCCCGAAGGGAAAGGCTTATAATCTAATTATTAATAAAAAGTAGGAGGTAAAATGTGAACGAGCAAACAACAAAAAATGTCTGCTATTGGGACAGGCAGGCAGAAGATAAATCTAAAAATCTTTCCAAACCGATACACAATCTCCGGATTGAAAAAGACCGTCCCATTGTGATGAAAGACGACGTACGCTTATACTGTGATGTATACCGTCCGGACGACAAAGGAAAATATCCGGTATTAGTCGGATTCTCACCTTTCGGGAAAACCGCCCAGGCTGCAGGAAGAAAAAGAGATCCCATACAATTAGGAAAATTTATGTATGAACAGGGAATCGAGATCGGCGGCATCGATTATTTTGTTTCCAGAGGTTATATTGTCGTTGTTGTCAACCCCCGCGGTATACTGAATTCCGAAGGAATATGCACAGGCGTCTTAAGCATCCAGGATCAGGCAGACTGCTGTGAAGTTATCCGCTGGGCAGGGCATTATCTGTCCGACGGTAATGTAGGGATGATCGGGTGCGGATATGCCGGCAAGATACAGCCTTTAGTTGCTTCAATGAACCCTCCGTACCTAAAGGCCATTATGCCGGTTGACGTTATCGATGATCTGTATCTTGATTGCTACCCCGGCGGAATCTTAAGCGATATCAACTATCCTCTATGCAGCTACATTCCGCACACAAACACTGTCTCTGAGGCAGAACTTGAGAATTCTAAAGAAGATCTTTTAAAAATGCTAAACGAAGCAAAAAAGCAGCCTGAAATCGCTACAAATTCCTATTATTACCGCGGTCTTGACAGCTATCCGCCGCGGCATTATACATGGAATATCGATGTCATGCTCCATCCGTTCAAAAGCGAATGGTGGGACAGAAGGAGCTTTGGGGACCGTAATCTTACGGTTCCAACATATATCGTAGGCCTGTACTACGAATACGGGCACTCTGCAATTTCCGCCTACGATATCTATAACAAGCTGAATAAAAACACCCCGAAAAAGCTGATGATGATCGATCCGGCAACAGCAAGAACCTCTCCCTATGAAAAGCCCGTCCCCGAACAGCTCCGATGGTATGATTACTGGCTGAAAGGGATCGACAGTGGGATTATGGATGAACCGCCCTTAAAATTACTAGTCATGGGCGAGAACCGGTACCGCTATGAAACGCAGTGGCCATGTGATGGCACAATCTATAAAAAGATGTATCTGCGCAAAGGGAATTTGTTGTCAGAAGCCCCGGAAAGCCTATCAGAAGTAGCCCCTGATACGATACGGCATATCCCTCCAATCAGACTTTCCCAGATGCCAGAGGATGTTCCGGCGCTGGTATATACCTCCCGGACATTTACAGTGGATACCGAGATATGCGGTCCGATCACCGCATGCCTGTATACTTCCATCGACATCGATGATGCGCATCTTGCCGTCAAATTGTGGGATAAGGATAGTGAAAGCGGCTACCGCACACTTCTGTCAACAGGCTATTTAAAATGTTCCCGCAGAAAGCTTTCGGAAGAAAGTAAAAAGCACCGGCCCAAAAACACCCACACCAGCGAAGAACCCATAATACCGGGCAAAATCTATGAATACATCTTCGAAATGGCTCCGGTAGATAATATGTACAAAAAAGGGCATCAGGCAGAAATCGAATTCAAGACAATGGATCAGCAGTATTTTGACTTCAACGAGCTGGCCAGCCTGCCAAGACTGTATACATCCGGCCGTGTCGCAGGACCGCATCCTTTATCTAAAGAGGCGAATTTCTCCGTATATATGGACAGTAACCATGCTTCATGGATTGAACTCCCGGTCACGGAAAAGCAAAAGACCTGGGTGGAATAAATGAGGAGGATAAAATGAAAAACAAAGAAAAACTAGAAATTGTTGGCCTAGACCAAAAACCTAAATACTGGGATGACCGCTATATGGACGGTATCGAAAGGATGACTCCCGGAAAATACCATGTACGCAAGGAGGAGGACGTACCGATGCAGGTGCGTGACGGCGTCACCCTGGCCGTTGACATCTACCGCCCGGATACAGACGAGGACGCCAGATTTCCCGGTCTCGTAGCCTTCTCTTCATACGGTAAATCAATCCAGACCATGGATCGGATTTCCATGCAGTTCAAATCTGTCCTTTTCGATCACACGATTGAAGCCGGGGATATCTACGAATATGTAAGACATGGTTACATCGTCGTTGTTCCGGATCCCAGAGGGATCGGCAAATCAGAGGGGGCATGGGACGGCCTGTACGGACGTCAGGAGCAGGAGGACTGCTATGATGTGATTGAATGGACGGCGCAGCTTCCCTACTGCAACGGAAATATAGGCATGATCGGCATTTCCTATTTTTCTATTCTTCAGCCGGTTGTCGCCGCACTGCAGCCACCTCACCTGAAAGCGATCATGATGGTGGAGGTTGTAGACAACATGTACCACCATAATTATCCCGGCGGAGTATTTGTAAACCGCTCTTTTATGTATACGGATTTCTGTCCGGATGTAAATTCTATTTCTACAGCAGAGCGTACCTATACGACAGAAGAACTAAAAGAAAGAATCAGAAAACGGCTGGACGACCCGGACATTAACCACAGCGCGTTGTACTCCGGCATATTGAGCTGCTGGCCGCCCAGAAACCAGACCTATTTCTTTGATATTCTTTTGCATGACGACGACGGAGATTTTTGGAAACAGCGTTCGATACAAGACCATCCGGAAGATATAAAAGTACCGATGTACCTGATTTCTGAATATTATGAACTTGGACGCTTCTCTCAAGGCCCGTTTTTCCTGTTTACACACGGAGATATGTCAGTCCCCAGAAAGCTGGCAGCTCCCGAAGAGCACGATGCGCTGCATCTGCCTCACCGGATCATGACGCCAGAATATTTGCGGTGGTATGATTACTGGCTGAAAGGAATCGATACCGGCATTATGGATGAGCCTCCCATAAAATTACTTGTGCGCGGCATAGAAAAGTTCCGGTACGAATATGAATGGCCCCTGGCACGCACCCAGTGGACAAAATATTACCTGCGAAGCGGCGGCCTTCTCTCTACAGAAAAAGAAACGTGCAAAGATATATCTCCCGTCATACTGAACCACAAAAGTCCTTATAAAGATGGTTCCAATGAGACATACGAAGTACCAAGCATTGTATTCCAGACACCTGTCCTGAAAAAAGATATAGAAGTTACAGGGCCAATTGTAATGCACCTCATGTGCGCCATTGACAAAACAGATGCTAATTTTACCGTCATGCTCAACGACATCCCGCCGGAAGGCAGGCCAATGAACATCGTTACCGGCAATCTCCGGGCTTCCCACAGGGGATTGGAGAAAAAGAATCTGAAGCCCTGGGAACTCAATAATGACCACACAAGAAAGGTGCCGGTTGTACCGGGAGAGATTAATGAATATACCATTGAAGTTATGAACACCTCTATGGTATTTAAACAGGGACACCGCATCGAAGTAGAAATCAAGAATTACGATGCCAATCCTTATCATTGGATGGTGCAGCTTCCAAACAGCCAGGACATTGAATATAAGGTATATGTAGACAGCATAATGGCCTCTTATATCAACCTTCCTGTTATTCCATATTCAAATGAAGACCAGTGGATCAGATAACTAAACAAAAGGGGAGTTGTCAAAAACAACTCCTCTTTTGCTTTACTAAAAGAAAATCCTCTTAATATCATTATACATCACAAACACCATCAATGCCATCAAAAGGGTGATACCCACCAGATGTACATACCCTTCCTTCTCCGGCGGTATCCTCTTCCTGCGGACTGCCTCCACTGCCAGAAATACCAGTCTTCCTCCATCAAGCGCCGGAAGCGGCAAAAGATTCATCACACCTAAGTTTGCTGACAGCAGGATTGCTATATTGAGAAGCTGCACGACAACCATATACACACCATAAGACTTACTCTGCTGATACGTATCATCCACCACACTCACAATCCCTACCGGACCGGACAATTGATCTACTCCTATCTTTCCCGTAACTAACATCCGCAAACTATCAAGAGTGGTACTGATCCAGAATTTCACCTCATACACACCGTACTGAAATGCGGTAAGCACATTGGCCTTTGTGTAAGCTCCTCCTCCGATTCCGAACCTGTAGTAATTTCGCTCCTCATCCATCTTCGGCGTAAGAGTAACGCTTTTTTTCTCGCCGTTATGAAGATAGACAATCTCTGTCTCCTCTCCCTGGTGGAATTGATTGTAAGCGTTGATTTCCCGGAAAACATTGATCTTCTTCCCGTTCATCTTTATGATCCTGTCTCCCTCTTCAATACCCGCCTCATAAGCCGGATAGCTTTCTTCTACCGAGCTGATGACCGGCTTGTCATAGCCCACCATTGCTACGAGTATCACTGCGAACACAAAAGCAAGGATGAAGTTGAACACAGGCCCCGCCGCAATAACTGCAATTCTCGCCCACACAGATTTATTATTAAAATTCGACGGAGAATCGGTAGCTTCCTCATCCTCCCCCATCATACACAAACCTCCAATGGGAAAAAGTTTGATGCAGTAACGCGTCCCCTTATACTCTTTCGAAAACAGGTTCGGTCCCATCCCGATTGCAAATTCTTCCACATCGATTCCATTTTTCTTCGCCAGGGAAAAATGTCCCAGTTCATGGAAGAACACAATAAAACTAAAAATTAAAATTGCAAATATAATACCCAAATCAATCATTACCTCCTGCTGTTAATCCGTTCATAAGTCGCCGCTTCTGTCTCAAGGATTTCCTCAAGCGTCGGCTCCTTGATCATTTTGTGGGCAGACATACAGTCCTCGATGATCTCCGCGATCTCAAGATACTTCGCCTCCCGCTTTAAGAACATGCTGACTGCCAGCTCATTGGCTGCATTAAAAACTGTCGGAAGGGAACCGCCCGCCCTTCCTGCCTCATAGGCCAGCTTCAATCCATAGAATGTATCCATATCCGGCTTTTCAAAATCCAACTTCCCAATCTTCCAGAAATCAATCCTCTCTCCTGGAAGATGCCTTCTCTCTGGATAACAGAGGGCATACTGGATAGGAAGCTTCATATCCGGCGTGCCAAGCTGCGCGATAATGGCACCGTCTACATACTCCACCATAGAATGGATAATACTCTGAGGCTGCACGACCACCTGCACATCGTCCACTTCCACGTCAAACAGCCACTTTGCCTCAATCACCTCAAGACCTTTATTGACCATCGTGGAAGAATCTATCGTAATCTTAGCACCCATCGTCCAGTTGGGGTGCTTTAGCGCATCTTCTACCCGTATTTCTAAAAGCTCCTCCTGCTTCTTCCCCCGAAACGGTCCGCCGGAAGCCGTCAGTAAGATCTTTTTGACCGACTTTCGGTCATTTCCCTGCAATGACTGGAAGATGGCGCTGTGCTCACTATCCACCGGAAGGATATGAATACCTTTTTCTGCCGCCAGCGGCATGATCAGATGCCCCGCCGTTACCAGTGTCTCTTTATTGGCAAGGGCAATATCCTTCCCTGCTTTTATCGCTTCTATCGTTGGACGTATCCCAATCATACCTACAATAGCAGTTACTAATATCTGTGTTTCTTCCATCGCTGCAATCTCGATAAGTCCCTCCATACCAGATAAGACTTCCGTATCCGTATCCGCAACGCTAAGACGCAGCTCCTTTGCCTTCTCCTCAGACCAGACCGCCGCTTTCCTTGGATGAAGTTCACGGATCTGCTCTTCCAGCAGAGCAATATTGCTTCCTGCAGCGATTCCCAGAACTTCAAAGTCCGCATTCGAGCGCACAACTTCTAAAGTCTGCGTCCCTATGGAACCCGTAGAGCCCAAGATGGCTATTTTTTTCATATACTATCTCTCCTGTTTTCCTGTTATTTCCTGGTACAGCAAAAAAACAACTGTACTTCATCAATCAGATATTCCCTGCCAGTAATGTTGCCAAATAATAGATTACCGGCGCCGTAAAGATTACACTGTCAAACCGGTCGAGAATCCCGCCATGCCCCGGAATCAGCTTGCCATAATCCTTGATTTCATGATTTCTCTTGACCGCAGACGCCGCCAGATCACCAACCTGGGAAATCATACCGCCTACGCCGCAGATCACCCCATAATGAACCGGACTCGCTGATGCGCCGCCCCACTGATTCATCGCAAGGGCAAATATAACTCCAAGAAGCGCCGCCCCGACAACTCCGCCGATGCCGCCCTCCACTGATTTTTTCGGGCTGAGCTTCGGTGCCATCTTATGTTTCCCGATGAGTACCCCTACACAATAGGCACAAGTATCACATCCCCAGGAACTAAGGAAGATTAGCCACACCACTGTCCCGCCGTCTGTAAGCTCCCTCGTCTGGTAGACATAAGACAACATCACCGCCACATAGAACAGTCCGAAGAAAACCGTCATCAACTGCTCCGCCTTAAACGCCGGGAATGTAAATACATAGACCGCCATCAAAAGCACAAGATACAGGATGGACAGCATCGTCATGTACTCCATATGTCCTGCAAATAGCAGCCCATAGTAAGCCATCGCCGCCAGATAACCCGCAAGCCCTAATACTTTATTATGCACGCCCACCACTTTATATAATTCAGACAGCCCGATTAAACTGATAATTCCAAGGACCGCGAACAGTACATTGCCGCCAAGGCCTACTGTAGCGACAAGCACGACGACAAGCACGATCCCACTGAGAAGCCTTGTTCTAAACATCTGTATGTCCCTCCTTCACACCGCCGTAACGCCTGTCTCTGCTGTTGTAGTAATCCACTGCCTTTATCAGCTCCTCCTTCGTAAAGTCCGGCCAATAGACATCGGTAAAATAAAATTCCGTATAAGCAAGCTGCCACAGCAAAAAATTCGACAGGCGAAGTTCACCACTCGTACGGATCAAAAGATCCGGGTCCGGTATGCCCGACGTATCAAGATACTGTCCAAACAGTCTCTCATCGATACTGCCTGCGTCCACCTTCCCCTCTGCGCAGTCCGCCGCAAGCTTTTTTACGGAACGCACGATCTCATCCCGGCTGCCGTAATTGATGGCAATCTGAAAATTCAGACCGCCATTTCCTTTCGTCGCCTCCTCAAGCTCTACGATCCTGTTCCTTATATCCTCATCAAGTCTTGTAATGTCCCCGATCACTCGAATCTTCATATCATTTTTCTTTGCTGTCTTGAGACATGTCTTCATATAATTACGCAAAAGCTTCATCAGCGCATCCACTTCATCCTGGGGGCGATTCCAGTTCTCCGTCGAGAATGCATAGACTGTCAGGTATTTGATTCCCATGCGCCACGCTTCCTCGCAGATTCTCTCCACATTCTTACTCCCCTGGGCATGACCGTAATTACGGGGCATCCCCTTGGACTTCGCCCACCGCCCATTTCCATCTAAGATAATCGCAACATGCTGCGGAACATTCATAACCAATCTCCTTTTATCCCGGCGGCATCTTAGGAACACCCGCCGCCAGCCCTTATAACTCTTACATATATCCTACGTATTTCTACATAGAAGGACAGACCCTTTCCTCAAGCGTCTGTCCCCACTCACGCGCCACACCGCGCAAAACTCATGATACTAAACCGTCATAACTTCCTTAGACTTAACCTCTACCGCTTTGTCAACCTCTTTAATAAACTTATCCGTTATCTTCTGAAGCTCATCTTCCATATCTTTGATCTCATCCTCGGACACTTCTGTACCTTTAAGCTTCTTTATCGAGTCATTCCCGTCACGCCGGATATTGCGGATAGCAACCTTGGCAGCTTCACCCTTCTTTTTCACATCTTTCACCAGTTCTTTTCTGCGCTCCTCGGTAAGCTCCGGGAACACCAGACGGATCACTGAACCGTCATTGTTCGGATTGATTCCCAGATCAGAGGTCTGGATCGCCTTTGTGATTGCCTTGATCATGGTCTTATCCCATGGCTGGATCTGGATCATACGTGCTTCAGGGACAGATACGTTGGCAACCTGCTGGATTGGCGTCGGTGTCCCATAGTAATCCACCATGATACGGTTGAGCACATTCGGATTCGCACGTCCCGCGCGGATTGCCCCAAATTCTCCGTCAAGGTTAGCCATTGTCTTTGTCATCTTCTCTTCGTAAACCTTCAATTTCTCATTCATCTTTCTTTCCTCCTTATGATACAGTCACTTTCGTTCCCGTAAATGTCCCTGACATAGTATTTACAATACTGTTCTCTTCATTCAGCCCGAACACCAGCATCGGCATCTTATTCTCCAGACACATGATCGAAGCTGTAAGATCCACAGCCATAAGCTTCTTATCGATAATCTCCTGGATGGATATCTCATCATACTTCTTCGCTTCCGGGTTCATCTTCGGGTCACTGTCATAGATTCCGTCTATAGCCTTGGCAAGAAGCATGGCATCTGCTTCTATCTCGATAGCATGAAGCACCGCACCGGTATCCGTGGAAAAATACGGGTGACCCGTCCCACCGGCAAAAAAGATTACCTTTCTGTCTTCCAAAGCCTTAACAGCCGCATCTTTAGAAAAAAGAGTCGTAAATGCACCGCATACAAATGGCGTAAATACTTCTGTCTCCATTCCCACATACCGGAAAATATCCGACACGTAGATGCAGTTCATCACTGTCGCCAGCATCCCGATCTGGTCCGCTTTCACTCGGTCGATCGTCTCGCTGGTCCGTCCTCTCCAGAAATTGCCGCCGCCGGTTACAATGGCAACCTGAATACCGTCATCCACAAGCGATTTTACCTGCTTCGCGACCCCAATACAAGTCGCCTCATCAAAGCCGGTCTTCTTCTCCCCGGCCAGCGCTTCCCCGCTAAGCTTTAATAGTACCCTTTTCATAAGCATTCCCGCTCCTCATTTCTATTGTCGTAGTACGTCACATACTTAAATAAATTATAACACAGGTAAAGTAAAAATGAAACACTAAAAAAGTCTTGACACAAGTACGATTTCGGACTATAATATCCAAGTATGAATTCGGACTTACTTGTCGTCAATTTAAAAAAATCCAATCAAGAAACAGACAATAAAGGAGAACCGGGAATATGTCCATAAATTTTCCAATCAAACATGCCTTAAAAGAATACAACCGCATCTACAAAGAGACAAACAGCATCTACCATGACATCGCACTGAGCCTCAGGCTGTCCGACAGCGCCTTTGATATCCTGTACGCCATCTGCCAGCTTGGCGACGGCTGCCTCCAGCGGGATATATGCAGCCTGTCCGCCACCAGCAAGCAGACCATCAACTCTTCCATCCGGAAACTGGCGCAGGACGGCTATATCACGCTGAAACACGGAAAAGGGCGCCAGATGCATATTTTCCTGACAGATACAGGGATAGAGCTGGTAAAGGAGCGGATTTTCCCGGTCATTGAAATTGAGAACAAAGTTTTTGACTCCATGACAGAGGAAGAATCCCGGGAGCTTTTAAGGCTCAGCCGGAAATACATCGAAATACTTGAAAAGAATGCAAAGGAGCTTTTACAATGAAAATACAGCTATCCGATCACTTTACTTATAAAAAACTTATCCGGTTCGTGATGCCCTCCATCATTATGATGATCTTCACTTCCATCTACGGCGTGGTGGACGGCCTGTTCGTGTCGAATTTTGTTGGGAAGACGGCATTTGCGGCCATCAACCTTATCATGCCATTCCTCATGGGGCTCAGCGCCCTCGGCTTTATGATCGGCACCGGGGGCAGCGCCATTGTGGCAAAGACGCTGGGCGAGGGAAAGAAAGCCAGGGCAAACGAATATTTCTCCATGCTCGTCTGCGTAACTGCCATCGGGGGAATCCTGATTTCCATCGCCGGATGCATCCTGATACGCCCGGTCAGTGAATTCTTAGGCGCCGAAGGAACCCTCGCGGACAACTGCGTATTATACGGAAGAATCCTGTTTTTGTCGCTGACGCCCTTTATGCTGCAGAACGTGTTCCAGAGCTTTTTCGTGACGGCAGAAAAACCCAAGCTCGGTCTATATGTGACCATTGCCGCCGGCTGCACCAACATCGTGCTGGATTTCCTTTTTATCGCCGTTTTTCGGTGGGGGATTGCCGGAGCCGCCATTGCCACTGCCGCCAGCGAGTACATGGGCGGACTTTTGCCCGTCATTTATTTCTCCCGAAAAAACAGGAGCCTGTTGCGGCTTGGGAAAACCCGCTTTGACGGGAGAATCCTTTTAAAAACCTGCACCAACGGCTCCTCAGAGCTGATGACTAACCTTTCCATGTCCGTAGTAAACGCGCTGTACAACTTCCAGCTCATCCGGTTCGCCGGGGCAGACGGGGTGGCGGCCTACGGTACGATCATGTATGTGAACTTCATCTTTATCGCCATATTTTTAGGGTACTCCATCGGCAGCGCGCCCATTACCGGATATCACTACGGCGCGGGCAATCACGGGGAGCTAAAAAATCTCTTTAAAAAGAGCCTCACCCTTGTCACTCTCTGGGGGATGGGCCTTGCCCTCGCCGCGCAGCTTTTGGCCTCGCCCCTTGCCAATGTGTTCGTGGGGTATGACAGAGAGCTGTTTGCCATGACCAGCCACGGGTTCCGGCTTTACGGGCTGTCATTCCTAATCTGCGGATTTAATATCTACGCCTCCTCCTTCTTCACCGCATTGAGCGACGGCGCGGTGTCGGCGGCGATTTCCTTCCTGCGGACGCTGGTATTCCAGTTAGCTGTCGTACTGCTGCTGCCGATGCTCCTTGGGATTGACGGGGTGTGGCTGGCAGTTACGGCGGCGGAAGGAATGACTCTCCTTGTGACGATGACATTTTTTGTCCGGAAACGGGAGCGATACCATTACGCTTAAGCAAATGTGCATGTACACCGGCCCGCTGCCCGCAGGAATCAAACAAAAAAAGCTCCTCACCTGCAAGAACCGCAATTCTCACAGGTAAGGAGCTGAAATGTAAACCTCTTATTCCTACTTCACCGCAAACTCAACCCCGTTCACCGTTATCTTCGCGATATCATCCACATCCACCAGCCGGTTGAACACGGTCTTATAATACGTCCCCGCCCCGAGCTGATAGCTGCTGTTCTCCACATTTTTCTCCTTGTCGCAGACAACATAGCTCTCCTGATTCTTATACTCCACCGCGATAGAATCCAGATAGTACGGGTCCTGCGCCTCTTCCTTGGAAAGCCCCATTCCCTTCGACATGTCAACGCTCAGCGCAATGGGTGAATACTCCAGATATCCCTTATCGCCCATATCAATCTTCCGTACCGGAACCGGTTTTTTCGAAGTCAGCCTGATGCGCTCTGTCTTTGTCTTCGTCTCCTCCGTCAGTTCCTTTCTGGTGCAGGGGTACGTCTCGAGCAAAAGCTCCGGCACATCCCCGTCCTTTAAAGGCTCGCTCCACAGCATGTAGGAATAGCAGTAAAGCTTGTCATCCGTACTCTTCTTCATATCTATATAAGTATTCTCCCCGGCAAACGCTCCGTTTTTCGTCTCGCAGTTAAAGTAAAAATCCGAATCATCCGTAAAATTCGCGCCCTTCGTAAGGTTCGTCTCCGCATCCCCCGCAAGGGCAGTGACCCCGCCTTCCCTCTCCAGGGTAAAATACATCATCGCGCCGTTCCTGTCATAGACAAAACTGTTTACCGTAAGGGTATGGCTGCCAATTTTCTTCACGACAGGCTCCTCCGACACATAAGCGCCGATTGTCTCTTCCGCCATCTCCTCGTCCACCGGAACATACTCCCTGGAAGGCAGCGTCACCGTAACCTTGGCGTCCTTCCCCTCTTTTCCTGTGTCGACCTCGCGTTTTAAGACGCCATTAGACTCCCTCGTCTCATTGCCGAACATTGCCTGGAAAAATTCTGTCTTTGAGGATGCGTACACCACGCCCGGAACGAAAAGGCACACCGCCGCGACAGCCGCCGCGATTCTCCGCGCGCTCCCCGCATTTCTCCGGCGGACATTCCTCTTTTCAAGCTGCTTGTACGTCTCCTGGATCCTCGTCTCCACCATATCCGAAATCTGGATATCTTTAGTTAAAATATCTTTCATCTCTTTTTCTGTTTTCTTCATAAATATACGCCTCCTTTAACAGCAAAGTGCCTGTTTTAACTTCTTTCTGCCTCTCATGAGCTTGCTTTTCACCGTATTCTCATTCATATCGAGAATCTGCGCCACTTCCTTCGTGCTAAAGCCTTCCCCGTAGTGCAGAAGGAAAATCGGCCGCACATCCTCGGAAAGCTCTGAGAGCAGCTCGTAAAACTCCCGGTCGTCAGACGGAGTATAACCTTCCCGCTCCTCCTCCCAGCCGGCTTTCACAAAATGCCTCTGCTGCCTTAACAGGTCGTTACAATGATTCATCAGAATACGGGTAATCCATGTCTTAAAGTAAGCTGATTTTTTTAAGTTTCCAATGTGTTCATAAGCTGACAGTATCGTGTCCTGCATCACATCCGCGATATCCTCCTCGCTCTTTAAGTAGCTCTTCGCCACCTTGTAAAGCGCCGTCTTGTGCATCTCTATCAACTCCACAAATGCATCCGTATCGCCCTTTTGTGCTTTTTTCACCAGTAACAGCTCCATGAACTTCACCTCCCCTTTTTCGTTTCGTTTTTGTTTTACACCTATTAGACTGAATTACCCTGTGTTTGGTTGCATGTATTGAAAAATATTTATTATAACGCTGATTCTTTTGCTGGGATAAATCAAGCAATTTCAAAAATCATCCTTTGTCGTTGTTCCAGTTAGTACTGCAGCAAATTTAACCTTTGCGTTTTCCGCCGTCCTGGCATCAACCAGACTATCTCCGGCATAAAGTTCGGTATTAAAAACCATAACACTATCGGCTTTTTCCTTAAACAGTGCAATGAACTGCTCTGCCTCATATAGATTATCATTTGATGCTAATGCAAAGTATGTCTCTGTTAAAGATAATCCTATTGTTTTTTTAATGTCTACAATATTGGGAGCTGCGTAGCCTAATTTTTCCAAAGCATAATTTAACCTGTTGTGCTAGATAAATAATTGAAGAACTTCAACAAAATATGC
>CANAPP010000038.1 GCA_947363565.1 uncultured Lachnospiraceae bacterium | reverse complement strand
ACTGCAGTCCTGATATCTCTGTTATCGAACAGTTTAAAGCAAGCGAAGCTTATTCTGACCATACGAACGACCAGAAAATCTGGCACTTCTGGATTACCTTTTCCAGACGGTGGAGTGAAAATGAGCTGTTAAATCTTGCTGACCGGATTGCACGGTTATTCTCCTCTGAATACCAGATCATCTATGGCGTGGACATGGATGAGAGGAATCCGCATCTGCATTTCGGCATAAATGCGTTCAGCTATCACCCAGATCATCCTGTCCTTACACCGGAGGTTATGCATGGCCGTCTTGCAAACCTGCAGGATATCCTGCGGCGACGGTATCCATGTGAAACCGTAACATTACAATTCCGGGGAAAGAAGGGATAATGATGTTTGAACAGTATGATGATATCCTCACTGTAGAAGAAGTAGCCGAGATTCTTAAAATTGGCATGACCCAGGCTTATAAGATCGTGCGCTCAGGCAGTTTGAAGGGGTATAAAGAGGGTAAGGACTGGAAGATCCCCAAACAGGCTCTCAAACAATATGTGATGTCCCAGAGCCATCTGCAAAGGACTCCATAGGAGATAATATCTTAATAAACACAGTCCCTATGCAAACTTCGGGCTGAATTAATTTCAGCCCGACAACCTGTTTATTCATTTTCATATATCATTAATCGATCATTCTGGCTGATTAGGGCTTTTCACGTACCCTTGTTTTTATCCTGTTATATTTTTTATATCTGTCTCTGCCTGATAAACGCATCAGCCTCACCCCTAGTAAGCTGATACCTTTCCATAAGCTGGTTTGCGATTGTTTCATCAGGAATCAAAAGAGATTTCAGACTGTCAATCAATGCATTGATACCCTGTATCCTGCTTTCTTCTCTGCCTTCTTCTCTGCCTTCTTCTAATAATAATTCTGCAACTTGTGTCATACGTACGACCTCCTTAATATATTTTGCTGTATCTGCGTCAATGATCTTGTCAGCAAAAACCAGAATCCCGGACAATACAAATGTCTTCTTTTCGTTGTCCGTGATCTGCTTTGCAAGTTCCACCGCTTCTTTTACCGCCTGCTTCTTTCTCTCCGTCCCTTTGTAAGTAAGGGGCAGGATGATCAGCTTCATCAGTTCATCATCTGATAACGGCAGCTTTTCCTTGAGCCTCCTTGTCAATTCTTCCCGTTCGCCTTCCGAATCTATCTTCCTGAGAAACGTCCTCTCCATCTTTAGCGTAAGACATCCTGCCGAAAATTCTTCAGGGGCCGTTTCTACATCTGCCGTATAAATAACGATCATACGAATCTTCTTTGGCATCTCATCTTTTTTGTATCTTTCCAAAATACGCACAATATAATTCATATATTTTAACTGGTTCTCCCACTTGACTTCACTCTCATAATCTATGATTGCTACAGAATCATCCTCTAACAGGAACAGATTATCAAGCCGCATTTCATTTACCTGTATCTCCGGGAGATTGGTCGGCAAGATCTGTTTAATCTTTGGCACGTCTATCCCGTAAACTTTTAAGGACTTATCTTTGAAATTTTCTGCTAATATCTTGGACAGGACATCTTTATTGTGATATGTTATTTCGTTTTTATTTTTCATTATATCCTCCTCGGTATCTTATCTATATTATATCGTCATCACCCTATTCTGACAATCATAAAAGTGATCCATCCTCCGGTACAGGTTATATCCGTCCCGGTAATACTTGTCTGGCGGAATGTACTCATACATTTCTTTCTCTGATTTCTTTGTGAATTCTCTGCTGAGCCTGCTGATCATTCCTTTGGAAATGCTCAGCTTCCCTTCCGTCAGGTCGTACAGGAATCTCTTGCATTTATCAATGGATGTGCAGCAGTCATGATTAAGCAGGAACAAAAAAAGCCTTTATGTCCCCCGCATAATTCACATCATTAACCACTCCTGGTGGAAACGGGGCATGGATACGCTCTCCGGTTTTGGAATTATAATAAACATCTGCATGGTATTCCGTCACATCCAGAACCAGGCGGATGCTTACAACCTGCTTTTTTATGGTTTTTGATGTTTTCCTGAAATCCGGATCCTCCAGCGCTTCCTGCGGCGGCGCCAGCCCGACCACAGGCCTGGTGGGAATCTGCTTTTTTCTCCCATGCCCCCATGCCCCGGCTGTCCGCCCGGTTTCCTGCCGGTCTTTTCCCGGCTATTGGAAATCTTTTTCTTTTTGATGGTTTTTGACGACGGCATGGAGGAATTCTCATAATCCCGGTTCATCTGTGCCCGGAGCTTTAAATTCCTGCCTTTTTCGTCTTCAAGCTCTGAAGCAGCCTCATACAGCTGGCGGCGCAGCACGGTTATTTTGCCTAACGCCTCATCCCTTTGGCATTCGGCCTTTAAAGCCCGTTTTTCCAGTTCCTGGTTTGCCTTCCGGAGTTCTTCCAGTTTCCTGTCGTATTCTTTCTGCATATCCTCAAATATCTGAAACCACTGGTCACGTATATCAATGGCGTTACTGTGGACGCGCGAAAGCTCTGCCTGCAGCTTCTGGACTTTACGCCCATAGGCATGGATGTCTTTCTGATGCAGGAGTTTTATCTGCCTGTATTTTTCACCGGACTTAAATGCCTGCACTTCTGCCTTTAGGGCTTTCAACCGGCACTGGAGTGTTACATGATCAAATGAATCCATCATAGCTGTGCTTCCTGTAAATGAATTATGCGTTGTTAATGATATCTGTTATTTTAGAGATATGTTCCTGAAGGAACTCAATCATTTCTTTCTGTTCCTCTATGAGTCTGCTTTGGATCCGGAGTTCCCTTTCCTGGCCTGCAATCAGTTCATCACACAAGGCAATCTCTTTCTTTAGATCCTTTAAATCCGAACTCATGGCATTCCCTCTCTTTCTGGTAATAGTATAACAGAAAACCGCTAAACTGGCGAATTCCGGGAAATTTCCGTATGGGCATTTTGACTATGGATAACTTCTTTTTTTGAAGTGAGCGTATGGATGAAAAGATGGATAAATGGCTGTTTTATATAGAAAAACACCTGTTGATGTGAAGATTTCTATGAAAAAAATTGGCTGAAAAACTATCAACGTAGTCTTTCCAGCCACAAAAAGTTATCCACAAAATAAAATTTTAAATTTCGTCATTTTTCACAACTATTTTTCCAATCTGTGAACTTTAATTATTAAACGCTACACACGGGTTAAGGGTGTATTTTACAAATTCCAAAGACTGCTGCTCGATGTTGGAGAAACTGCTTTTTCCAGGTCGCCCACCATGTGCGAAGGCACACGGAAAATCCGCACAATCTCATTAATCTGGAATTTCCTCATGTTCAAAAACTGTGCCTACTCCGGAGAAATGGAGATGGGCGTGTATTTCATCCCTCCTCCAAAACGGCCACCTTGTTGGCATTGTGGCTGCCGTCGAATGTAGACTGCCAGCTCTCCCGCACCCTTGACGGGTCCTTCAGCGTTCCCGGATGCTTCAGCACGCCACTAGGCTGCGCGCCGTTGGCGAAAAACTTCGCCCCATATTTCTCACAGGCAATCACCATGCCGATGGCGTTCTTTGCCATGGCAATGGGGGAATAGCCCACCAGCCCGTCAAAGCCGGGTCCAAGGATGTGCAGCACATCCGAAGGGGAAAGATTGACAGTGCTGCCTTTCATGGTCGGCGCATCATCGTTCCCCATCAGATAAGAATAGTAAAGCTACCCCTTTTCATCCCGATCGACAGTCATCCTATTTTTAATGATCCTTTATCCGGTCTGCTCATTCTGACATTTTCTTTTCTGTTTTCTCTTATGTTAAGATCATTCTTTTTTCCGGCATAGGGAATGTCCTTTTTGATACCCTATGCCGGAATCTCTCGGTTTATTACACCTCATCAGCCTTTCTATGATTTCAGGTACCTGCCGGGAGCATCACTCCCGTCAGTGTCCTTCGCCCCCGCCGGTTTATTCAGGACGATGATCAGGACATTCAGCCCCATATTGCGCGAATAATCAACCTGACTGGCAAGGGAGGCGATTATCCTGATGCCAAACCGTTCTCCCTTTCCCGGATCGCCGGCTGTATTTATGTAACGCCAGGGGTCAAATGCCGCGCCGTTATCACGCATACGCACAACGACAGAATCAGGCTTATCCAGAATGAGCACGTCAAACCACTTTTTTTCTCCGGGCCTGAACGCATGCCTGACTACATTTCCAGCCATCTCCTCGATACACAGGGAAATCTCATTCAGCATTTTTTCATCAATATCGTGGCTGCGGCCCAGCTTGTAGATATCCGTTGAAACGCTCATGACCTCATCCATGCTGTTCCCGATGGAAAGCTCCAGCCTGTCCTTCGGATCTCCCCCGAACTCTTCTTCCAAAAGCATACAGGCGGAAATCCTCAAAGAAAAATTTCCGTTTCTGCGCGTGACATACAGCACTATCGTAATCAGTGTACATACTTCTCCCAGAAGAAATGCAATCCATACACCGGTACTGCCCATAGGCCGGATCAGTATAAATGCCATGACTACAGTATACACCAGGCTCTGGAGTACGCAGATCACCGTGGCAAGGCCTGTTTTTCCGGTGCTCTGGTAAAAATTCATCAGTATGGCATTCAATAATGCCACAGGCATCCCCACAGCAAACAGCCTTACCGCTGTATTTGACATCTCCATGATCTTTGGATCCGCAACCCCGAACGCATTTGTCAGCGATGAAGGGAAGATAAGCAACGCCAAAGCCACGGTCCCGCTGAGGACAAGTCCCATTTTCAATGTCGTTTTCAGCGTATCCCGAAGAGCTGTCCGATCCTCCTCCCCATAGAACATACCCACTACCGGAATGACTGCCTGGCCTATGCCAACGATCAGTGCGCCCACGATATTATTCGCCTGCGTCCGGACATTCAGGGCGGTGACTGCGCCAACGCCGACAACTGTCACCATGAGATTATTCAGGATCATCACCTTTAATGTGTCACTGATACGGCTGATCGCCGTAGGCGCTCCGGTGACGATCGTCGCGGACAGTTCCTTCGCGATGCCCCTTACCCGTACCAGCTTCAACGTGCTGCGTTTGCTGGTAAAATGCGAACAGCCCGTGAGAAACGCGATATAGTAGCTGATCGCCGTTGCCAGCGCCATGCCCAGCATCCCTTTATGCAGCACAAGCACCATGATAAGGTCCAGCGCAATATTGCACACGGACATGACTGCGATGCATATGACCGGAAGCCTGGGGGAGCCGTCAATCCGGACAAACCCCATCAGCGCCGTCAGCATGACCGTAGGAAGCGCTCCTAAAAAATAACCATATAAGTACTGCTCCGTCAGTCCCTTCAATACTCCCTTTGCTCCCAGAATATCCGTTATCTGCGGAGTAAAAGCCAGGCCGGCAGCGGTAAGGGTCATTCCCGCAAGGAACGCAAACAGCATCGTAACCGTAAAAATCCGGCAGACCTGCTCTTTATCGCCCCTGCCCACGGCCTGTGAAGCCCTTGCGGTGCCCCCGCCTGAACAGATATTCCCAAAAGCAGAAAGGAGCAGGCTCACAGGGCCGACCACACCCATTGCGCCGAGGGCGTCTGAACCAAGGTATCTTCCAACGATGATGTTGTCGATCAGCATCCCCACGGTCGCCGTCAATGCCGACAATATGGAAACCGTCACAAAAGAATAGTACAGTTTCCGTACAATATAGTCATTCCTCATATTACACTACTTCCCTTCGTCATAACCGCCCGCCTGTTGTTTGAGCGCCGCGGTCATCGCGCCTAATACATCCTCCTGGGAGATGATATAGCTTAAAAACTGCCTGATCTGTTCCAGATCATCCACGACGCCGCATTCATCTATCTCTAAAAGCGACATGTAGGCCATCGCCACACGGTATGTGATGAACAGCTCCAGATGATCCCAGTAATGCTCGTCACATTCCTTGTTCAGTTCATAGCCCGTCTTAAAATAAGGAAGTATGTCCTCATAAAGCACCTTACGGCAGTCCTCGCCCGCCTTGTACCCCATCAGGAAGCATGCCTGGATGAAGCTTGCCACATCATACATATAGCTGGCATAGGTACAGCCGTCAAAATCGAAGAGCCAGATATTATTTTCTTCCACAAAAAAGTTATTGATATGGAAATCCCCATGGCAGATACCATACCGGCCCAGTTCTTCCGGCAGGCTGTCCACCTCCTGCTGAACCGAGGTGATCCGCTTTTCGATCTGCGGCGGTATATGCTCTTTGACCCGGTTTTTCAATGCGTCAAACGTATCGCTCAGTTTTTTTCGGCTGTAACGTATCCCCAGCTCCCTTTCGTTGGTGCTGACATGATGGATCGCCCCTAACAGGTCACCCACACAGATAAAGAACATTGGTTTCATCTCCGTAGTCAGCTTAATATTTCCCCGGGCTGTGCGGAACATGCTGGCCCGGTACAGCTTGCCGTCAATTGCAAACTCTTCCAGCAAAAGCCCGTTCAGCGAAGCGTTAGGCTCGCATATCGTCTGCTTGAACGGCTTCAGATCATCCACCCACATCAGCTCGCTTAAGATCTCACTCCTGCTCTTTTTGGGGGAAATGCTCACGCGGATCATGTATGGTCTTTCCGGAAAAATAAACGCGTAATTTTGTGTGGAAAAACGGCACACTGCCTCCGCGATATCCACCCCGTACCGTTCCAGCAGAATCTCACGTATCTTCTGTTTTAATTCTTCATTCACTTTCTGATTTTCCTTTCTGTCAATCCCCGCCTGCTATTCGATGGACAGAATATCAACAAATCCTGTCACCTCAAAAATCTCCATTATCGTCTCGTTCACATGGCGTATCAGCATCTTTCCCTGTTTGTTCATTGCTTTCTGCGCGGACAGGAGCACCCTGAGTCCCGCTGATGAAATATACGCAAGCTTCTCAAAATCGAAGATGAGCTCGGTGATGCCGTCCATGCCGCTTTTCAGCTCCTCTTCAAGCTGCGGCGCCGTTGTCGTATCCAGCCTGCCCTCCAGAGCGATCTGAAGCGCTCCGTCATTTTTTGTCTTTTCCATCGTCATAATTATTTCCTCCTGTTCTCCATGGTATCACTTATCCTTTTCCCGCTATGAGAAGAACCCAAGCCCGTCCAGCGCCTCCACCAGCTTTCCCGCATATTCCCTGGAAGTTGTCGGCCAGTGATATCCCAGGCGGTAAAGCACTTTCATCGTATAATCATTTACTTTTGCGATCCCTGTCGTCTTTTTTCCATGCCCCATATTCTGGTAGGCGATCATGCTTGACAGCACCTTCGCTTTCTCCGGATCCTGCTTGGCTTCATCCAGCGCCCGCTCATACTCCCCGTCCTCCGAAAGCACAATGTCCATACCGTATTCTTTCATGGCGTAGATGATATCTCCCATATAAATGCTGTGGTTATTATAGGGATGGAATACACAGCATGCCTCCGGCGTCCGTGCCAGGGTAAGAATAGCTTTTGCCGTGCTGTCAATGGGCGCCATCTCTGCCGTGACATCCATCATGGAATACGGGAAACGGCCGATCAGTTCATAGGACTTAAGCCTCCCCACGAAGCTGTTCGTGAAAAAGTTCATCTGGAACTCTCCGTCCTCATCCCGTGCGGAAAGATTGCCCACTCTCATGATCTTCGCGCTCAGTCCCCGGGAAACGGCCTCAAGGACAGCCCTCTCTGCCAGGAATTTACTGTGTCCGTACTTTGTATCCAGCACCTGGCCGAAATAGAGCATCTGCTCATTCATGACCGTATCCGCCGGAGGTACATTCCCCACGCTGAATCCGGATACACTGGTAGTGGAAATATGGATCAGGCGGCTTTCTGTCTTCTCGCAGAAATCTATGGCGTGAAGCACGCCTCCCACATTGACATCCTCAATATCCGTGCCCGCGGAAAAATGTTTGACATTCGCCGCACAGTTTATTACGGTATGGATATCCATAGACATCTCTGCCATACGGTCAAATACCCCGGCATCCGTCACATCTCCTTCCACTGCGTACAGACGGGTTCCCAGCAGCTCCTCATACGTATTTTCAAAATAATAGAAAAGCAGTGATTTCAGCCGTTCTTCTACGCTGTTATAGCGTCCTCTGCGCAGGAGGCAGTATGCTTTCCCGCTCTCCGACTCCAGAAATTCACGCAGGATATGAATACCCAGAAATCCGGTCGCCCCTGTGAGGAGTATATTTCCAAGCGGCTTTTCCTCCCCTTCCAGGAATGCCTCAAACGTATTGTGTTCCAGCACCCGCTCTATACTTCCGTAATCGTACCGGGACAGATCCTCCAGGCCCGGCGATGCCGTCACATTTTCCTCCCGGAACATTTCAGCCAGCGCACGGGGCGTGGCATGGGAGAACACATCGCCGAACGTGATCTCAAACCCTTCTTCTGTGGCCGCGATGATCACGCCGGTAACGGCCAGGGAAGTCCCGCCGATCTCAAAGAAATTATCCTCCCGGCCCACCCGGTCCATATGCAGGACTTCGGCAAATATCCGGCAGAATATCCTCTCTGCCTCTGTCTCCGGCGCCACATATTCCCCGGCACTGGCAAGCTGTGCTTCTGGCAGGGCCTTCCGGTCAATCTTCCCGTTGGGCGTCATGGGGAACTGCTCCATCTGCATATAGGCATCCGGTATCATATATCTGGTCAGGCTGTTTTTCAAAAGCTCTCTCAGCGTCTCCGGGGGAACCTTTTTATCTGCTATATAATAGGCGCAAAGGTGTTCTGTCCCCGCTATGACGCGGATCAGGACAACGGCCTGGCGGATCCCCGGACAGGTGAGGATCGCCTGTTCCACTTCCTCCAGTTCAATCCGCAGTCCCCGCAGCTTCACCTGATTATCTGTCCTGCCCAGGATCACCACTTCACCGTCCGGCGTCCATTTTGCATAGTCGCCTGTCTTGTATACCCGCATTCCCTGGAACTCTGTGAATCTCTGCGCTGTCATTTCCGGAAGGCCGTGATATCCCGCGGCGACGCCGGGGCCTCCCACATATAACTCTCCTGTCACACCCGGCGGCAGAAGGTTTCCATCGCTGTCCGCAATGTATTCCACATAATTCAGGAGGGGGCTGCCCACCGTGATCCTGTCCCTGTCGGTCAGTTCACAGGCATTGGAAGACACCGTGATCTCCGTGGGCCCGTAGGTGTTAAAAATCCTGGCGGATGTCTTTCGTTTCAGTTTCTCAAGAAGCTGCATACTGTACGCTTCGCCTCCCGACATCACCACCCGGCAGCCGGCCAGCGCCTGGCAGAACGTCTCAGACTCCATATACTGCAGCATCCGCGAGGGCGTTGCGTTGAAGATATCTCCGTCGGTCTCTTTTATCAGCTCCGCCAAACGGACAGGATGATTGGCCTGCTCCTCATCGGCGAGCACCAGCGTCAGCCCGTTGCACAAAGCCACCGCCGTTTCTTTCAGCGACATATCGAAAGAAACTGTCGTCACCGACACCATCACATGGCCGTCCGTCACGCACGCGTGTATATGTCTGTTGGCCTCATGGCTGCGCACATAATTTACGATCCCTCTGTGGGTGATCATCACTCCTTTCGGTTTTCCGGTAGATCCGGAGGTATAGATCAGGTAAGCCAGGGCATCGTCCTTAATTCTGATCTCCGGGCTTCTGTCATCGCCGCAGGCTAAAAGCGTCTCAATATCTACGGCATTTTCAAATGATCCTGTCCGCTCCTCTGTGGTAATGATAAAAGAAGCGCCGCTGTCCTTCGTAATCTGCAAAACCCGCTCCGGCGGATATTCCGGATCGCAGGGGATATAAGCGCCCCCCGCTTTCATGACGCCGTACATGGCCATGATCTGTCTGCCCAGACGGGGAAGCAGTACCACCGCCGTATCTCCGGGGCTAAATCCCCGGCGGATCAGCCCGTTGGCCACCCTGTTCATCTCCCGGTCCAGACTTTCATAGCTCCATCGCCCGTCCGCCGCGATCAGGGCTGTTTTCGTCTTAGAAACGGCGGCCTGCCGCTCAAATACGCCGTGGAAGCTTAATCTTTCCTCGCTGGTCTGCGCTGACACGGAAAAACCATCCAATATCCGCCGCTGCTCATCCGTCACAAGGGAAATTTCCCTAAGAAGCCCGGACGGACCGGCGATCATGCGGCTGACACATACAGCGACAGACTGGGCGAACTGTTCCATCAGCTCCCGGCTATAGAGGGCATCGTTGTACTGGATGCACACAGACGGCCTGCCGTCCCGCTCTTCAATATGTACGGACACCTTGAACTTCGGCCTGTCAGACTCCATACTTTCTATCTGGATGACTTCGCCTCCCACCCGGTGTTCCTCTACCACACCGAGCTGGCACGCATACATGATCTCCGGCGTAAATCCATAGTCCGCCGCTATTTTGGTAAAAGGATAGTCTTCATAGGAGACGACATCCAAAAGCATCTGCCTCGCTTCTCCTACAAACTCAAGCACCGTCTTATCTCCCGCGATATTTCCCATAAGAGGCAGTGTTTTCACAAACATTCCCATACTGTCATGCAGCTTTAAGTCCGCCCTGCCGTTGCTGATGGTGCTGATAAACAATTGCTGACCGCCCGTATAGCGGGCCAGCGTGTAAAATGTTCCTGCCAGAAACAGGTGCGCCGGCGTCACTCCATATGTCTGGCAGAAGTTTTCCATTTCCTCCCCGGAACAGGCTGCCGCACATTCCGCTTTCCTTCCGTCCTCTTCTTTTCCCTGGAGGTCCGGCGTAAGACAGGTCGCATGTTCATATTCCGCAAGCATCTTTTCAAAGAATGCCTGTCCTTCCAGGTAATGCTCCCCGCCCTCCAGTCCGCGCTCCTGCAGAGCAAAATCAAAATAGGTGAAGGCTTCCTTCTCCGGCAGCTTCCCCTCACAGGCCCCCGCCGTCTGAGCCAGGAACAGATTCAGAGAAGCCCCGTCAAAAATGATATGGTGAAAATCTGCCAGCAGACAGGTGCTTTCCTCAGTCTGCACCGCCTCGATCCGGTATAATGTATCCCTGGTCAGGTCAAACGGTCTTACAAAGGAAGCGCCGTACTCTTCCAGCTCTTCCTCCGTCATGGAAAGCACGGGGATCTTCCCTCCTGTTACAGATTCCCCGCCCGGCATCTGCCTCAGCTCTCCGCCCTGATAACGGATACACGCGTTGACATAGGGATGCGCTTCAAGCACCTGCTTTGCAGCCTCCGCCAGTGTTTCGCCGCTGACCGGGCGCGGAAAGCGAAGCAGCGCCGGAATATTGTACGCCGTATCCTCCGGACACTTCACGGCATCGTAATATACGCCGAGCTGCGTCTGCGTCAGCGGATAATCCTCTGCTTCTTCCCCGGCTTTTTCCCGGCTCTCTTTCGCTTCTGTCCCTGACCGGGCTCGCAGCGCCTGATAAACAGCATTTTCCAGCGACAGAATACTGCACTGTCTCATCATCTGCTTCACTTCCAGCTCCACCTGGTACTCCTTCTCGATCTCCACCGCCAGCATGATCGCGGACAGCGATGTCAGTCCCGCGTAAAGCAGATTCGTTTCTACGGAAAATTCTTCATGCCCCAGGATCTTCTTTACGATCCGGGCGAGCTCTTCCTCCAAAAGGCTCATCGGCCTTGCCGTCTCCCGGCAGGTCTCCTCCTGGGTGACCGGAGCCGGAAGCGCCCGCTTATCCACCTTCATATTCTGATTCAGGGGGATCCTGTCGATCTGCATAATGGCAGCAGGCACCATATAAGGCGGCTTTTCTTCCATGATAAACTCCCTGAGCTTTTGGATATCAACGGTTTCTTCCGATACAAGGTACGCGGCGATGGCTTTTCCTCCCGCAGCCGCCTCATAAGCAGTAACCGTCACATCCTGGATGCCCGGGAATCTGCGGATCACAGCCTCCACCTCAGACAGTTCGATCCGAAATCCCCGGATCTTCACCTGACCGTCTCTTCTGCCCATAAACTGAATATTTCCGTCCGCCAGAAAACGCACGTCGTCTCCGGTATGATAAACACGCTCATACCCTTCCCGGTCGGTAAAACAATTGGGGGTATAGACTTTCGCCGTCTGCTCCGGCCTGTTCAGATATCCTTTGCTCACCTGATAGCCGGCCACGCACAATTCCCCCACAGCCCCGGCCGGAAGCCTGCGCATCTGCTTATCCACCACATACACGTCCAGATTGTCAAGCGGCCGGCCAATGGGAACGTTATCATACTCCCTGGCTTTATCCACCGGATAAACCGTTGTCAATATCGTGCATTCTGTCGGTCCATAGCAATTATAGAAATCGAAATCAGACCTCACCCTGACGGGCACCAGCGTCTCCCCGCCTGTCAGCAGGTACCTAAGGCAGTGATTCTCCATCTCCAGGGCAAACTGCCGCCCCACCTGTGTGGTCATAAACGCATGCGTCACCTTTTCCTGTATCAGGTATTCATTCAGTTTCGGCAGCTCCAGGCGCATTTCCTCCGGTATGATGCATAAGGTCCCGCCGCCTGTGAGGACCGGATAGGTATCCATCATATTCGCATCGAACCCGAAGCTGGCGTAGGCGCTGACCACACTGTCTGCTTCCACCCGGTAATAGCGGCGGTACCAGTCACAGAACGCCGCCAGATTTCCATGGGAGAGCATACAGCCTTTAGGCGTGCCGGTAGTCCCGGACGTATACAGAAGGATATACGTATCTTCCGGCAGCGGAGCGGGAATCTCCTTTGTCCCTTCCGCCGGCAGACGCGGGATTTCTTTTGTCAAAAGCACCTGGCCGTCGTACCTGGGAACCAGTCCCAGCAGGGCCTCGTCCGCGATCAGCAATTCTGTCTGCGCATCCTCCATCATAAAGGCCAGCCGTTCCGGCGGATATTCAGGGTCCAGAGGCTGATAGACCGCCCCGGCCTTCATCACGCCAAGAGAGGCAATGGGCATATATTCCCCACGGGAGATCAGGATCGAGACTACCTGTTCTCTTCCGATCCCCAGACGGCTGATATAAGCAGCCACGCCGTCGGACAGCCGATCAATCTCCCTGTAGGTGAACCGCTTATCCTTAAAAATGACTGCCGTATGCTCCGGCGTTTTTTCAGCCTGCCGGCGAAACAGCTCCGGCACGGTAAGATGTCTGTCATATGCCGTACGCTTCCCGTGATAAGAATCCAGGATTGCCAGATCCTCCAAAGAAACAAGGGGGATATCCCTCAGATACCCGCAGTCACGAAAGCCCTCCAGCGCCTTCACCATCAAAGACATCAGCGTGCGCGCCGTCCGTTCCAGATATACATCACTTCTGTATTCTAAATGTATTTCATAGCTGCCGTCCTTCTTAAATACATGAACCGCCAGATCCGCCAGGCTGCTCCCTGTCTCCACGGTTTCCATGGGGATCAGTCCATGCTCCGTATTCATGCCGTTCAGAGTCTCTGACTGATAGACGAACAAAATATCAGAAGTCACCTGATACCTGCCGGCCAGCTCCTCAAAGGAACAGCAGTCGTGATCCATCGTCTCAAAAAAATCCTGCTGCAGCTTCTGCAGATACTCTGTCACTGTGTTATCTTCTTGGATCTGCACATAGATCGGCAGCGTGCGCACCAGCATTCCTATAGTGCGCTTCAGCCGGACGTCACGGCGCCCGTTATTGACCGAGCCAAAAAGGACCTCTGTCTGTCCGTTATATTTTGCAAGCGCATAGGCAAACGCTCCCAAAAACAGCGTACCTTCTGTAACCCCGGCTTTGCTGGCGAACCATTCTGTCTCCTCCTGGCCAAGGATTTCTCCCAGATGGCTTTTGATCCTTCCGGACGGATGATCCAAAGCATCCGGATCTTCCGGCATGTCAAAAACCGGAACCGAATCCACTTCCAGTCCCGCCAGACGTTTTTCAAAATATTCCTGCGCGTTTTTATAAGCCGCCGTGTCCTTAAGACGCCCCTCACAAAAGGACAGGTCAAACTGGCTGATCCCCTCTGCCTCCGGCTCTTTTCCCTCGTATATTTTCCGGACGCCGTCAAAGAAAACGGCAACAGAAGCGCCGTCAGATATGATATGATGCATATCTGCCAAAAAATAGATGCTCTCCCCCGTCCGGTAAAAGGCCATCCGAAAAAGCGGCCCCCTTTCCAGGTCAAAAGGCTTTACAAACTCTTTTTTCCGCGCGTCCATCTCCGCCTCGTCTGCTTCATACACGGGAATTTCCCAGCCGTCCATCTCATGACGCACCATGCCGTATGTCTGTTCCTCCTGCCGCCTTTCGCTGGACACAGATAACACCGGATACCGGGACGCCATCTGCTCCGCGGCCTCTTTCCACCGCTTCAGATCGGCTCCTGCGGGAAGGCGGAAACAGACAGGGATATTATACATCGTGCTCTGAGGATTCGCCGCGCACTCCAAGAAAACCCCCATCTGACTGTCTGTCAGAGGATACCATTCTTTTTTGTCTCCCGGGATGTCCCCATAGATATCTTCCCTGGAAGCGGCGTTCTCCTCGCCGCCGCATGCCGCGGCGATCCCCTCCGGCGTCTTGTACCGGAAAACTTCCGTGGCTGTCACCGCGTACTTTTCCAGACAGGACAGCAGCATGACCGCCTGGATGGAATCTCCCCCCAGCGCGAAGAAGTCGTCCTTACGGCCCACCGGCCGGATTCCCAATACCTCTTCAAATCCGCTGCATATCGCTCGCTCGCATTCTGTCCGTGGCTCTTCGTAATCCTTTCTGAAATCCGATACATCCGGCGCCTGGAGCGCCAGTCGGTTCAGCTTGCCGTTCTGATTCAGCGGAAAATGCTCCATCCGGACGAAGAATTTCGGGATCATATAATCGGGAAGTTTATCTGCCAGCCGCCGTCTCAGTTCTTCCTCCGGGCGTTCTGCTGACGCCTCCTCCTTCATCTGAAAATAACCGCACAGATATGTCTGTCCATATTGATTCTGGAAGCCTTTGACAACCGCCGTTTTCACAAAAGGAGCCTGGCCCATCTGCACTTCGATCTCACCGGTTTCCACACGCTGTCCGTTGATCTTGACCATCCAGTCCCTGCGGTTTAAATACACCAGATTTCCGTCGGGCAGCATCCGGCAGATATCGTTGGTGTGGAACAGGACCGTCCCGTCCTCCTGGCGCACAAAAGCCTGCTCTGTCTGCTCCGGCAGATTAATGTACCCATGGGCTATATGACCCGCCACGCACAACTCCCCTTCTTCCCCGGGCAGAACTTCTTTTCCCTCCTTATCCAGGAGCAGAAGGCGGATACCCGGGCCTGGTCTGCCGATGGGCGTATTTTCATATTCCTGATCGATTTCAAATGCCGTCACGATCGCCGCCGTTTCGCTGCAGCCATAGGAGTTAAACAGCCGGTAGCCTCTCCCCGCCATCCCTGAAACCCGTTCGCTCCCCGTGATCACCAGACGCAGGGACGGGCCCGGCGAACGGAAATTCCGCAGCATCTGCGGGCTGATAAACGCCATGGTGATCCCATGCTGCCTGATGTACTGCTCGATCTGACGTACATCCTTTCTCTCTTCTTCCGGAAGGATGTGCACAGTCTGCCCTGCCGACAGCGGAGTATAAAGATCTATGATCATAGCCACAAAACTGAAGGACGCACAACTGAGCTGGACATCCCGCTCTTCCGGCGAAAAAAGCGCTCTGTGACGCGTCACCGCCTCCGCAAGGCTTCTGTGTGAATGGATGATCCCCTTGGGATTCCCGGTAGAACCGGACGTATAAACAGCAAAAGCCCCGTCCGAATCTTTCACATCTTCCGCGTCTCCCCCGTCGGAAAACGGTTCGCCCAGCGCCTCTGCCAGAAACTCATCATTGAACAGAAAAGGGGCGCCGCAGTCTTTCTGAATATAAGCGATCCGCTCTTTTGGGTATTCCGGAGACAATGCCGCGAACGCACCGCCGCTTTTCAGGATCCCCAGCTCTGCCGCCAGAAATTCCATCCGGCGTTCCAGACAGACCGGTATGATGTCTCCTTTTCCTACTCCTTTTTTCTTCAGCGCCGCACAGATCCTGCCGCTCAGATCATCAAGCTCGCTGTACGTTGTCTCTCTTTTCCCGTCCTGATCAACGACCGCCGGCTTAAAACCATACCTTTTCACATTTTCCTTCCACTGATTTAGAAACAGATCCATCCTTATCCCTCCTCCAGTTCTTTCACAAAAAATTTAACCTTCCCGCCCCGTTTATTCGGCCTTGGCCTTTCCGGAACTACCGTCACTTCCACAGATCTGACGCCGCTCTTTTCAAACAGGCCGAGAACCCGCTCCTTCACTTCCTCAGCGGCCTTTTCTCTTTCTCCTTCTGAAGACGGCACAAGCCTTATATGGAACCTGCGCTCACTTTTCTGCGCTATCTGAACAGCCAACACCCCGGGAACATGTTCCAGCGCCTGTTCAAACAACGAACTGAACAGCACCTTCCCTCCGATCTCAATAGTCCCCGCTTCCCTGCCCCGGATCTCCATAACCGGAAGAGTGCTCCCGCACGGGCAGGCTTCCCCGCGAATGCGGACTTTATCTTCCATATAATAACGGATGATTGGCTGCACATAATTGGTCAGATCGGTAACATACACCCCTTCTGACCAGCTCCCTTCCGGCACCGGTCTGCCGTCCTTGTCAACCGGTTCGATGATGACCCAATCCTCATTGACGTGAAGCTTCCCCCCGCTGCAGGACATGGCCGCCTCCCCGCCCTCAGTACTGCAGTAATTATTCAGAACCGGACACCCAAACGCGCCGCGCAGGGTATGGTAAACTTTTTCCGTCAGCGTCTCCGCAGAGCAGGCGATCGCCTGGGGCTGAATGCGAAGCCGCCCTTCCTGTCCGGCTTTCCCAATGACAGCAAGGATTGAGGGATAACCGGTGATCAGATCCGGCTGAAACCGATTGAGCTTCTCCACGATCTCATCGATATCCTCCGTCAGGGCGATGGCCAGCGTGTTCTTTTCATATCCCGGATTCGCTCTCTGCATCTTCAGAAAACCGGAATAAGAGGATACTGACGGATCCAAAATGATAATTGACGCGATCCTGTGCCTGACCGGATTCATCAGATCCGGATCCACTTCCCGCAGCAGACGGGTCTGGATCATCGCGCTGTGGATCGTATTGTGGCAGGCATCCCGCACCATGGGCATGGGCTTTCCCGTGGTCCCGGATGTGGTAAGGGCAGTGTACTTTCCAAGATACAGCTTCTCCAGAGCCTCATCACTGCGTACGTAATCCCTCACGCCCTCTTCTGTCACCCGGGGATCAGTCACCCACGCGCCGTAATCCGCCATCAGTTCTTTTTTCGTGACCGGAGGAAGGTCTGAAAGCCTGAAATCCTCCCCCACTTCTCTGTACGCCTTCTGATAATATGCCGAATGCTCCCTGACATAAGCGACCAGCTCCCTCAGCCTTTCTGCGGCCAGCCGTTCCCTCTCTGCCGGCGAAAGCCGCTCGCCCTCCAGACACAGCCGCACCGCCTCATCTCTTTCAATCGCCTTCATACGCCATCCTCCTTCTTCTCTGTATCATAGATGTATTTTCATAATTGAACTGTTCATTCCCAGAATGTTGTCATAAACCGCCTCATCTGTAATCGCAAGGATCATGCGGATATTGTCAAAATCTCCGGACGTGTTTTTCTGCAGGAACGGATGATAAGGCGCGCCGTTGTCCCGGACGCTGATGCAGATATGCTCCCCGCCTATGGTGATTCTGACATCCATATAGCTTTTCTTTTTCTCCTTTTTCTTCTGCTTTATGGTATTTACCGCCATCTCCTCAAGCGCCAGCCCCACTTTATTGGCCGTTATCTCCGGCACCCGGTTTTCCGCGCAGAAGCTGATGGCTTTCTCCGATAAGGCAACCGCCTGGGAAATCTCCTGGATCATCGTCACGTCCAGCACATTTTTCTTCTGCTCCTTTTCAAGCAAAAACAGGCCGTTAAGATGGGGACGGTCCTTCCGGATCCTTCCCGTGACCAGGAAAAGAATGAGAAGCGTGCCAAATTCCCCTGCCGGAAACGCCGCCCAGATCCCAGCCGGGCCGATCAGCCGCGCCAGCAGCCAGGCCGCCGGAACGACGATCAGGAAGCCCTCCAGCAAAGCAATAAAGCTGGACAGTTTCTTAAATCCAAGAATGGGGTACACGCACATAGCGACAAATAAAATCCCCATGACCGGTAGATTCCAGGCATAGATCCGAAGAGCCTCCACCGCGATAGCCGTCTGTCCGGCATCAGAAACACCGAACATTCCTGTGATCTGCCCGGGAAAAACTTCAAAAACAGCCAGCAGGGCGAGGGTGGATATCCCCGTGATCCAGGCTGCCTTCTTCACCGTAAAACGGACGCCTTTCGTATCTCCCTCTCCATAGAGCGTACCCAGAAGCGGACCCATCGTCTGCGCAGAGCCGCCCACAAACATAGATACAATGGACAGACAGGATGTGCATACAGAAAATGCCGTCACCCCGCTGCTCCCCAGGTACATCATGACAATGACATTGATACATGTCAGCCGGAAAAAATTCAGCACCGTATTGATGGTATTGGGAATGCCTGTGGAAGCCGTCTCCCCAAGCAGCTTAACGGCATCGCCCGCGGAAACTGCCGAAAGCTTCAGTGTTTCACAATGGAACGCGCCATAAAGGGCAATGAGAAGCCCTGTAAAATATCCGGTGCCCGTAGCCAGCGCAGCTCCCTTTATCCCCATATCCAGCCCGCCGATGTATACCAGATCCAAAACCAGATTGACAACATTGGCCGTGATCAGCGCCGCTGATGCCGTCCGGACATTCCCCGACGAGCGGATAAAATACACAAGTCCCGGGACCACGATAAGCAGAGGAGCCGCGAGCATCACGATCCTGAGATAATCGTAAACCAGCTCCGTCAGATCAGGAGCGTTTCCTGTCAGCGCTTTCGCGATACCGCCGCATAAGAACAACCCGCCGAACATGACGAGAAGAGATGCCGCAAGCATCGCAGCCAGCGCAACGGTAAAGAACTGCTGTGCGCGCTCCTTTTCCCTCCGTCCCAGAGCCACTGAATACAGCGCGGAACCGCCCACGCCGAACAACACATACAGCGAATTAAAGATCAGGGTGACCGGGAGCACCAGATTAACAGCCGCCAGCGCCTCCGGTCCCAGAATATTCCCAACGATCATCCCGTCTATGACAATGCTCATAGACAACGCCATAGTCATCATTATGGTCGGGATAAAAAATTTAATAAACTGCTGGCCGACAATATAGCCTTTTCTTTCCAACATAGATTCCTCCGTTAAGCCTGAACTAAGCTCTGTCCTTTGCCCATTCGTTACGCGGGAAACGCCCCAAAAGCTGCGGTATGAATTTCCCGATGACATAACACATCACGATGCTGAACAGCATCGCTAAGATGCTCCCGATAAACGCGGCAGCCAAAAACGGGAATTCCCCGGGGAAAATCCCCGACAGCACAGGCAGGATGATCTGCTGGAGGAACGGCTTGTGGAGCAGATAAATCCCCATTGTCTGCTGTCCGATATAAGTGACCGCCCCGATCCTGAACGGCCGCGCCGATTCCCGTGACAGCCGCGAAAGCAGCATAGATACAGCCAGCACGGTCAGGCTGCCGAAAACGCTGTTGTACAAAAACCACAGTTGATTTCCGTAATCGCTTTTGCACATCAGCGAAAGCTCCAGTCCGTCGCCGCGGAAAACCGTTCCCACGCAAAACAAAAGCAGGCTTCCAACAAAGGACAATATCAGCCAAAGCGTTTTCTGCTGGGCCATGATCAGATAAGATTTTCTGAACGCTATCCCAAAGAGGATGAAGCCTGATGCCACCAGCGCGATATCCGCGCACCAGACGACGCCGTTTTCGCTGTGCGGGAGCAGCAGTCCGGCCGCAAGCAGCGGCAGAGCGGCCATCCCGCACCAGAACGGTACGCTTTTCGCTTTTGCGGATCCGGCAATATTGACGACAATCTGAACGATGATGCGGGAAACGAAAAAGCACGGCAGGTACCACAGCGAAGTCAGCGTTTCCATACCGGTGAGCGCTTCCCACGAACCGTAAAAAAGCGCTCCCATATTCGGGTAGGAAAACGGCGCGTAGACCAGACCCCAGACGAGATAAGGCACCATCAGCGCCAGAATATTTTTGTACAGAAATTTACTCCATCCCTGAAAGCCGTGCACCCCTTTCGGCTTTATGGAAAGACCCGCCAGAAGGAAGAACAGCGGCATATGAAACGCGTACAGAACCCTGCGGAACATGGGCGTATCGAGATTTCCTGTGGTGTGGCCAAGTATAACGCAGAATATGGTGATTGCCTTCGCGATATCGATCGTTTCGATCCGCCGGCTTTTCCTGATAATGTTTTTTTGCATACACTGTCCTCCTTAAAATTATGCGCCGTATTTCGCTGCGGCTTAGTGATATTAAAATGACCGCCTGTTATTTTATGAGCTTCTCCAGGAACTCTTCCGTCGTTTCCGTAAATTCCACCTTCACTTTTGCGCCGTTCTCCACGATAAACTCCGTCAGGCCGTATTCCGTCTCGTTGTCCGCCCAGTCATAGGTATAGCCGAGCCTTGTCCACGGATAATCGCCGTAGTAATACGACCACAGGATATTTTCATCGAACCATTCCTTGAATTCCTCATCAACATTCTCTCCGAAAGCGTTTGTCATCGTGCTGACAGCCGGGTCGGACTGATAGGCGGGACGCTTTACATCTTCGGGCTTTACCCAGAAACCGGTCACCGTGGAATGTTCGGAATCAGGAGCGAAGGCTACAAGCTGTTTCAGCCGCATCTCGGGGTCGCCGGATTTTTTCAGCTCATCGCCGCAGGATGCCATTTCCTTGTCTGTGAAGGTCCACACCGGGCCCCATTCCACCGTTATCGTCTCGCCTTCGGGATAGCTTTCCGGATAGTTGTGCCAGGTGCACAAAAGCACGCGCCCCTCGCTGTCCCACGTGGTCATCTCGTCGTCCGGGGCAAGGGATACGAGCGGCAATATCTCATCCTCGTCGGCGAAAGCCGCGTCTCTTACCGCATGTTGAAACAGTTCCCCGGGAGTTTCCGTTTTTTTCTCGCAGCCCATGATCAGCACAGCCGCGAAAACGGCTGCTGTAATTGCCGGTAAAATCGTCTTTTTCATCATTACCAGATTTCCTTTCTTATTTTCAGAATATTTTGCCCGTCTTTGTATTCGTAAGTGATATCGTCCATCATTTTTTTGACCATATAGATCCCCAGCCCGCCGATCTGCCTGTCCTTTGCGGAAAGCGTAATATCGGGATCTTCTTTTGCGAGGGGATCGTAAGGCACGCCGCGGTCGATAAAGGTAATCGCCACGGCGGGAGGATCATCAGTGACCTCAACGCGCACGGTAACTGCGCCGATACCGGGGGTATAGGCGTAGTTCGCTATGTTCCCGAACAGCTCGTCAATGGCGATGTCAACCTTCATCTGTGTCTTCGCCGGGCAGCCAAGCTGCTCTAATTGCCCGTCCACAAACGCAGTCACGGCGGCAGCGTTCTCAATCGTCGCGTCAATTGTAAGCTCCTTCATTCTACCCCTCCATTCGCGCCTTATATTCAAGACACAGCATCGTGATGTCGTCAAACTGCGGCGCCTCTCCGACAAAGCTATCAATATCCCTTTTGATCAGGGGGAGCAATTCGTCAGGCGGCAAAGCGGAATTTTCGCCGAGTACCGCTGTCAGCCTGTCCATGCCGTACAGCTCCTTCTGCGCGTTGGTAGCCTCGGTGATCCCGTCCGTGTACTGGAAAATCTTATCGCCGGCCTCCAGCCGGGTTTCTCCGCATTTGTAGCGCATGCCCTCCATGCCCGCAAGAACGAATCCCGCGCGGATCTTATGCGGCTTAAATTTTTCGTTCCTTTTGCAGATATACGGTATCTCGTGCCCCGCGTTCACAAAGCGGAATTCGCCGCTCACCAGATCGAGGACTCCCTCAAAAGCGGTGATAAAAAAGCCCTCGCTGTTGCTTTCACAGAGCAGCTCGTTGACCTCGGTGAACACGCACCCCAGATCTTTTCCCGGCTGCGTGTGATCCTTGATCAGCGTTTTTCCGATGACCATAAACAGCGCCGCGGGGACGCCCTTTCCGGAGACGTCCGCCATCACGACCGCAAGGTGACGCTCATCTACCATAAAGAAATCGTAGAAATCGCCGCCGACCTCCTTCGCGGGGTTCATGGTCGCGAAGATATCAAACTCCTTTCGGTCGGGAAACGCGGGAAAAATACTCGGCAGCATATTCGCCTGGATACGCGTCGCAACGGACAATTCCGTATTCACACGCTCCTTTTCGGCGGTGACGGCGGTGAGATTTTCGGTGTATTCCGCGATATCCGTTTCCATCTTTTCGACCGCGCGGGCGAGGATCCCCACCTCGTCCTTCTGGGTGATATTGATCGGATCTTTTGACGGCAGATTTGTTTTCGCAAACCGCTCCGCCTCCTTCGTGAGCGTTTCAATCGGCTTTATGACGCCGCGCCTGAGGATCACCGAATATATAAAAACAAACAGGATCATCGCTGCGAGCGTCCACAGGATGACGTGCAGAACGTAGGTGTTGCGGGCGTCTTCAAGGCGCGTCATAGCCTTTTCAACCCCGACCACCGCGACGATCCTTCCGCCGGAATCGTAAACGGGAAGCCCGGCAGTCGTATGCGCTCCCGATTCCTCGGAATAATAGTACAGATACTCCGTAGCGCGCTCGCCCTTTAACACGATATCCTTCATATTGCTGACATATTTGTCCGCTACGCCCTTGTCCGTATAACCGAGCGGATAACGGTCAAATCCCGTGCTGTCGTTTACGGAATCATAGATATAGGTAACGGTCTGGAAGTCGCTTGTATCTACCTTTTCAACATAAATCAGCGTGGCGTTCGTCGCGTTCACAAGCGCGTCGAGCCGTGCCTGTATCTCGAGGTACTCTTCGTCTGTCTCGCCCGTTTCCAGATATTGTTCAAATTTGTCGGGGTTCAGAAGAGTGATGGCAGCCTGCGCTATCTCATACGCCGAATCGTTGTACTGCTGCTCAAGAACGGCTGTAAATTCGCGGTAGCCCACTATGCTGCATACGATACCGAGCAGCACCCCGAAAGTGATCACGCCGAGCGTCAATTTCCCCGCGATACCCGTTAATTTCTTCATAAGCTGTTCTCCTTTTTTAGAATCTGCCGCGCGAAAAATTCCTTTTTTTCGTCCGTGTCGAGAAAGTGCAGCAGTTTATTCTGCCCCATCGGTTTCCCCGTCCCGGCGAGCTTCTTTTCGTATCTCTGAAAGCTGCCCGTCCGCAGAAAGGCAAGTTTCAGCGGCGCTATCTCATTCATACTCTCACAGGAACGGTAATCAAAATTCGCGTTTTTCATACATTCTTCAAGTATCTCCCCGGCATTGGCGATCGTATCATTATCCGAACATTCGATATAAAACAAATATCTCGGCACCAGTCCGGAATGATCCTCGCAGACGCAGTAGCCCGTCACATCCGCTCCCGTTATTTCCGAAAAACACTTTACCGCCGTGGAAAGCTGCTCGCAGTTTGTCTTTTCCCCCGCGATATTGATCGCCTGATTTATCCGGTAGCTGTACTTTACGACAGGCGCTTTGCCAAACCACCCGACAACCTCCACAACGTCGCCCAGACGGTAGCGGTACAGCCCGGAGCGGCTCGTAAAGACTATTTCATACTTGGCGCCGGTGTCTATCTCCGGCATCGTAAGTATTTTGTGCGGTTCTTTTACCGGAATAAATTCAAAAAAGACCGCCTCGGGGAAAAGGATATACCGGTCAGGCACATTCATCTTCTCCGTAACTCCAAAAACGCATTCCGACGCGGCATAGGCGTAATGGCAGATTGGGACATCCCCCGCGTATTCCATGATCTTTTCGGTAAAATAGGGAAAGGATTTTCCGCCGATAGCAAGGATATACTTCATCTTTTTCCAGATTTTCCTGATCACCCCGTAAAGCGGCCGGTCCAACGGTATCTCCCTGAGTTCAAGGGCGCGTTCCGGATCGGGCGGAAGCATTCCGGCGAAATGATGCCGCTGTGCTTCGCTTAGTTCCACGGCTTCGTCTATGGTCCCCGTCTCCATATCGTTCAGCAGCATATCCCAGTTTTGCAGAAGATAGTCCATAACTCCGGCGACGCGGTTGATAAAAACACCGTGGATCGCCGTCAGGTCTCTTTCCGCAAGTGCAAACCGCAGTTTTAAGTACAACTGATCCTCCAGCGACCCGGGAAACAGCAGCTCCTTCGGAACGCAGTAATCCGACGCGTCAAAGCCGGCAAACCTGTCGGCGCACAAATACACGCAGCCCGAGCGGATCCCCTTTATCCTCCCGTCGTCCATAAACGTCTTTCCGAACTCTCCAACCTGAAATATCTTCCCGAAGATCTCCGTCTCGTCCATGCCGCCGTAATACTCCCGCACCGCGCCGAACACCAGGCCGTAGTCGTACAGATACTGTATTTCCACATCCCCGCCCGTCACGGGAACGAACTTTTCATCGCCCGTAGTCCCCGAGCTTATGCAGAAATAGACGGGATTTTCGGCGGTCAGGATATTTTCCCCGCCGTCTACTATCCTTAAAATATCATCGGCGTAATCGTCGTACTCGGAAAGAGGGACCTTTTTTTGAAAATCCGCGGCACTTTCGATCTCCGAAAAACCGTATTTTCTGCCGAACTCCGTGTCTTTATTTTTGTTCAGGATATCGGAAAGGAGTTCGCGCTGAACCTCATCCGCGCGGCGGCAGGTCGCTCTCAGCCGCTCCAACGCCTGTTTCCCCAATGCCGCATAGTCTGTTTTCATGCGATGCCTCCCTCCACAAAAATCTGTACGGTATTCGTGCCGAAAGTGCGCTGATAAAGGGTCTGCTCGCACATACTCTCTATAAGCCGGATCCCCAGATACTCGTCGTCGTTGTCTGCGTACGTCAGCGGATCAAACGCATGTCCGCCGTACCGGATCCGTATCCCGATCACGCCCTGCAGAGAGTAAACGCGCAGGTCGAACGTGACCGCGCTTTCGTCTTTCGCCGAAATAAGCATCATCATTTCCTCAAGCGCGAGACTTATTTTCATTGTCTGCTTCGGCGACATCCCGTTGTCCGCGCAAAAATCTGTTATCTTTCCCGAAGCGCTGCAGATGCTCTCCGCGTCGCCGTTTACCGAGAAATTTATCACATTTCCTGACTGTTCGAGAGAAGTATCCAGCAGCAAAAAACGCGAGGATTCTTTATGAGAAATTCCCGTTGCGAAAAACCAGCAGACCAGCGTTGACATTTCCCCGAAAAACAGAAACAGCCACGGATCCTGGCCGAACCTCAAAAGCAGAAAAAGGCTCGAACAGGGTGCGAAAAACACGCGCAGGAATATAAGGAGATCCGCCCAGGCATTTCGCCCGGAAACGTTGTAAAAGCCCGACAGCACGCAGTTTATGAGCGCCGGTATCATTCCCAGCGACAGGCAGATAAACGCAGATCTAAGTGAGATATCCAATCCGTAAGCACCTGAGATCAGATCCGCACCGAGGATGACCGCCGCGGAAAAGACGGCCGCGCAGGGAATACCGCTTTTTAACTGGCGCTTTATCAAAAGGCGGGTGCTCTCGTTATCGTGTTCGCCGCTGTAGATCCCGAGCATAGCCGAGGCCGCCTGGGGAACGCCGCCTGTCACGCTCTCCGCGAATGCGCAGATACAGTTCACCGCCGTGAACGCCGCTACCGTTTTGCTGCCGCAATAGCTTAACAGAAGCGCGTTTATGGCCGTTACGCGCAGTGTCTGGAAAAGATTATTCGCCGCCGACGGGCTTCCCGCCCTGGCAGTCTCCGATAATCTCACGCCCTCTGCTTTTATGCGGAATCCGAATGTAAATCCGCTTTTTTTATCGCACAGCTTTGCAAATCCGAGAACGCACGCGGCGGCTGTAGATATAACGCTCGAGAGCGCCGCGCCGAACACTCCCATATCGAAGGCATATAAAAACAGCACATCCAGGATCACATTGCCGGCACCCATGATCAGCATCATCAGCGTGACCTGGCCGTTCCGTCCGTCCAGCCGCAAAAACCAGAACGGGATGTAGATGAGTATCTTCGGCAGCGCGCCCGCTATCGTCATGCCCAGATACTCCGCAACCAGCGGCGTTACATTTTCGTCGAAGCATAACAGCAGCGACAAAGGCTTTAGAAAAACAAGTCCCAAAACCGTTATAAAAACCGACACCGCCGTGCACCAGAAAATTGACATCTGATAGAGCTCCTGCGCCTGCCTGCTCTGATTTCTCCCGATAGCATCCGAGGCGCAGACAGCCGTTCCCGACACGATAAACGAACCTGCGATGCACAATACAAGATACACCGGCAGACTGAAATTAATTGCCGCCAGAGCATTTGTGCCGAGCTTTTGTCCTACCAGAATACCGTCCGCAAGTATGTTGATATTGCCGCTCAGAACAGATAACACGCACGGCAGCAACGCCCTGTTATACGCTTTTTTGAGGAATTGCTCGTCCTGCTTAAGCTCCAAAACATTCTCCTCACTCGATCGTCAGGATATCCGAAAATCCCGTCACCTCGAACACCTCTGAGATAACGTCGTTGACATTGCGGATAACCATCTTCCCCTGCCTGTTCATAAGCTTCTGTGCCGCCAGCAGAACGCGCAGCCCGGCCGAGGATATGTACTCCAGCTTCGCAAAGTCCAGGTTAAGCTCGGCACGGTCGCCTATGCTCTGCTTTAATTCGGTCTCGAGCTGCGGCGCGGTGGTCGTATCGAGCCTGCCCTCCAGCGCGATATTCAGTGATCTGTCTGTCTGGTCTTTAATGATATTCATAATTTTCCCTCCCGATTCCTCTTATCTGCAACAATTTGACATACAGTTTTAGTATACAATTTCCCCTGCTTTTTGCCATAGCCATGGCACGAATTGTAAAAATCCGTCCCGAATTGTATGTAATTTTTTCTGTTTTATGCTATGATATTGCGTAGATATTTTTTGAGTAAAGGAGGGCTTTCCATGCGGATCGCCATTGTGGATGACATTGCATCAGAACGGGAGCACCTGAACGCGGAGCTGGATGTGCAGCTTGCCCGTCTCTCCCTTGATGCCGTGACTTTCGGATATGCCTCCGGCGCGGATTTTCTCGCCGCTGCCAAAAAAGAACGGTTTGATCTTGTGTTTCTTGATATTTACCTAGGAAATGAGAACGGGGTGGATACGGCGCAGGCCCTGCGTCGCTTTGATACGAACTGTATGCTTATATTCATCACCACCTCCACCGACCATGCCCTTGAGGGCTTCCGCGTCCGTGCCCTCCACTATCTGGTAAAGCCGTTTACACAGGAAGACCTGGCCGCTTTGTTTGACGAGATCGTAAAGCGCCTTCCCGCCGAGGACAGGTATATTCAGGTGAATGCCCCAGGCGGTCCTGTCCGGCTGCGTTTCCAGGAGATTCTTTATGCACAGCACCACCAGCACCAGATACATATCTACCGGACGGACGGGCAGGAGACCGTGGTGAGGCAGACTTTCCGGGAGCTCTGCGCCGGCCTTGCGGACGGGCGTTTCTTTCCCTGCAGCCGGGGCGTCATCGTCAACTTAGAACACGCCGGGGATTTTGACGGCACGGATTTTATCCTGAAAAACGGGACAAGGGTTCCCGTCAGCCGGGATCTTGCCAAAGCCGCAAGGATGGCTTTCGGTGATTTTCTCTTTAGAAGGAGGGAAGTATGATGACGGATTTTTTACGTTCTGCGTCGGAACTCATGATCCTCCTTCCGGGTATGCTGCTTGCGTGCCTGCCCGTGAAAGGGTACCTGCGCACATCCCCTGTGAGACTTGCGGCGGCGACAGTCCCGCCGGTACTTTTCCTCTGCTGCGCGGGCGGCGCCGTAAGCTGCCTTTTCCATGTGGGGATTCTCTGGCTGCTTTTTTCTTCCGCCGCCGTCATGGGTGTTATCTATGTGCATATGGTCAGGATCACCCGCTGGAAGTCCGTCAGTGTATTCCTCGCCATATGCGGAGTGTTTTCCTGCATGGGCAGCACCGCCATCGCGGCAAACGGCATCTTAAGCCCGGGAGAGGCTGCGCCTCCCCTTTCCCTTCGGGGCGCGCTGTTCTGGTTTGCGCTGTGCTGCCTGTCCGTCCTGGCTGTCTGGCACCCTGCCACCCATAGCGCAAGGAAACTGCTGGAGGATGAATCCTTTGCACAGACCTGGTATGTGTTCTGGATTGTTCCCACCCTGTTTATCGGGCTGAATCTTTTCATGATCCCAAAGGATCCTGACATCCTGGAACATGGACGGCTCCGGCAGCTCTATCTTCTCCTCAGTCTTGCCTTCCTGTTCCTGCTCCTTCTGTTCTATGCGCTCTTTTACCTCATGGCGTCCAGCCTGAACCGCAATGACCGCCTGCGGCGTGAGAACCAGCTTCTTTCCATGCAGCAGGCGAGGTACGACAGCCTGCGGTCTGCCATTGAGCGGACGCGCCAGTCGCGTCATGATATGCGCCACCATTTCCATATCCTGCAGGGCTTTGCCGCCCAGGAAAATTGGGAGAACCTTGCCGCATACCTTGACGAAGTACAGGGCAGCATCCCGGAGGGAGACCTGGGTCTGTGCGAAAATACCGCCGTAGACAGCGTGGCCGGCTATTTTGCCATGCGCTGCCGTGAGCAGGGCATCCCGGTCACTTTTGCGCTCGACCTGCCCCAGCAGCTCGCGGTGCCGGAAATCGACCTGTGCTCCGTGCTGTCCAACCTCCTTGAGAACGCGATGGAAGCCGGCATGAAGACCGCACCCGAACGGCGGCAGACCAAAGTGCGCGCGCAGCTTTATTCCGGCCATATGGTACTTTTGTCCGTAGAAAATGCCTATGACGGAAAGATCAGGGAGAAGGATGGCGTGTTCCTCTCATCCAAGCGTCCGGGGGAGGGTGTGGGCCTGCAGGCTGTCCGCCATACTGCGGAAAAGAACGGCGGGTATGTCCGGTTTCACTATGGGGACGGGATATTTGCCGCTAATGTGATCCTGCGGGGCGGGATGTGAGACGTTGGAGGCAGTTGCATTTCCCAAAAAACTGATAAGATAAACAAAAAAGAAAGGAAACTGACAATGAGAAGAAAAAACGGAAAAATCATTCTGGCGGTCATGCTGGCATTCGGCTTATTACTGTCCGGCATAGACAGCACGGCTCTGCAAGCAGAAGCCGCCGGTAAAAAAGTAACGGTAAAGCTTAATAAAACGAAAGCTTCCGTAAAAAAAGGGAAGAAGACAGCCTTAAAGGTGGTCACAAAGAACGTCAAAAAAGTCGTATCCGTAAAATGGTCATCAAAAAACAGTAAAATTGCCACCGTGAACAGCAAGGGAAAAGTGACCGGCAGGAAAGCCGGGAAATCTACAGTGATCATATGCAAAGTGAAGTACAGGATCAAAGGCTCAAAAAAGGTCAGGTCAAAAAAACTTACCTGCAAAGTACAGGTAAAAAGCGCTTCTTCCGCGCCGCCGTCAGATTCTTCAAACAGGGAAGATGACCCGCAGGATTCCACTGCACTGGCGCCAAAGATCATGGATGAAACCCGGATCATGCAGAATCCTTATCTGTCCGACGAGGAGGCGATGATCCACAATGATATCTACAATACCGATGTCACCAAAAAAGCGATGCCCCTTGGCATTTACCCGGAAATCATAGAGTCGTCCGCTGATGACAGTCCCATATCCCCGCCGGCTTTCTTCTACGATAATTACGGCAATGCGGTGACGCCCTACAGCCAGATCATGGAAAACGGAAATGTGCTTTCCGGAGGGATCGCCATCCGCGATGTGGACAGCAGCGACGTAAAAGTTCTGGGAAAATTCCAGCCGCCCCTCCACGATAACGGCTCCAAATACGGCATACAGATATCCTACTCTTTTGTAGATAAAGAGAACTATCTGGTAGGTCCTACGACCCACGGCCACGTCATCATGGTCAGGACATATGATGACGCCGGAAATATCCTTCCCGTATTTGAAAAAAAGCTTGATGTGGACATCGTTTCCGCGGCAGTCAGCGCCCTCGGAGAGGATATCGACCGGAATCTTCTGAGCATCGCTTACGATTATGAAGGAAATATCTGGTTTGTCACCGGCGGTTTTCATAAAAATCCTTCGTATTCCAAAGCCGGATTTGCCGGATATCTGGAACGGGAATATATTGACCAAGCTCTTGCGGGGAATAATGCTCCGGATGCGTCCGGTTACATCCACTTCATGAAGCTCCAGGAAGGAGAAAATGCGGAAAATGGCATCGCTGCCCATCAGGAGGGCTGCGTGATCCTGACGAATAAAAACTGCCGGCTCTTCGGGGCATCCCCCTCCGGCGTCCAGGAGAAATGGCACAGCTCTTACAAAAGCTCCGGCGGGAAAGGCCCAAACCCCGAAAAAGGGATTACCGGCGCGGGTCTTGCATGGGGCGGCGGAAGCTCTCCCACACTAACGGACGACCTGGTCCTGTATACGGATAATCAGGACGTAGTAAATCTCATTGCCCTGGACATTAAGACAGGAAAAACTCTGGCCGTCTCACCGGTCCTTGACCTTGGCAGTAATGTGACTGTCTCCGTGGAAAATTCGATCTGCGTATATACGCCGAACGAAGAAATGGCATCCGTGTTGGTATGCAACTGGTACGGCGCAGGGAATGCCGGTCTCTTTGATGTGAATGCCGATTCTTCCATCCAGTCCTACGATAATATTTATGACAAGAAATGGATGGAAAACGGCTCGTCCTGCCTGATGCCCGGTGTGGAGCGCATTGATATCGTAAAGCAAAGTGACGGAAGCTATCAATTTAAAAAAAAATGGGTCAGGGACGACCTGAAAGACACTTCCATGATAAAGCTCTCCACATCCGCAGGATATTACTACGGTTACACCCAGAATGAGAAAACTTCCGAATGGGGATTTATCGCGCTGGATTACAACACGGGAAAGACTGTGATGTGGCAGCCGGTATCGAAACAAAAGGAATACAACAACGTTGCTGTAGGTATTATGCAGGGAAATAATGGCAATTCCGTCTACTGCCCGACAAACTCCAAAGTGCTCGTCCGTCTCCAGGATCGTTTTGCTTATCTTCCGGAACAACCGGAGAAAAAGCTTGACCTTATAAAGATGGAGCGCCACGTGATGAACCAGGACGCGTTTAGGGCAGCCTCTGGGAGCGATCAAATTCCTGCCACTTATCTGATGTCCGCCCAGATTGATGAACCGTCAGAAGACCAGACATTATCCTTCCGGATAAACGGACTGGAAGGAAATCTTGACCGATATACCATGTATTGCATGGATAAGGATGGCAAACTGATTGAATATAAAGAGGCGGTCTTTACAGACAATAACGGACATCCGCTGGATAGCACGGAAAAACTGACGGCAGAGACTATCTATGAAGCGCGCCTGCAGATTGAAGATTCTGGACAAACGGATTGCAATCCATCTGCAGGAAGTGTAAGAATAGCGGTTATACTTGCTGTTACGCCTTGATGGTCTGTCAAATTAAATGTATAAGTTTTTAGTGGCGGTCGTTACGACCGCCGCGGTAGTGTAAAATAGTTTGTGTTTTTATGGCAGTTGCTTTATATGCAGGAAAGTATTCAGTTGTGCAGTTAATTACGCCATAGCAGGCTTGCGGGCTTCGATATACAAATCAATATCCTCAATAATATAGTTTGTACCTGTCGTGTGTAGGGCTTCATAGCAAGAGTAAACATATTCCCAGACTCTGTAACAGCTGAAAAAGCTCCGCAAGCTGCTTGCCCGTCAGGAGCTTTGCCAGCTTGTATTGCTCGGCACAGTAAATCATAAATTTCCCCTGACTGCTTATGATCAAGCCTCCGGCAGTTCAAAGCTGCCCGTCTTTTTTCTTCATCAAACAAATTGAACAGGGTAAGCGGACTGAAATGCCATAATTTAACCTGTTGTGCTAGATAAATAATTGAAGAACTTCAACAAAATATGC
>CANAPP010000037.1 GCA_947363565.1 uncultured Lachnospiraceae bacterium | reverse complement strand
CGACCTCCGCCGTGACAGGGCGGCGCTCTAACCAACTGAGCCACTGGGCCTTGTTATGAGCACTTAGCGTCCGTTCTTTGGACGCTTACGTGCGATACATCTCGCCGCCGTTAGCAAGGTCTCCCACGAGCTTACCAGACGAGACATAAATGGACCTTCGGGGACTCGAACCCAGGACCGATCGGTTATGAGCCGATTGCTCTAACCAACTGAGCTAAAGGTCCATATTTAAAGTCCCTGTAAGGACTAAGCCGATGATCGGACTCGAACCGATAACCTGCTGATTACAAATCAGCTGCTCTGCCAATTGAGCCACATCGGCAAATACTCTTAAAAAGTAAGCTCCGCTAAAAGAGAAATGACTCCAACGGGAATCGAACCCGTGTTACCGCCGTGAAAGGGCGATGTCTTAACCGCTTGACCATGGAGCCATATAAATCCTGACCACCGTTTACTCCCGAAGTGACCGAAATCTATATTACCATATAGCAATCTTTTTTGCAAGTGGTTTTTCTATATTTTTTGCATTATTATATTTAAAGAGAATCATAGAAAATATAAATAAGTACAAAGACATATTTATATAATCAATTATACAGCCCAATATGGAAATGCTATAATAAAAAAAACATGAAATCAGGGTACAGGGCATGAAAAATAAAAAGTTATGGTCTTTTTTCGGGATTATGGCGGTGATCTTAATCCTGAATCATATATTTGGCTGGTCATCATTCATCGGAGATCTGGATAATCTCAAATTCCTTGAAGAAATCTTAGCGGATAATCTCATTTTGGCAATGTTAATCTATATTGGACTGACGATTGTCGGGTGTGTTGTGCTTGCGCTTCCGGGAGTGACCTTCGCAATTGTGGCAGGTTTGCTGTTCGGTCCGGTGTTCGGGACGCTCTGCTGTTCGGCGGCGACCACGGCTGGAGCGATGATCGCATTTATTGTGGGACGGTTTTTCCTGAAAGACAGTATAAAACCCATGGTTATGAAGAATAAATATTTGAAAAAATGGTTATTTGACGAGACGGGGACCAACGAGATATTTATCCTTATGATCACAAGGCTGGTCCCCATATTCCCCTATAATCTCCAAAATTTTGCCTACGGGATCACCGACATCCGGTTTGGCACATATTCCGTATGCTCGCTGGTATTCATGCTTCCCGGGACGGCCATGTACACGGTGGGGACTGCCGGGCTTGCGGATAAGGAGAACCGGATCTTGTACCTGGGGATAGCTCTTTTGCTGGCGGTGGCTGTGATAGGGATCGGCGCGTTTTTGAAAAAACATTATCTGAAAGAGGAGCAGGTGGACGATGGCGGAACAAAAGATTCGGACAACTGATGCATCAAAATGTGTGCATTGTCATCTTTGTCAGGAAAATTGTACGTTTTTAAGCAAATACGGCATAGATATCGGTGATACGGACAGACTGGATGAATTGGCGTATCACTGTTTCCTGTGCGGACGCTGCAGCGAGGTCTGCCCGTTGGATATCGACGGGCGTAAGGTGGTCGCGGATATGCGCCGCAGGCAGGTTAAGGAAGATCAGGGCGCATTTGTGAATAGAAAATACAAGCGGATGATTTCGGAAAAGAAGGACTATCTGTATCGGAATTACAAGCATGCGGAAAAAAAGAGCGTGCTGTTTCCGGGATGTAATTTCCCGTCGGTTTATCCGAAGACGACAAAGAAGCTGGCGGAGCTTCTTAGGGACAGAGCCGGGATAGGGATTGTCTATGAGTGCTGCGGAAAGCCGATCGCGGATATCGGTATGGAAGACCAGGAAGCTTTGATCGTCCGGGAGATAGAGAGCCGGCTTCTGGCGGAAGGCGTGACAGAAGTGATACTTTTATGTCCCAATTGCTATGAGTATCTGGGAAAGAGACTTTCGGCCAGGGTAGTGAATATCTATGAAAAGCTGAGGGAATTGGGAATCGGGGAGAAGATAGCAGGCGGCGGCCGGATGTTTTTGCCCTGCCCTGACAGGGAAGAGGGAGCCTGGCTTTCGGACATCGGATATTTTATGGAAAATAAATGCAGGCAGATCGAGGATGTCCAGTGCTGCGGATTAGGCGGCAATGGAGGTGTGCTCGAGCCGGAGCTTGCGAAGGGATTTTCGCAGAAGCTTAAAAATATACCGGAGACAATCTATACTTACTGCGGCTCCTGCGCAGGGAACCTGACGCGGAACGGATGCAGGCAAGTGCGCCATGTCCTGCCGGAGATACTCGGGACGCACGAAAAGCCGGATACGGTAAAGTCACTGATCAACCGGATGAAGACGAAGTATCTATAAGTTCATGGAGAAAGGAACAAAAAATAATCGATGAAAAAAAGGGCATTGATCATATTTACCCGCGTGCCGGTCCCGGGGCGGACGAAGACGAGGCTGATGCCTTATTTTACGCCCGGGCAGTGCGCGAAGCTGCATGTCTGCTTTTTAAAGGATATTGCGGTGGTGTGCAGGAAGGTGGAGGCAGATATCTATGTGTGCTTTACCGGAGGGGACGGACGGTACGGGGATCCTCCGGATGATAAGGAAAATATACTTTACCGGATATTCGGGGAGTGTGCCGGATATTTCCCGCAGGAGGGCGACGGCCTGGGGGAGCGGATGTACCGGGCGATAAAACAGGTGCTGGCAAAGGGGTATGCATCCTGCCTCCTGATGGGGACAGATGTGCCGGAGGTGTCGTGCAGGGATCTTAAGCAGGCATTTGAGATTCTGGAGAAAAAGGATATCGTAATCGGGCCGACCGCTGACGGCGGATATTATCTGGTGGGGATGAAGACGGCGGGAAGGGAAGCCTTTGAAAAACAGACGTACGGCCATGGAAGTGTACTGGCTAATACGATTCAGAGCCTTAAGCGCAGCCATCTGTCAGCCGGTCTTGGGAAGGAGCTTCATGATATCGATACGAAGGAGGATGTGGCAGGCTGCAGGGACAGGCTGAGATTCCAAAAGAAGCTTCAGAAAACGGAGACAGGGAAGTTTTTGATACGGACAAGCAGGATATCCGTGATTGTGCCGATTTATAATGAAGAAAAGATGATCGTAAACCTTCTTGACAGCCTGAGAAAGATAAAAGACAGATGTGAAGTCATCTTGGTGGACGGCGGGAGTACGGACAGGACCCTTGACTATATCGGGCCGGAGTTCAGACTTATCCATTCCCCGAAGGGAAGGGCGCATCAGATGAACCTGGGGGCGCAGGAGAGTACAGGGGATATTCTGTTTTTCCTGCACTGCGACAGTGAACTGCCGGAGAGGCCGCTGGAGCAGATCCGCAGTGTCATGAAGGATTACCGGGTGGGCTGTTTTGGGATTGCGTTCCATTCGTTCAATTTTTTTATGTTTACCTGCCGGGTCATTTCCAATCACCGGATCAAAGACCGTAATGTCGTGTTCGGTGACCAGGGGATATTTATCGACCGGAAGCTTTTTTTTGATGCGGGGATGTTCCCGGAGCTGCCGGTCATGGAAGATTACCAGTTCTCGCTTACGCTGAAAGCAAGGGGTGAGAAGATCGGGATTACGAAAAGCAGGATTTACACATCGGACAGGCGGTTCCCAGCGGGGACTATCCCTAAACTGCGCGAGATGTGGAAGATGAACCGTCTTCGTAAGAAATACCGGGACGACGTGGATATCGAAGTGATCGCAAGGATGTATGCGGATGTGCGGTGAGCGGCAGCAGCAAGCCGGAAAGGAAATTAAAATATGGACAGAATTGAAGGATTAAAAGAGTATGTAAGGTCTACTGCCTACCGGGAGGCGCTAAACCTGCCGGGAGAGGTTTTAGAGGAGTACAGGCTTCTGGCCCAGGGAGAATATAATATCAACTATATTTTTACTCACCCGGTGAGCAGAAAAGATTTACTCCTGCGGGTAAACTGTGGGAGCCAGATGCATCTGGAAAACCAGATTGAATATGAGTACCATGCGCTAAAACTGCTGGAAGGATCGGGAAGGACACCCAGAGTGTATTACGTGGACGGAAGTCTTGAGAAGCTTGAGCATGGTGTGCTTGTGATGGAGTATCTTCCTGGCCTCAGTCTTGATTACCGTAAGGATATGCTATCCGCTGTCCAGTGCCTTGCGGATATCCACAGTGTACGGATTCCGGCGGATTCGCAGCTTATTGCTCCTGAGGATCCGCTGAAAGCTATCTTAGAAGAATGTGAGGAGATGGTAAAGGTATATATGGATTCGCCGTTGGGGGATGCCGGGACGAAAAAGGCGGTAAGGGATCTTTTGGATATGGGCTGGGAGAGACTTAATAATGCAGAAAATGAGGAGGTATACCGGTGCTGCATCAATACGGAGCTTAACTCCACCAATTTCCTGATAGGCGGAGAAGGTAAGGGGAATTACCTGATCGACTGGGAGAAGCCTCTTTACGGAGATCCGGCGCAGGATCTTGGGCATTTTCTCGCACCCACGACTACTTTCTGGAAGATAGATGTGATATTAAGCCCTAAGGAGACGGATGCGTTCCTGGATGGATATATCCGGGCGGTTAATGGGAGATTTCCTGTGGATGGGCTTAGGGAGAGAGTTTATACGTTTATTCCGATCACCTGCCTGAGAGGAGTGACCTGGTGCGCTATGGCATGGGTTCAGTATCAGCAGCCGGATAAGCTGATCTTTAATGAATCTACTTATAAAAAGCTCGAGGCGTATCTGTCGCAGGAGTTTTTGGAGATGGTGCGGCGGGATTACTTCAGCAGGGAGAAGTGAACGCAGCGGACTGATAGAAATAATCTATAATATGGACGTTTTATCTAAAAAATCAATTAGACGGACATGTATATAATCAATATAATAGTGATAACATACTACTATCGAGTTATTTATATTCGGGTGTATATTATCATTAATCCAAGGAGGACAAGGTATGAAAAGAAATGCAGCGATCATACTTATGCTGGCGGCTGTCTTAGTACTTGGCGGCTGCGGAAAGAGTGAGCAGAAAACTGCAGAGGAACCAAAGACAGAAGAAGCAGGTTCAGAAGGAACGGGCGCAGAGGAAAAGGTATCCGGCGAGGCTACAGAGGAGGAGGTGTTAGCTTACATCAAAGACACCGATGAAAATACAGTTCTCGTAGACGCCAGAGTTTCAGGTGCATACCAGGGCTGGGCGCTTGACGGGGCAGAGAAAGGCGGACATTTTGAACAAGCGGTCAATGTCTCTGCACAGTGGCTGGACTGCGATTATTATTCTGACGAGAGAGAGAATAAGACCAGGGAGGAAGCCATCCAGAAAGAACTTGATGCCAACGGCATGACGGCTGAAAAGTCTTACATCATCTATGATACGGACGGGAAAGACGCAGCGGCAGTCAAAGAATATCTGGAAGGGCTTGGTTATAAGAATGTATCCACTTACAATGCAACGGAGCTTATCAATTCCGGGTCAGAGAACCTTGTAAGCTATGAAAATTATAATCTGTACATGCCAGCAGAGATTGTGAAGAACATCTCTGACCATGTGGTGAACGGCACGGAGCTTGAGGCGCAGGCGGCAGACATCGTTAAGGATGCGCCGATCGCTATGCTTAATGTGTCCTGGGGCGATGAGACGAACAATGAGGAGACAGGTTCTGGCTACGAAGACGGCCATGTCCCGGGGACAGTCCATGTGAATACGGACGAGTATGAGACACCGAAGGTTTATGTAGAAGAGAAGGCCGAAGAATATAAAAATGAGTGGCGGCTGATCTCCGATAAGGAGTTATTCGCGCTGGCAGAGGCCAAAGGCGTGACGAAGGATAGTTGTGTGGTGATCGTTGGGCCTGAACCGATGGCGACGACACGTATGGCGATGATCCTTAAGTATCTTGGCTGTGACAATGTCCATGTGATGAGCGAGGGCTTAGTCGGCTGGAATGCAAAAGGCTATGAGATGGAGAAAGGAATCAACAAGGCAGAAAAAACAAGTTTCGGAGCGGACAAGCCGCAGAATCCGGATCTGATCGATACGATTGATGAGGCGGCCAAGATGGTTGAGGATACGGCTAAATATCAGCTTATCGACACCCGTACGATCGAAGAGTGGGAAGGCGAGTCTACCGGTTATGATTATCACGACCTGGCAGGAAGGATTGACGGAACCGTCCATTCTGAATCCGGGATCGGGTATTCCAGTTCCATGTATTGTTACCGGAACCCGGATAAATCCATGAGAAGCAAGGAAGTCCTGGAAGCGATGTGGAAGGAGCAGGGAGTCGATACCGGGAAGCATATGTCTTTCTTCTGCGGCAGCGGCTGGAGAGCAGCGGAGGAAGCGTGGGATGCGATGGTGCTCGGCTATACTGATGTATCCCTTTACAGCGACGGCTGGATTGGCTGGAGCAACGAAGGCCATCCGTATATTGACAAAGATGGAAATACTGTACACTATGACAAGAAGCAGAATAAAGTAGTTCCGGTAAAATAAACATGCGTAAGGTTTATAAGGAGAACGGATTTTCCGCTCTCCTTTTTTGCCTATACAAAAAAAGATGAGGGATAACTGATGGAAGACAGAAGAAAAGCGGCGGATGGGAAAGAAATATGGGTGATAAAGGCTGGCTTCCCAGATACGCCTGCCAAAAAGAACTGGTCAGATTACGTATTTGCCCATTCACTGAAAAAATATCTGGAAAGGCTGGGACATTATGTTGTAGTAGAATCCTGCGATGAGTGGTTTAATGAAGCCGCTGCGGATGTGGTCGTGGTCTTGAGAGGGACGAAAAGGTATATTCCCGACCGGGCTCCGGATGGCCGGATATACATCATGTGGAATTTAAGCCATCCAAGCCAGATCACCGACGAGGAATACAGCGCCTACGATCTGGTATGCATAGGTTCTGCGTCATTTGGAAAAAAAGTAAGGGACAGAATCCGGGTTCCGGTAAAGATTCTCCTCATCTGCGCAGACACGGAAATCTTCTATCCTGACAGTGATTCCGGCCGGGAGAAGGAGTATGACTGGGTATTTGTCGGGAATTCAAGGCACATGGAGCGCAAATGTGTCACCTGGTCCATCGAGCACGGTATTCCTTTAAAGGTATGGGGCGCGGACTGGGAGAAATTCATGCCGGACAGCACGAAGTACGTGGTCGCGGAAAATATGCCCAATGATGAGCTCCCGGAGCTTTACCGGAATGCAAAGGTTACCGTGTGTGATCACTATGAAGATATGATCGAGAACGGCTTTATCAACACGCGGATATTAGAAGCATTTGCCTGCGGGCTCCCGGTTCTCTCGGACGATTCGGGGGTGCTTAAGGAGATGTTCGGTGATGCCATCTTATGCTACCGGGATGAGGCGGAGTTCGTGGAACAGGCAGAGAAGATGACCAGAGAATATGCGGCGGTCAAGGAAAAGGTGCAGAAGCTATGGCCTGTGATCGATGAAAAATATTCATTTCGGGCATGTGCGCGACAATTGGACGGATTTGCCAGAGAAGTGCGGGAGTACCGGGAAAGCTGCAGGGCGCAGGTGAGAACGTTTGCGGGAGTGGATCGCGGCGAAAATGCTCCCGGCACACTCGCGCAGGTTTTCCAAAATTTCTGTGAGCTGTTCCAAGCCCTGGCCCTGACAGGGCTTGAGCTGCCGGAAGATAATACGCGGGAAAAAGAGCAAAGGGGTGGCAGCGCACAGGATATTTCCTACGATCATCTTACGGAACTTTTGCAGAACTTGCGGGAGGCGTACCGGCAGTTAACCTGGATAGAGCAGCAGGCATTTCAAGAGCTGCAGGGACGCGAAAGGCTTCTATTTGAGCTTTTCGCCCGGCCAGGAGCGGGAGCACCCGGCGCAGAATCGGACACTTGCAGACCATCCGTATATGAGGAGCTGGAAAAGGTAAAAAATAATCTGGAAGGTGCAAAGGACGAACTGGAAAAGCTTAAAAGCGAAAAAGATGAGCTTTATCATAAGCTTCGTGTAACCGCCGGAGAAAAATCTGCGCTTAACCAGAAACTAAAGCGGGCGTACCAGGAGAAATCCGAGATTAACCAAAAGCTTCAGCTAACCTACCAGGAGAAATCCGAGATCAACCGCAAGCTGCAGATAACTTACAAAGAGAAGTACGACAGAGGATTAAAGATAAAAAGTCTTGAAAAAGAACTGGCATCGGTGAAAGCATCCCGAACTTACCGGCTTGCCCGGATCATCGGATTCCCGGTACGGTTTTTGAGAAAAATAATGAAGAGAGCAAAGGAGTAAAGAGTTGGAAAACAATAGGACAACAGACATTTCTGTGATCATGCCGGTGTACAACAGCGGCGCATATCTGATGGAAGCACTGGACTGCCTGATAAAGCAGACGCTGGAATCTGTGGAAATTATCTGTATGGATGATGGCTCCAGTGACGATTCACCGCGGATTCTTGAGGAATACGCAAAAAAAGATAACCGGATACGGATTCTTTGCGGCGAGCATGCCGGGGCAGGTGCGGCGAGGAATACCGGGCTTTTAGAAGCGGTGGGGGAATATGTGCTGTTTTTGGATTCTGACGATATCTTTGATGAGACTCTTCTGGAAAAGATATTCCGGAAAGGAAAGCGGACAGAATCGGATGTAGTGCTCTTTGGCGCCAAGAGGTATGACAACAGGACCGGGCAGGTGGTAAATGCTCCCAGGTATCTGTGGAGGAACCTGATTCCGGAGAAAGAGGTGTTTTCCAGAAAAGACATGGAAGGCAGGATATTCGGGCTGTCCATCACAGCACCGTGGACAAAGCTGTTTCGTAGGAAATTTGTCTTAGAGCAGAACCTGCGCTTTCAGAATCTTCCCAACAGCAATGATGTACTGTTCGTCCTTGTCGCCATGGCAGAGGCTGAGCGCGTCAGCATAGTGAGGGAGGATCTGGTATATTACCGGGTATTCCGTAAGGACAGTCTTCAAAATAAGAAGGACGGGAATCCGCTCTGCTTTCTGCAGGCATATGAGGATACGTATGAGGAGCTGCACAGAAGAGGAATTTATGATGAAGTAGAAAGAGGCTTCGCGGATCTGGTACTCTCCGGATGCGTGTTCAATCTCAATACCGTCCGAAGCGAGGAAGCGCGTCAGACGATCATGCGGGCTTTATGCAGCGAACGTTTTTTGCGCATGAAGCTTTTGGAACTTCCGGAAGATGAGTATGACATGCCGGAGTATTATCATAAGATCAAAGGGCTTCCATATGCGCTGGAAGTCCGTGAGAGACTGAGCAAAAAGGAAGAAGACGTAAGGAGAAGTGAAGCGGCAGCAGAAGAGGAACTAAGGAAGCAAAAAAAGGCCGTGGCGGATGCGCTGCATGTACCTAAAGTTTCCGTGATCATTCCGGTCTATAATACGCAGGCGTATGTAAAGGAATGCCTGAAAAGCATCACCGGACAGACCTTGAGGGAGCTGGAGATCATCTGCATCGACGACGGTTCGACGGACAGCTCGCCGGATATCCTTCTTTCTTGCGCGGAGGAGGATGCAAGGATCGCGGTATACCGGCAGGAGAACCGCGGGCTGTCGGCAACCCGCAACAGAGGGATTTCCCTGGCTTTGGGAGAGTATATTTACTTCATGGACAGTGACGATACATTGCGGCAGGATGCCCTGGAGAACTTGTACCAAAAGAGCCGGGAGCATGAGCTTCAGGTGATGTATTTTGACGGTACGGATGTCTATGAAAATGAGGAGCTTCGGGATCGGCATCCGGAATTTCAGGATTTTTACATCCGGAAGGGCGATTATCCGCTGCCGTGTGCAGGGACGGAGATGTTCATGCTGATGAGAGGCGCCGGCGAGTACCGGACGAATGTGGGAATCGCATTTTTTGAACGGAAATATCTCAGGGAGCAGGAGCTTTTCTTCGAGCCGGGGATTCTTCATGAGGACAATGACTTTTCCTTCCGGGCAATGCTTTTGGCAGACCGGGCGGGCTATATAAAGGAGACATATTTTCAGCGGAGGATCCGCGAGGCATCGATCATGACGGCAGACACGGGATTCTGGGGGAGCTACGGATATTTTAAAAGCTTTTTGAATATGTTTGAGTTCCTGAATCGGCATAGCTTTCCGGAGGAGATGACAGAATTGCTTTACGGGACAATATACAGTGTACTCAGCCATGCGAAAGTTCGGTATGCGGCTCTTTCCGGTACAGAGAAATGTGCGGCTATTGGGCTTGGGGGAACCGAGCGGATCGCCTACCGGATATTTGTGGAGGGGGAGGCGTCTGCCCACGCCAGGATGATGCGGGCATATCAGGAAAAATCTGAGATTAACCGCAAGCTCCAGATTACCTACGATGAAAAATTTGAACGAGGACTTGAGATCAAGCGTCTGAAAAAGGAACTGGAAGCGATAAAACGCTCGGAGACATACCGCGCGGCAAGGGTTATCGGCTTCCCGGTCAGAGCTTTGCGCAGAGTGTTAAAACGGCTGCGCAGGAAAAGCGGTTCTGACTTATAGATGCTGTCTATATATATATTGGAACAAACAATTATACATATAAAAATGGAAATGTTATAATAATATTTAGTAATTATTACCAAATAATCGACCGACAGTATTTGATACATCAGAATTTAGGAGAAATGGATTATGGAAAAAAAGAAGACAAGCAAATGGGCAGGGAAGATCGCGGTTGTAGCTCTTGCGGCAGCAGCTTTCCTTGCGTACTATTTTATCCCGTCGGTGAATCGGGTGATGAAGGAGATCCTGGCGGCGTTCGCCAGCGGCGACTTTACCGTGGTAGGCGAATTCGTACAGTCATACGGCATCTATGCGGCAGCAGTGTCCTTTCTGCTGATGATCCTGCAGTCAATCGCAGCGCCTCTGCCGGCGTTTCTTCTGACCTTTGCCAATGCGAACCTCTTTGGCTGGTGGAAGGGCGCGATCCTTTCCTGGTCGAGTGCCATGGCGGGAGCAGCAGTCTGCTTTTACATCGCGCGGATCCTTGGGAGAGACGTGGTGGAAAAGCTGACCAGTAAAAGCGGGTTAAAGCAGATTGATGATTTTTTTGAAAAACACGGGAGGATGAGTATTTTGATCGCAAGGCTTCTACCGTTCATTTCCTTTGACATCGTAAGTTATGCGGCGGGCCTTACGTCCATGTCCTTCGGAAGTTTTTTTGTCGCTACAGGGATCGGGCAGCTTCCGGCGACGATCATCTACTCTTACGTGGGAAGTATGCTGACCGGAGGGGCGAAGTTATTCGTTACAGGACTTTTGCTGCTGTTTGCGATATCAGCTTTGGTCGTTTTATTTAAGCAATTATATAACGAAAAACAAAAAAAGAAGAAGGAGGAGATTTAGATTCTGGTATGAAAAAGAGAATGAGATGGTTTGGTGTTGTACTTGCGGCGGCTGTGCTCATGGCGGGTTGCGGCAGCAAGAATAAGGGAGTGTCCGACGAAGAACTGGTGTCTTCTGATGCATTTGAAGGCCAGTATCTTGTGACAGCCGAAGCGGCAAAAGAAGAGATGGGAGATGAGAATGTCCTTCTTGTGGACTGTCGGGGAGCAGACAAGGCGAAGAAGGAGACTATCGAGGGCGCTGTGGCGACGGACTGGAAAGAGCTTGGCACATGCGGCGACAGTTATGGAAAAGAGGGCGACGAAGGCTGGGGAAAGATCCCGGAGGCTTCGGAGCTTGCAAGAAGGCTGGGGAAGCTTGGTATGTCAAAGGATAAAAAGATTATCCTGCTTGGGGAAACTCTGGATGGCTGGGGAGATGACGCGAGAGTGCTGTGGGAGCTTGTGGCCGCAGGATATACGGATGTCCGTATGGTAGACGGAGGATATGCTGCGCTCAAGGAAGCCGGCGCGCCCACGCAGAAAGGGGCGTCTGAGCCGGAAGCAGCGGAAGTATCCATTGATTCTATCGACATGACACATGTGATGGAGACAGAAGAATTGATGGCGGATTACGATTCCTACAAAGTAGTGGACGTCCGTACAGACGAGGAGTACGAAGGCGCGGTCAAATATCATGAGGCCCAGGGAGGGCATCTTCCGGGTGCGATCCACATCCGCTATACAGACCTTTTCCGTGAAAACGGAACGTTAAGGTCTAAGGCGGACATTGAGAAGGTGCTTACCGACGCCGGTATTTCAAAGGAAGACAAGATCGTCACCTACTGCACCGGAGGAATACGTTCCGCGTATTCGCAGCTTGTCTTTGAGATGGCGGGCTATGAGAACACCTGGAATTACGACCAGTCCTTCTGGAGATGGGCAGTGGCCGGAGAGGTAGAAAAATAAAATACAGCCTGTAGATGCAGGATGGCATTTTATTTATAAAATTCACATTACAACATTACAAAAGGAGGAGAAACATGAGAATTACGAAGAAACTGGCTGCAGTTATGATCGCAATGTTAACAGTCATAGCAGTTGCAGGAACGAGCATTCCTGTAGAAGCAGCGGCAAAGGCACCAAAGAAGATTACTTTAAAGACTACTTCAAAGACAGTAGATATTAAAGGAAAAGCAACAATCTCTGTAAAATCCGTTTCCCCGAAGGGCGCGGACAAAGGGGTTAAGTACCAGTCCAGCAACAAGAAGGTTGCGACGGTATCATCTAAGGGTGTGGTAACCGGAAAGAAAGCCGGAAAGACGACGATTACCGTAACATCCAGGAAAAACAAAAAGGTAAAGAAGAAAATCACGATTGCCGTAAAGCAGCTTAAGCCGACCAGCATCAGCCTGCCGTCAGCGGTATCGCTCAAAGTGAACGATAAGCATGCGCTTAAAGCTACAGTTAAGCCGGCAGGTGTATACTGCCCGGTTACCTGGAAGTCCAGCGACGCTTCCGTAGCTGCTGTAGATAGCAAGGGCAATGTCGTGGCAAAGAAGGCCGGAACAGCGGTCATTACTGTGACGGCGAAAGAGAAGAATAAGAGCGGGAAGTATATCTCAAAGAACTGTACGGTGACGGTTGCGGCGGATGCAGTAGTATCGGAATATAAATATGTTACCTGCACAAAAGTGCTGGCAAATAAGGATCAGTTTATTATTCTTGATACCCGTCCTGATGAGTTGCCAAACGATACTGTTGGCTATGGTTATAAATACGGACATATCGAAGGATCTATCTGGGTTCCTGCATGGCCAGTTGATACAAAAGAAAAAGAAGATATGCTAAAGAACAAAAGTCTTTTACAGCAGCTCAATAGCAGTGATAAAAAGATAGTAATTGTCTGCAGATCAGGTGCAAATGGTGCTAAGAACGCAATCAAAATTTTAACCGGAGAAGGAATACAGGCATCCAGGTTGCTCATTTTACAGGGCGGTGGAACAGAGTTAATTAAAAACCATAAAGCCGAACTGGTAACGGGAAGCGAGAATTCAGAATTTTCCGGTAAATATGTAATCAGTGCTGCTGATGCAAAAGCCAAGCTTGGAACAGGCGCGATAATGGTTGATACACGTAATCATAAAACTCCGCAGAAGACGGTAAAAGGTGCTATCAACTTAAAATGGAAAGAAATATCCATGTCCGATGAGCAGGCTGACGGACCAAATAAAAAGAATCCTGGAGATCAGGGATTTGCTAGATCTTTGGATAAAGATGCTATGAGCGCCAAGTTAGGTGCGAAAGGGCTTGGACTAAGTGATGAAATCATTATATTTGATGATGCGCATGAAAACGGCGGATGGGGAGATGACGGCCGAATTGCATGGCAGCTTATCCAGTGCGGATATACAAATGTAAAGGTGGTAAACGGTGGATATAAAGCGTTAGAGGCAACAGGAATTGAAACGCAGAACGGCCCATCTGTTCCGCAGGCAAAATCTTTGACAATTGCAAATGTTGATACAAAATCACATGATATCACAACAGAAGAATTACTTGCAAACATTGGCACATATAAGATTATCGATGTGCGTGCTAATGAAGAGTTTGAAGGTGCTACACTGTATGGTGAAAAATCCGGCGGACATATCAAGGGTGCGATTCATATCCGTTTTACTGACTTGTTCAAACATGACGGAACACTTAAGAGCGAGTCTGCACTTAGAAAGATATTTGAAGCAAAGGGCCTTACGAAATCAGATAAAATTGTAACCTATTGCACAGGCGGTATCCGTTCTGCATATATGCAGCTTGTACTTGAAATGATTGGATATGAGAACACTTATAACTATGCAGAATCCGCATACAGATGGTCTAATACAGCAAGTGCAGGAACAGCGGCTAACTGGGAAGATCCGAAAAATGATATCTCATTCGGAAGAGATAAAATTGCTATCGATGCTGACGGACACAGACTGACAGCGGAAGGCGCTGTAGCGGATACGAATACACTGAAAAATCCATCAGGATTGAAGGTTACATATGCTTCATCAAATACAGAAATTGCTACAGTAGATAATAATGGAAAAGTAACAATAGGAAAACAAAAAGGTGAGACTACAATCACTGCAACGGCGAGCAACGGGAAGCAGGCAAGCTATAAAGTAGCAAGAACAGACCGAATGGATGATCCTATTAATTGGCAATATAAACCTGCAGCAGATGCCATTAACGAGGCAGCAGCAGGTTCATTGGTTGTATTAGATACCAGGCCAGAGGAACAGAAAGTAGGCGATGTTGAAGCGGGGTATGCGGTAGGACATATTAAAGGTTCTGTTTGGGTTAAGGCATCATGGCCGGTTAGCAAAAAAACGCAGGAAGATGACTTAAGAGCAAAAGCAGCAGATCTAAAAGTGGCAGGAAAACCGATTGCGGTTGTTTGCATGCAGGGTAAAGGTGGCGCGAAGCGTGCAATATCTGTTTTAAAGGACGAGGGAATTAAAGAAACAGATTTATTTATCTTGGAAGATGGTGGATTAGGATTAGTCGGGAATCACCTCGATAAACTAGAATCAGCAAAAGCTGTCGGTGCACAGTCCATACCCGCAGCAGATGAAAAAGAAGAAGTAATTTCTGAAGGTGATGTATCAGACGACACCGCAGCTACACCAGAGGCAGCTGCTGACACACCAGACACAGGTGATGCAGCAGACACTGAGGCGGCTAATGATCCAGCAGATTCTGATGAAACCCCGGCAGAAGATACCGCTGATGAGCAGACACCAGATGCGGAGCCTTCAGCAGAGTAAAAATAATTCGTATTAACGCAAAAATGCAGGATAAGGTATTCCCCCTTTACAAGTGGAGTGAAGGGGGATGCTTTTTTCCCTATATGAACACAAGGAGGACGAATACATGAATACATATTACAATCCGGAAGACCTGGCGAAATTCGGTACGATGGGCGAGGAGGCACCGCAGCTTTGGGAGAGTTTTATGCAGTATTACGGCGCCGTATTTGCAGAGGGCGCACTGACGGCGAGGGAGAAGTCATTGATCGCGCTGGCTGTGGCACATGCGGTACAGTGCCCATACTGCATCGACTCTTATACGAACGACTGCCTGTCGAAAGGCGTTGACGAGGAGCAGATGACAGAGGCAATCCATGTTGCGGCGGCGATCAGAGGCGGTGCGACGCTGGTTCACGGTGTACAGATGAAAAATATTGTGAAAAAACTGGAGCTTTAATTATGGACGCAAGAGAAGAATTTAAAAAATTAGTGCAGATTCCTGAGTTTAAAGACAGTGTGGAAGAAAAAGAATTATTGATGACAGATAAGATGTCAGTGCTGCAGATCAATGTGGGAAGGCTTTGCAATCTCGCCTGCAAGCACTGTCATGTGGAGGCGGGGCCGAACCGCACGGAAGTGATGGGAAAAGACGTGCTGGAAGCCTGCCTTAAGCTTTACCAGGAGTGGGGCTTTGACACCATCGACATTACCGGCGGCGCGCCGGAGATGAACCCGCATTTTCGGTGGTTTGTAAAAGAGGCAGTGAAGGTGTGTGACAATGTGATGGTCCGCAGCAACCTTACGATCATGCTGGAGGCAGGTTATGAAGACCTCCCGGAATTTTATGCAGAAAACAAGGTGACGGTAATCTGTTCGCTGCCGCATTACAAGGCGAAGAATTCCAATAAGCAGCGCGGAGAAGGTACATTTGAAAAATCCATCGAAGTGCTGAAAAAACTGAATACTCTCGGATACGGCAAGGATCCGGAGCTTACGCTCAATATGGTATTCAACCCGGGAGGGGCGTTCTTCCCGCCGAATCAGTGCGCGATGGAGAAAGAATACAAGGAGCATCTGGGAAGTGAGTACGGGATTGTGTTCAACAACCTGTTCACCATTACCAACAATCCGATCGGAAGATTCGGCAGTTTCCTTATCCGGACGGGCAATATGGAAGGTTACATGACAAAGCTTTATGATGCCTTTAATCCGGGAGCGGTGGCAGGTATGATGTGCAGGAGTCAGTTATCCGTAGGGTGGGACGGCAGAGTTTACGACTGCGACTTTAACCAGGCAGTGGATATGCCGGTGGAAGGCGTCGGGAATATCAAGGAGCTGCTCGGAAAGCCGTATGTGAAACGGAAGATCTGCCTGGACAAGCACTGCTACGCGTGCACGGCAGGCCAGGGTTCAAGCTGCGGCGGAAGCACGGCATAATCGAATAATGAAGATAACAAACCATGCATTCCGTTTTGCCTGAAAGCATGGTTTGTTGTTCTAAAATACACTATGGTCAAAGGGCTTTAGTTCTGATATTATAGAAGTTGAAAAGGGAGACAGATATATGGATACAAAACAGATTGCAGAAGATTTTATGAAAGGTTATGACTGCTCGCAGGTGGTCTTAAGGCATTTTGCGAAGAAGCTTGGGATTACAGAGGATGAGGCCAACCGGGTAGCGGCGTGCTTCGGTGGCGGTATGATGCTTGGTTCCGTTTGCGGGGCATATACCGGGGCGTTGATGGCGATTGGCTTAAAGTATGGGCACAGCGATCCGGAAGGGTTGATGCAGCAGAAGGATATTATGATGGCGAAGGCAGCTCAGTTCAAGGAGAAATTTGTCGGAGAGTTCGGTACAGTGGAATGCAAAGAATTGATCGGCTATGACGTATCTACGTCCGAGGGACTTAAAGGCGCCCTTGACAGCGGGAAGCTTTTGGAGTATTGTCCGGGGCTTGTAGATAAAGTCATCGGGATGGTGGAGGAAGTTCTTGGCGGGGAGGCGTGATCCTTTGCCTGGAAAAAGAGGATTTTGAGTAAGTTTTGGTAAAATTAAGAGGATATGACAGGCGGTTTATATGGTAAAGGTGTCAATTATCATACCGGTATACAATGTAGAACGGTATCTTGAAGAATGTATGGAAAGCGTCCTCAGGCAGACGCTGAAAAGTATAGAGGTTATCTGCGTCAATGACGGTTCCACGGACGGCTCGCTGCAGATGCTTGAGGCTTATAAGGAAAAAGACAGCAGGGTAGTTTTGGTCAGCCAGAAGAACGGCGGTTACGGACTGGCCATGAATCGGGGACTTGAGCGGGCAACGGGAGAGTATATCGGGATTGTGGAGCCGGATGATTATGTGTCCCTTGGGATGTATGAGGATCTGTACCAGAAAGCGGCAGAAGAGAAGCTGGACTTCGTGAAGGCGGATTTTTACCGTTTTAAGAGGGATAAAAACGGGAGCATGGAGCTTTATTATAACCATCTGTCCCCGGACAGCCGGGATTATAATAAAGTATTTGATCCCAGTCGGACGCCGTATGCGCTGCGGTTTATCATGAATACCTGGAACGGGATCTACCGGCGGGAATTTATCGAGCGGTGCCATATCCGGCACAACGAGACGCCGGGCGCGTCTTTTCAGGACAACGGCTTTTTCTTCCAGACCTTTGTGTATGCCAGGCGGGCCATGATCCTTGATAAGCCTTACTATATGAACCGGCGCGATAACCCGGATTCTTCGATCAATAACAGGGAAAAGGTGTATTGTATCAACGAAGAATTTGACTATATCCGGAAGCTCCTGCTCCGGGATTACGAAGTCTGGGAGCGGTTCAAAACGATGTACTGGTTCAAGAAATATCATAATTACATGGGGACTTTGCGGCGGATAAAGGCGGAATATAAAAGAGACTATCTTAAGCGCTTCAGCGAAGAACTCAGGCGGGCGGAAGCTCTCGGGGAGCTGGATAAAGCTTTGTTTTCCAAAGCTTCGTGGAGGAATATCCAGAGCATTATAGAAAGCCCAGAGGAGTATTATCTCACCAGGATCTATCCGCAGGCCATGAACCAGAAGGTATTTGAACGGATGGAGGAGCTGGCGTTAAGAAATGAGGAGCTTAAGACTGAGATTGCAGATATCCGCCGGTCGAAGACCTTCCGCATCGGGAAGCTCTTTACGTCGGTTCCGGGAAAAGTAAAAAAGCTGATGGGCAGGAGGAGATGATATGGCGATTGTCAAAGTGTCGGTGATCATACCGGTCTATCAGGCCCAGAGATATGTGCGGCAATGCCTTGACAGCGTTACCGGGCAGACCTTGAGGGAGATAGAGATCATCTGCGTGGATGACGGCTCTTTTGACGATTCGGCGCAGATCCTTGCAGAATGCGCGGCGCGGGATAAGAGGATACGGGTGATCCGGCAGGAGAACGCAGGAGCCGGGGCGGCAAGAAACAGAGGGTTAGCGGAAGCTTCGGGGGAATATCTGTCATTTTTGGACGCGGATGACTTTTTTGAGCCGGATATGCTTACGCGGGCATACGAAAAGGCAAAGGAAAGCGCTTCGCAGATTGTTGTGTATGGGGCTGACCGTTACCGGGAGGATACGGGAAGCTTTCAGGAGATGCCCTGGGCGCTCAGAAAGAATGCCCTGCCGCCGTACCGTCCTATGGACTGCCGGACATTTACGGATAATGTATTCAAGGTATTCGTCGGATGGGCGTGGGATAAGCTTTTTTCGCGGGAATTTATCCTCCGGTATAACCTTTCCTTCCAGGAACAGCGGACGTCCAATGATCTGTTATTCGTGTTCCTGGCGGTTGTCCTGGCGGAGCGGATCGAGACGGTGGAGGAAATCTTTGCCCACCAAAGGTGCCAGAACCCGGACTCGCTTTCGCATACTAGGGAGAAGTCGTGGCAGTGCTTTTATGAGGCACTCCTGGCGCTTAGGTCTGGACTTCAAAGCTTTGGGAGATTTCGGGAGCTTGAGCAGGATTATATTAATTATGCCCTTCATTTTTCCCTGTGGAACTTAGACACGATACAGGGGAAGAAAAAGAAGGATTTATATCGGATATTAAAAAAGAAATGGTTCAGGGAGCTTGGGGTCGCCGGGCGTCCGGAAAGCTATTTCTACCATCAGGGAGAATATCGGCAGTACAAGGAGATTATGAGGACTGGCTGGAGAAGATATGAGAAGAGTAAGTAGAGGAAAATCAGGAAAAAGAATGGGGAGAGGCCCGGCGGATAAGCCGCTGGTGTCCGTGATCGTGCCCGTATATAATGGAGAAAAATATCTGAAAGAGATGATCGGCTCGGTTCTTTTGCAGACACTTGGAGATTTTGAGGTGCTCTGTATCAACGACGGCTCGACGGACGGCTCGGGCGAGATCATCCAGAATATGATGAGACGGGATAAAAGAGTCAGATATTTTGAGCAGGAGCACGCCGATGCCGGCACGGCGAGGAACCGCGGACTGGAGAGGGCGCAGGGAAAGTATGTGGTGTTCTGGGATGCTGATGACAAGTTTGATAAGTGGGCGCTTGAGCGGATGTGCCGGAAGATGGAGAAGACCCGGGCGGATATCTGCGTGTGCGGCGTGTGTGAATTTACCGATGCGGGAAAGGTGTACGAGGCAGACGGATATCTGCGGACGGATATGCTCCCTGAAAAGGATCCTTTTAACAAATTTGACGTCCGGGAGCGGCTGTTCTGGTTTGGCTCGAATGTGTTGTGGAATAAGATGTTCAGGCGGCAGTTTATCGTGCGGGAAAAGCTTCGGTTCCAGAGCATTCCCCAGGCAAATGACACGGCGTTTGTCATGCTCGCCATGTATCTGGCGGCACTAATTACCTGCGTGGACAAAAAGCTTGTCTATTACCGGACGGGCAATGCGGACAGCCTTACGGGAAGAGCTTCGGAAAATGCTTTCTGCCCTTATCAGTCTTTTTTGTATACTTTCGAGCGGTTAAGCAGATATCCGCAGTTTGCGTCATTTAAGAACAGTTTTCAGAGCAAAGCCCTGCGGGGGATTTTCCGGGGGATGAATAACCAGACTTCATTCGAGGCGTATACGGAACTGTATGAATTTCTTAAGAAGGAAGGGTTTGCCGCCCTGGAGCTTGATAAGTGCCGGCGCGAAGATATGGAAGAGACTTGGATCTATGAGGATCTGGAGCGGATGAAGACACTTTCCGCCGGAGATTTCCTTCTCTATAAGACGAATGAAAGAAGGCTCGACAGAGATCAGCTTAAATACACGCTCAGGCGGGTGAGAAAGAAGCTGGCGCTCCTTTTGGCCATGAATGAGCGATTAAAGCAGATTAAGAGACTGGCGGGGAGAAGATAAAGGTAAAGAAGAGGCATATTTTTATCGCACAAGGAGGGAAAGAGATGTCTACGATATTTTATGAATTTGATGATGAAAAAACAGCGTTTATCAATCCGGAGGATACGACAAAAGCAGATCCGAATTTCCCTGAGGTCTGTATTACCACATATTCTGAACATATTATCGGGGAAATGTCGTCAGTGCCCGGGGTGAAAGAGATTGCCGCGCTATATACTGCCAATGGTGCGGTTCCGGTCTATGAGACTTCATATGCCGGGAAAAGAATTGCCTTTTGCCTGTCGAGAGTAGGCGCGCCTGCGTGTGTGGCCGGATTGGAGGAGCTTATTGCCCTTGGGGCGAAGAAATTGGTGGTATTCGGTTCCTGCGGGGTTCTTGACGAGCCTGCGGTTCAAGGGAAGATCATTATACCCTCGACCGCGATTCGGGATGAAGGTACAAGTTACCATTATCTTCCGGCCAAGGAAGAGATATGTGCGGATGCGCGTTCCATAAGAATACTGGAGCAGAGCCTTGAAAAATGCGGCTTTCCCTATATTTCCGGAAAGACGTGGACGACAGATGCCATTTACCGGGAAACCCGTAAGGTGATCGCAGAGCGGAAAAGCGCTGGTTGTCTGTGCGTTGAGATGGAATGTTCGGCTGTTTTTGCGGTGGCACAATTCAGAAATGTTCCGGTGATCCAGTTTTTATATGGGGCGGATAACCTGGATGCCGAGGAGTGGGAACAGCGGGATCTGACGGATTATGGGATGGCGGGCTGCAATAGATATGCTGCTCTTGCCCTGGAGTGCGCTGTCAGGTTATAGTGGGGAAGGATATTTTGCCTGAATATTTTAACAGAATTTATGGAAGGAATGGAGTTATGAAAAAGTACAGCGATAAGGTAGACAAAATCGTATACGGCGGCGACTACAACCCGGAGCAGTGGCCGGAGGACATCTGGATGGAGGATATGCGCCTGTTTAAAGAGGCGGGCATTGACATCGTGACCTTAAATGTCTTTAGCTGGGCGGCAATCCAGCCCTCGGAGGAGGAATATGACTTCTCAAAGCTTGACAGGATTATGGAGATGGTGCAAAAGAATGGCCTGAAAGTGTGTCTTGCCACCTCCACCGGCGCGCATCCGGCGTGGATGGCAAAGCGTCACCCGGATATCCTGCGGGTGGATTTTGAGGGGAGAAAGCATAAATTCGGCGGCCGCCACAATTCCTGCCCGAACAGCCCCGCCTACCAGAAGTACTCCGTGAGGCTGGCGGGAAAACTTGCCCGGCGGTATAAGGATTATGAAAATATCGTTGCATGGCACATCTCGAATGAATACGGCGGAGAGTGCTATTGCGAGAACTGTGAGCGGGCGTTCAGAGTGTGGCTTAAGGAGAAATATCAGACTATTGAGGAATTGAACCGGGCGTGGAATACGTCTTTTTGGGGGCATACGTTTTATGATTGGGATGAGATTGTGCTGCCCAACGCGCTGAGTGAGCATTTTGAGCCTGAGCGGAGCATGTTCCAGGGAATCACGCTGGATTACCGGCGGTTTAACTCGGACAGTATCTTAAACTGCTACCGGATGGAGTATGAGGCGGTGAAAAAGATAACGCCGGACATTCCGGTGACGACGAACCTGATGGGATTTTACCCGGCGCTGGATTATCAGAAATGGGGCAAATATATGGATGTTGTCTCCTGGGATAACTACCCGGATGCGGATGCCGCTCCGGCGGAAATCGCCATGCAGCATGACCTGATGCGGGGAGTGGGCGGCGGCAAGCCGTTCCTTTTGATGGAGCAGACGCCGGGCGTCACCAACTGGCACACATACTGTGCGCTGAAACGTCCGGGGGTGATGCGGCTCTGGAGCTATCAGGCGGTTGCCCACGGTGCGGATTCGGTCATGTTCTTCCAGATGCGAAGGAGTATCGGGGCATGTGAGAAGTACCACAGTGCGGTCATTGACCATGTGGGAAACGGTGAGACGAGGGTATTTAAGGAGACGGCGGCTCTTGGGAAGGAGCTGAAAAAGCTTGGCGGCGAGTTGCTGGGTGCCGTTCCGAATGCAAAAGCTGCCATCTATTTTGACTGGGATAACTGGTGGGCGTTAAACTGCACGGCGGGGCCGACGACAGACCTTGATTATAAGGCGCAGGTGCTGGATTATTATAAAGCGCTGCATGGCTTAAATATCCCGGTGGATTTTGTGGGAGCTGAAGACGGACTGGATAAGTATAAGCTTTTGATCGCGCCGGTGCTCTATATGACAAAGAGCGGGTACGACGAGAAGGTGCGCCGGTTTGTGGAAAACGGAGGGACATTTATCACCACATTTTTCAGCGGGCTCGTGGATGAGCATGACCTGGTAATTACCGGGGGATATCCGGGAAGACTTCGGGATATCTTAGGAATCTGGGCGGAGGAGATTGACGCGCTGCCAAAGGATAAGGAGAATCGCTTTGATTATAACGGAAAGACATATCCGGCGCGTCTTTTGTGCGACCTCATCCATCCGGAGGGGGCGAAAGCGCTTGGCGCGTACCAGAAAGACTTTTACGCCGGGATGCCCGCGGTGACGGTGAATGAGTTCGGGAAAGGAAAAGCCTACTATGTGGCGACCCGCTCGGATGAGCCGTTTTACCGGACATTTCTTGAGGACGTGTGCGGGGAGTGCGGGATTGGAGCTCTTCTCGAAAGTGCGGATGGCATAGAAGTTACGGAACGAGAAAATGAGAATGGGAGATTTTTGTTTCTGCTGAATCACAGGGGCAGCGTTACGGAGGTAAGGGTAAAAGAGACTTGTGTTGATCTGCTTACGGGTGAAACGGTGGGCGGAGGAGCAGGGGCGAAGATAGAGGGTAAGGATGTGAGGATCTTAAAAATACTTGTTTAGAGATTATTAAAAAAGCCACCGGAAACAATTAGATGCCCGATGGTTTTTTATAATTTGATTCAATGCGGAGAAAGGGACTTTTGGGGAGTTGATAAGCGTTACAATGTTATGAAAAGCCCGGAAAATAAAGGACTTTCTGAGATGGCTTTGTAACATGATGTAATATGCTTTGCCCCATATTTGCCCCATGGGAATGAAAGATTGCATTCTCATGGGGTATGATTACAATATTTTTACAGCCTTTATCCGCTGCTGATCCTGTTCTTTTAATTTCTTGGTCACATGAAAATATATTTCCTGCGTAATCCGGCTGTTGGCGTGGCCGAGCCTTCGGGATATCACATCAAGGGGAACGCCCTGTTCGGCCATAAGTGCAACATGTGTATGTCTCATGAAATGGGAAGTGACTTTTTTGCCGAATAGCCGCTGCGCTGTTTCCGAGAGACATTTGTTATAGGCATAGTATGAAATATAGCTTCCGTTAGAATCGCTGATAAAGAGGCTGGACTGATATCCTTTAAGCAGATGATCCTTTTTCATATACAAGGATATTCGCCGGCACAATTCTAAAAGCTCGTCCTGCATATACACTTCTCTGTTTGATGTGATGGTTTTTGGATCTGTCACAATCTGATTTACTGCATCGTAAGTTTTGGATACGGTTATAACCCTTTTCTTTATATCAACATCGGCATTATCTAGGGCGATGGCTTCGCCGATCCGAAGGCCTGACAAGGCGGTAAGTTCAGCTAGAAGTCGCCATTTATCAACCGAGATGTTTTGCAGAAGCAAGCTCAGTTCTTCACTTTCAAGATATTTTTCTTCCAGCTTCTGGAGTTTTTCATCATCCTTGAATTTTTTTAATTTATCCAGCCATCGGATATCCTTTATGTAATCGTTTTCGTAACCCCATCGAAAAAGAGCTTTTAGGCGGGTAATGCGTTCATTGGTCGTCCCTGCTTTTTCTCCCCTGGCAGCAAGTTGTTCGCGGACATAGCCTGCGGTCATCCGTTCGACAAGCGTAGCGCCTCCAAGAATATCCATAAGGGAGTTTGTCGCATGGTAGTTTCTCTGATATGTAGATCGCGATACCGTAGAGAGCTGGTCTTTCCGATATAAGTCAACAAGTTCTGAAAGTCGGAGATTCTCCTTTTTGGTAGCAGTGAGGAAACTGCCTATTTTTTCTTCAATTTTATCCTGCAGAGCTGTCTGGGCCTGCTTACGTGTACTTTTTGTATCCTTATCTACGGTTACGGATACCTTACATTGCTTTCCTGTAAGCGGGTGTTCGTAACGCTCTACAAATCTGACTTTTCCGTTGGGTAATGTCTCACACCACATAATTTATCCTCCTCTGGGTATAAAAATAACACCTGTACAGATGCCGGAGGTTTGTGGTATAATATACTTGGTTAGGGAGTATTATACCGTGCTATCCGGCACCAGTATAGTATTTGAGTATTTGACAGACCGCTTCTGTTATCAGAGGCGGTTTTTTATTTTTCAGTTTTATGAAAGCTCATTTTTGGAGTTCTAATTCCGTCTATGTGTTCAAATAAATCATCTTTGATAGTAGAGCGCATTGGATCTAAGATAAAATCAATTCCTTCACGACGTGCCTGTTTAGCAGCTGGGACAAAGTCGCTATCACCTGATATGAGGATTATTTGAGTTACTTGATGCTTAAATACAAGCGATGATATATCAACGCCAATACGCATATCAACGCCTTTTTGCTCTAAATTCAATTCTAAATCATCAGTGGTTATATCTTTGACGTCTATATCTCCGCGAAGCAGTTTTTTAGTTGGCTCGTGTTTGAGAGAATAATGAACTTGTGTATCACTGATTCTTCCCATACGAAGTGCAAATTTTCGATGATGTTTCAGCTCTTTTAGGAATTCGTTCATCCATGAAAATTCCGCAGTTTGTTCGAGTGATACAGTTTTTTGAGTGACGGGATTATAAATGTTTTTCGCTATTGGAGGGCAATCGTAATAAAATACTCGATACAGATAGCGATTTTCGTAATTATCCTTTAGATGTCGATAACAGTAATCATTAAGTTCATTTGCGCGTTCGAAGGGGGATTTACTTCCCCATAAAGATTTTGCGCGTTTGCGATAAAATCCGCCATCCACTAGAATGGCAGTTTTTATGGTATGTTTTTCAAATTCTTTCTTTTTGGTTCCCTTTCCCATGGTTTCTCCTTTGATAAAAAAATACCCCAAGTTTCGTCTTGTCCCTTATAGTGGGAGGACTACTGCTAGGGGTATGTTCATACAATGTAACTCTCTGTTACACTATTATATTATGCCCATAGCAGTAAAAAATCAATACGTATATTGAAAAAAACATAAAAAATACAATATTTGTTATATTATTATCAAATTTATTGCTTGAAAGAACTATTTTTTCAACTGCAATCTGCCTATATAGATGATATAATATTTTTTGAAATGAAATATCACCTATAGGATATCAAATAATTGTTGAAAGCCGTTTCTGTTGGCCCAGAGGCGTTTTTTATTTTAAAAATAAGTTCTATGGCATTTTTTTGATTCCAAGATATTCCATTAACGCATTTTGGAACAATTTTGAACAGTTTACCCCGTCTTTGTCGGCTTATGATGCAAGCCAAGCGGGAAGGGATAGCGTTTTCTTGACGAATTTGCTGTTAATGCGCTCTCTGATCGGCGGCATGAATACATCAATCAGAACAGGAACCTGATTATTGGTCAATTGAATTTCTGTAATGGATGATGGAGTCGGAAGAGGTTCGCCATCCTGTTCCATTCCCCAGATGTGCAGGCCAAGAGCTTTCCGGGCATTTTTTAACGCCATATCCGTATCATCCTTATCAGCGCAGGGATAACATCCTTCTAAATCTGGAAATTCAATATTGATGCCGTCTTCTGCGTAATCAAATACAGCTACATAAGAATATCTGTCTTTCACATTGATTCCTCCAATCTATATTTTGAGAGAAGAGGGGCTATTTAAAAGTAACCCCTGATTGCTTTGCTATACTTTTTAATGTACCGACAGGAATATCTTTTCGTGGGTAGTCATATTACTGCTGATTGCAACATGAAGGCATTTTGTCCGACAGACCTAATATACTGTTCTGCTGTTGGACGATAGGGGAGGTAATATTGGGTAACGTAAAAGACCTCGTATTACTACGAGGTCTTCACATAATAAGCTAATATCTTCTTTAATGCCCTTAAGGCGATATTTAGAAAAGAAATAATCTCTTCTATTTGCTTATTATAAATTATATTATGCCCGTAGTCAACAAAATATTACTGAAATTTCCCAAAAAGTTAAAAGACATATAAATCCTTTACCTTATTATTGATTTTTTTCATGCCATCCTCTGAGAGAGAAACTCCTGCAAGGACACCTTTTAAGTTGCGCGGATCAAAAATCCGTATTTTGCTAATGGTTGTAATTTGGTTAACAAGCGCTATGCTGCCTTTCTTCATACGGGAGATTTCCTCGCCTATTTTATCGAGGTATTCTTGCTGCTCCTCATTATGTTGTTGTTTTTCTCTCCATAATGCGTCTATTTTTTCAGCAGCGTTTAAATATTTTTCTACTTCATCAAGTTCTGCTTGCAATTCATTGACGTTCTCTTTTCCTTTTGAACTTTGTAAGGTTTTTTCAGCAAGATCGACTAATGATGAAAAAGCGGCAATTGTTTGAATAATTTCTTGCTGTTCATCTTTTAATGCTTTTGATATTGTATCATATTTTAATTTTAAAGATTTGTATAATTCATTTCCAAGCTCTACACTATTTGGATGTACTGCGCTGCTGTCTTTAATGGAAGTGAGAGGTATTACGGTAACGACAGGAGAGTTATGGTCATTCTTCTTATCCAGTACAATACCATAATGAAGGCCACCATATTCGCTGCCTATATTAAATCCAAAATTCAACTTTATGATGTTACCTCTTTTGTATGCAATGTTCTTGGTCGGTTCAAATTTTTGTTCGATATTAATCATCTGCACATAATCTTTGATCCAATATGAAATCAGATGGGCTTTTTTTAAATGCTTTCCAGACGGATTATTTATAAAAGATTCTAACATTTTATTTAATGCTTTAATTGCCTCTTTTTTATTTTGGATGACGTCTTCTTTTGTAAATCCTTTTGACATGTTGTATTCTCACCTCTTTTCTTTTGTTTTTTATAGTAATAGCGCTCCAGTCTACACTATTATTAACGTTATTTACCAATAGATTTCCGTATATTATGTTGTAAAATGATTACATGAAAATACTATTGGACAAATTAATGTATGACAGAAACCTGTCAGTGCGTCAAGTATCAAAAATGACAGGGATATCCAAATCAACAATAGGCAGGATTGCTAATGGTGATATATCCCCTACAGCAGATGTGTTAGAAGTGCTGGCCAGAGGGCTGGATATCCGTATTTTTGATCCTCCCTGCAAGTAAGTGTCCGGGTTCTCGGACAAATAAGTGAGTTTCTCCAAATCACTGCAGGCTTGGTTGAGTATAAAACTAAATTTCATCATTAAGTATAAACGTATTAGAATAATTTTCATCACTTGATAATGACTGGCGGAATTCCTCGGCCAACATAGTCTTGTTGAATTCAGCAGTAGGTTCTATTTTATTAACCAGTGCTTCTAATTCATCTATTGTGGTGTAAAAGAATTCTTTACGCATATTCACTTTGTTTACACGTTTATTATTCAAAATATTATGTAGCTTTTTCTCAAGATCAACAGCATCATCCGAAAAGATAAAACTGTGTACATCGAATTTAAAGGGAACAGAAGCATCCCCCAGTTCATTAACCCTGTCTTGAGGGTTAAGACGCCTTGTCATTCCGATTTTAAAAACGTTATCGCCAAAGGAACCCAGATTACTTATGATATAAACGTTTCCGGCCTTGCCGTTTGCAAGATTGGATATCTCTTCTTTTTTGATTACTACATCTGCTAACTGTGCTTGAAGTTCAAGTATACGTGCATTGAGTTTGTTTACTTCTTCTTCGTTGGCAGCGGCTATTTGTTCTCTGAGCTTATCAATTTCGCTGTTATATTTCGATTCTTCCTGTTCAATCTTTTTGCGTTCATTTTCTAAAGCCTTCCGTTCTTCGGCTTCCTGTCTCATTTGTTCACGTATGGCAAGCTGTTCCTGCCGCGCCTGTTCTTTCTTAACATAGTAGTTGTACTCGATTTTTACCGCATTTATAAATAAATATTCGATTTCACCAATAAATTTTGTAAGCGTTCCGGCGATACTTTGATTTCCTTCACCGGCGATTTTAAGATATTTTTGGGTAACATTTTTGATATCTTCAATTGAAGTATCCAGTTTTTCATATTTTAAATTGTATAAAATATTTTGTAATTCTGCTTTTAGTGCAATAACCATAAGTTTATATATTGCTTGGTTTGCTTTAGTGGTATATCGGGCAGAATATTTTTCTAATACTTTTGTAATCTGTTTATCATTCTCATTGTAAGCTTTCCTCAAGTCTTTGACATCCATACAATGGAGTTTGAGTATAATTGAGGGACTGAGTTCTTCCAGAGTTTCAATTTGCTCTGGTTTTATTTTAAAGGAGCTTTGCGAAGGCTCGTAAAGAAAAAAGGTATCTAAAGCGTAATTAATTGCTTTAACCAATTCTTTAGATCGTGAAAGCTTATTCGTTTGAGTTTTAGTTTGCTTTATTAGTTTTTCAAGTTCAGCATTCTGCTGGGAAATGTTATTGCTGATTTCTTTGAGTATTGAATGCTGAAGAGCTTCTTGATTTTGCAGATTAGTTATGCGGTCTTTTATTTCGTTTTCTCTTTTTGTGCGTAGATCTTCAAAATCGTTTTCTAATTCACGTTTTCTTTCATAACAGGCTTTTTCGAGAGCTTCTCTTTTTTCCTTGATCTTAATGTAGTCCAAACCATCAAGTTCGTTAAGTTGTTGTGTTAAATGAGCGATTTCATCGGATAATTTTTGTTTGTCACTTTGAAGCGCTGAATTATCAGTAGTGAGTTTTGCTATTTGTTCTTTGAATTCTTTAATTCGGAAGATATCGCCTAGTCCCATAATATTCCCTCTTTTCTTTAGTTTTTATGATAACAGCGCTCCAGTCATACACTATTATGTCTATCAAAAATTTTATCAAACAGATTTAAAATTTCCGCCTTAGTTCTATAACCTTACCGAGTATTTTTACTGGTTTATTTATTATTTCTTCATTGGTGAATTCAAAAGGGTCGTAGCTTGGATTGTTTGAGATTAATTCTATTCCCTGCTGATATTTCCGAAGTCTTTTACATGTAGCTTCGTCACCATTTATCGTTGCGATAACAATATCTCCAGATTCAGCATCATCCTGTTGACGAACAATGACAATATCCCCGTCGCATATGTTCGGGGTCATACTGTCGCCTTTTATCTTTAACCCAAAGAATGTTCCTGTTTGTGCAAGCTCTTCCGTAATTTCTTCTGTATCGATTATATCTTCAATGGCATTGATGGGGATGCCAGCAGCTACACGACCAAGAATGTTAATGGTTATGCCCCGAGAGGATTTTTTTGCTTCGGTGCCAAGATTAATTTTTTGATCAGAATTTAGTGCTTTTAGAACAGAATCTATGTCCATATTCATAGCTAAAGCAATTTTTTTAATAGTTAGTAGAGTTGGTGCAATAGGTTTATTATTTCTTGGATTAATATTGTTTTCCAACATTGAAATATAACCTTTGCTTAAATTACATATTTTAGAAAATTCATCCATACTGATGTCGTGCTTTTCACGATACTCTTTTACCAAATCTCCTAAAGTCATTCGTTTTCACCTGCCTTTATATGTTTAGTATATTGTACATTTTCAAGAAAGTCAAGAAAAATGTTCAACATACTTGACATATTCCTTAGCAAATGATAATATACACTTAAGTTCAACAAGTTAAACAAAAGTGAGGTGATACGATGGGATATAAAATAAGAGAATGCAGGGAAGAAATCGGAATTTCTCAAGAAGAATTAGCCAAAAGAGCTAAAATATCAAGGACTACCCTGTCAGGTTTAGAGAGTGGAGCAATTAAGACTACTACGACGGATACATTGTTAAAAATTGCAGAAGCCCTAAATAAAAAAGTCGCGGATATATTTTTTTGACACTATGTTCAACATATTAAACAATATAAAAAGCAGCAGGATAGGAGGTGAGAGAGATAAAGGACATTCAATTAACAGAAAAGGATTTACATTGTCTGGCACGGCAAATACAGAGCTGGAGCGCACCGGGAGATGAAAGCTTAAATACAAGCCAAAGGTATTATGCATGTGTGTATTGCAGATATGCACATGACTGTGAGACACCTATAACGATGCATCAAAAAAATGTTTTAAACAAACTGAGAGCATTGACAGGCGTTGATATATTTCCGGGTTCAAGATATCTTTACTGGCAGTTCCTGCCGGCATCCAGATTTATAGAACACCCAGAGGAACTGTCAGTTCTGAAAAAAATACACAAAGAAATGCATCCTGACGAGTACCGTGATTTTGAAAATCATCTGAATGAGCTTATAACTCGTTCCAGAAAAGCGGCTGATCTTCAACAGGGCAGTTGTTCTCATAAGGACAGTTAATTTTGTGTTCACACATATTATTGGTTATGGAGACTAGGTTGTATGCTCCTGTAACATTATAAGGTTCGCACACAATCTTGATCGTTACATTTTCGTCCTGAAACGGACAAAAACCACTAATATTGGTTATTTTTTCCATGCAATACTCTCCTTTCTTAATATACTCGGCTCTGGCGGGAGCCTGTATATAAATTATAGGAGAGATGGAAGAAATTAACAAGAGTGGAACACGAAGAAATGCCGCCAAGAGTGGCAGCAGGATAGGGAGGTGATGCAGAGAATGTGTAATGCAATATTGCCGTGCATTGTATGTTCGATAGTAACATCAGCTATCACGACAAAAATATTAGCCACTCACTATTTTAGGATAGTAGATGGCTATGTAGAAGACATGACGAGAATGACAAAGGAATTTGTAGACGCTATGAAACGCAGGAAAGAATAAATTCGGAACCGAGAGCAGTAAGCCCGCAAATTCCCTGTTTATAATAAAGATTTTGATTGGATTCCTTGCAAATTCTTTGCGCTTCAAGATACTCGGGAGTATTTGTAATAGGTATGTATAAATCGTGGTCTGATAAAATTGCTGTATATGTCGTAAAGATTAACCCGACATGTTCTAAGGATGAAATTGATAAGGAGCATTTAAAAGTAGATGAATTACTTGGGATAAATGCACATATATCATTCCAAAGTAAGCGATATTCCGTGGGTGATGTGTTGATTCCAATATTTGCGATGGGTAACTCAGGTCTATTTTTTAATAATTGGAGCATTAGGGCATCATTTTCGCTTAACTGCTTTAAAATTTCTGGAAAAGAAGGATGAATATGTGGCTCTATGTCAGCATGCATTGTACCAGAAATTAAGTTGACAAACATTTTCCGAAGGTACTCAGAAGAAAGGCAATATTTAGAATTTTCTAAAGCTTGCGCAGCAACTTGGATAGATGGTTCAACATATTTATCCGGGGGTATGGAACTTATGGAATGGGATAGCTCATTTTCGTATTTTTTTAAATCCGAAGCGTAGCGCATACGTTTTTTATTTGCAGCTTGACTTATTCCACCAAAAACCAAATACCATAAGTCACCAAAAGATTGTCCCATATTTTGAGTTGGATTATCAGTTAAATTTTTTACAGCAGTATCAAGAGAACCGGGCAAATCCATTAAAGACATATTATCATTCCTTTCATCATTTGATAGGAAGATTATACCAGA
>CANAPP010000036.1 GCA_947363565.1 uncultured Lachnospiraceae bacterium | reverse complement strand
TTAGTGCTTCAGGAGAATGTGGGCATTTTGTAACTACATTTTGCGGAAACTCAAGGAAAATCTTAAAGCGCCCTGCCGGCTTACTCCCCACCCTCCCCGGAAAGCTCCAGCACGATAAGCTCCGCCGGATTAAACAGCCGGACGCTGATGGTATGCACCCCAAGTCCTTTACTGACCACGATATCCGTATCTCCCTCCCGGTAATGGCCGCCGGAATACTTCGGGAACAGATCAAAGGCCGGGGAGACGGCTCCAAATCCGCCGGGAAGGCGCACGATCCCCCCGTGGAGATGCCCGGACAGCACAAGGTCTGCACCCCAGTCAAGATACTCCTCCATATACGCCGGATTGTGGGCAAGTAATATCTCGTAATCTTCCCTCACCGCTACCCCGAGCCGGTCCTTTACCGCTCCCTCCGACAGCGGATACTTTTTAAAATGGCCATAACACTCTGCCGGTATCTCTAACCCGTTAAGCTTGATCCTTTGGCCTTTACACAAAAGCTCCTGGGAAGAATTTTCCAGAAAATGCACGCCGGCCTGCTCAAGCGCACGTTTATATTCCGCATAGGAGGCCCGGTACATCTTTGGGTTCTCCTTCATCCGCTGCTCATGGTTCCCGTTGGCATAGTAGACCGGGAACTGACCGGCAAGAGCCGTCACAAATTCAAGGGCAGGCGCATAAGAGCTGTCTTTCTTCCCTACGAGCATATCCCCGCCGATAAGGACGAGGGCCGGATCTGCCTCCTTGATCTTTCGGATCAGCCGCTCATTCCCCCGGCCGTAGGCCTGGTTGTGGAGGTCGCTTAAGAATACTACCCTTATCCCCTCTCCCGTCCCCGCAAGCTTTTTCGACCGGATCGGATAAGTCACTGTCCGGAAATGATGGATTTCCCGCCAGATTTCCCCAAAAAGCCCGGCCACAAGCACCGCTGCCGCCGTCAGGATAACTTTTAAGCCCATGCGCATTCCCCCGTTTCTTTTTCTCCTCTTATCCATCCTATGCCTCTCCCTTGCATTTCTTTAATTCCTCGTAAAGCTTTTTTATATTTTCAAATGTATAATCCGGCTTGAACTTTGCATCCGGCAAATCCTCCGGCCTGGCTTCACCGGTGTATACCAAAGCCGTCTCCACCCCTGCGTTGATCCCACAGGCAATATCAGTGTAAAAGCGGTCTCCCACCACCAGCACCTCCTTTGGATCTGCCTGGACCTGCCTGGTACAAAGCGTCACGATCCTGGCATCGGGCTTTCCGATATACCGGGGCGTCCTGCCGGTAGCCGCGTTCAGCATCGCACAGATTCCCCCGCAGTCCGGCACGAACCCGAAGGCTGTCGGGCAGCGAAGATCCGGGTTGGTGCCGATAAAGTCCACGTCCTGCCGGAACAAAAGCTCGCAGGCTGCCTCCACCTTTTCGTACTTAAGCGTGCTGTCAAAACCTGCCACCACGCAGTTCACATCCGGGTCGGCCCGCTCCGTGGCCTCAAGGCCGAAGCTTTTTATTTCCTCCAGGAAAGACGGCGTGCCAAGCACGAAAATCTTACTTTTACTGTAGTGCTCTTTAAGGTAAAGGCAGGTAGCATAGGAAGCCGTCATAAACTGGCTCTCCGACGTCTTTATCTCCCACCGGGCGAACTTCTCCACATAGCTTTTACGGCTCTTCGTCGAATTATTCGTAATATAAAACGCCTGCCCGCCGATCGCGCCGATATAATCGATCAGCTCCCTGCTGCCGTCATAAAGGGTATCGTCCACCGCGAGCGTCCCATCTATATCAAATAAGAAATATTTTTTCTCTGCAAGCATATCCTCTCTCCTTATCCCTTTGACTTCCTTATACAATGTAGCATAAACGACTGGTTTCCACAACCGGGATCCTGCAGATCAGCAAAAATAATCCGCCGCATTTTTGACTGAAATCTTCTCTGGTTTTCTCAAATTTCTATACAGATATCCCAAAATGTTAAAGTTTTCTCAAATTCTTCTTTACAAATCCCTCCTCCCGTGTATAATGGAAACCATCAAAAACAAAGGCGTTTTCCTTTCGGGGAAGGCGCCTTATTTTTGTTTCCAAATATAAGGAGGAGATAATATGAAAAAACTGGAAATCATCATCCAGCCGGAAAAGCTTGAAGACTTAAAAACAGTTCTCGACGAGAGCAGTGCAAGCGGGCTGATGATCAGCAACGTGATGGGTTACGGGAATCAGAAAGGACATAAAAAGATATACCGGGGCGCCGAATACAGCGTCAACCTCCTGCCGAAAGTAAAGGTAGAGACGGTCATCGAGCCGGAGCTTTCCGAACAGCTCATTGAAAAAATCGTGTCGGAAATCCGCACCGGAAAGTACGGAGATGGAAAAATCTTCGTCTACGAGGTAGAGGACGCCGTCCGCATCCGTACCGGTGAGCGGGGAACGGACGCACTGTGATGTGTCCGAATGGGGATTTAACTTACAGCAACATCTGATCTTAGGAGGGATTGATTATGGATTTAACAGGTTTAATTACAGCCGGCATGGATGTATCTTCTGCTGCCGGCCTTCTGATGAATATTATGTGGACGATGCTCGGGGCATTTCTCGTGTACTTTATGCAGGCAGGATTCGCCATGTGTGAGGCAGGATTTACAAGGGCGAAAAACACAGGGAACATCCTCATGAAAAATATGATGGACTTCGTCCTGGGCAGCTTATTTTTCTTCATGTTCGGGTTTGCCGTCATGCACGGAACCGACTGGAACGGGATCATCGGCATAAAAGGATTTTTCTCACCCTCATCCCTGGCGGATGCAGACGGGATGTTCAATGGTCTTCCCATCGGGGTCTTTATGATCTTCCACACCGTGTTCTGCGCCACCGCAGCAACTATCGTATCCGGCTCCATGGCTGAGCGGACAAAGTTCTCCGCGTATCTTGCCTACAGTGCAGCCATCAGCATCTTCATCTATCCGGTATCCGGACACTGGATCTGGGGCGGTGGGTTCCTGTCACAGCTTGGTTTCCACGACTTTGCAGGCTCTACTGCCGTACATATGGTCGGCGGCATCTGCGCCCTTGTGGGTGCGAAGATCTTAGGGGCGCGCATCGGAAAATACGGCAAGGACGGCCGTGCAAAGGCCATCCCGGGGCACAACCTCCCCATCGCAGCCCTGGGCGTATTTATCCTCTGGTTCTGCTGGTTCGGCTTTAACTGCGGCTCCACTACCGCGGCTGCAACAAGCCTCGGGCATATCGCCATGACAACAAACCTTGCTGCGGCTGCGGCCACACTTCTCGCCATGATCGTCACCTGGCTGCGCTACGGAAAACCGGACGTGTCTATGACCTTCAACGGTTCCCTGGCCGGACTGGTAGCGATCACTGCCGGCTGTGACGTGGTAAACGAATGGGAGGCGATCATCATCGGCGCCGCCGCCGGAATCCTGGTCGTATTCTCCGTAGAATTCTTTGACCAGAAAGTAAAGATCGACGACCCGGTAGGCGCAATCAGCGTCCACGGCGTCTGCGGTGCCATGGGTACTGTCCTCACCGGAGTCTTTGGTGACGGATGCAGCTTTACGACACAGCTTTTGGGCGTGGCCGCAACAGCCGCCTATGTGCTTGTGATGGCCGTCCTTGTATTCACCGCGATCAATAAGACCATCGGCCTGCGTGTCTCCAGGGAAGAAGAAATTGACGGACTTGATGTGCATGAGCATGGGGCATCTGCCTATGCGGACTTTAACTTCCGGATCTAAACATCGGAAAATAACACACCGCAGCGCGGCTTTTTATCTGCCGTGCTGCGGCGCGTTTCCCTCTATCTCTTTCTGATCCATTCCGCGTCCTTAATCTTACTCCACCTGCGCCACAAGAGAAACGCGCAAAAAGCCTCATCCATCATAAATGCAGGTCATATCTAATAGATATCCTTCTTTCCCTTTCTGCCATGTCCGTTATACAAGCAAAAATACCCCTGAAACCAGCACCGCTCCGAAAATCAAAAATACTGCCCCGCCAATCTGCTCTACAACCTTTCCCTCCTCAGAAAGCTCTGCATTGCGGTATCTCCACCGGCTTAAAAAGAAATGTGAGCTTTCCGGGTTCTTAAGCGCGAAAACCCCAAACCCGTAGAGAACAGTTCCAAGCAGCATGAACCAGACAGAGCCTCTCATTTCTGCAGCACCCCGGCTGACCTTGCACAGTGCGTCGCTCAAGACCTCTTTTCTCACCTCTTTTGCCCCGCCTCCGGTGATGACGGTAACAGCTTCCCCGCTGTACATGACCGGCATCCCTTCCTTATCGAGAAGGCAGTCATTCCCCCAAGTGCCTTCGGTCACCGTGCCGTCCCCGTAAGTTATCTTTACCTCACTGTCCTTCCAGGAAAGCTCCGCCTCCTGCGCTTTCCCATTAAGAACTATGGAGGCGTGCTCAGTCTGCCCCTGGGAAGACAGCCTGATCTGATTATCCCTATCCGCCGCGTAATACCCGCTGCCTTTCTTATAGAAAAAAACATCGCCGAGATCAACACCCCTTCGCAGGCCAATCCTTATACCCGACACAAGGCAGATAATGTATATACTGAGTATTACCAGAAAAAATATTCTGCTTTTTTTCTCCTTCATGTTGTGTCCTTTCTGGCGGTTCTCCACCATCCGTAACCTAACACCCAGTATACTACAATCTTATCGTTTTGGCAACAATCCCCGCAACAGACTTTGCCGCTACTTAACAGCCTCAAATGCAGCCTCCAGCGCGGCAATTAAATCTTCCGCCTTTTCGATTCCTACAGAAAGACGTATCGTATTCGGCTTGATGCCCTGCTCTGACAGTTCTTCCTCCGTACTCTGGCTATGAGTGGTGGTCGCCGGATGGATTACCAGCGATTTCACATCCGCCACATTTGCCAGCAGTGAGAAAATAGCAAGATTATCGATAAACGTCTGCGCAGTCTTCGCGTCGCCCTTAATCTCGAAAGTAAAGATAGAGCCTCCTCCCTTGGGAAGGTATTTCTGATACAATCCATGGCTTGGCTCGCTCTCAAGAGACGGGTGATGCACTGCCTCCACCTGCGGATGGCGTGCAAGATATTCTACGATTTTCAGCGCGTTGCTCACATGCCGCTCCACCCGGAGGGATAACGTCTCCAATCCCTGCAGGAAGAGGAAGGCGTGGAACGGGGAAAGCGTTGCGCCTGTGTCACGCAGGAGCACCGCACGGATATAGGTCACGAACGCCGCGGCTCCCGCTGCATCCGCAAAGGACACCCCGTGATAGCTTGGGTTTGCCTCGGAAATCCACGGATACCTTCCCGATGCCTTCCAGTCAAAGCTGCCGCTGTCAATGATCACGCCGCCAATGGCCGTTCCGTGTCCTCCGATAAATTTCGTCGCAGAATGGACGACGATATCCGCGCCGTACTCAATCGGACGGATCAGGTAAGGCGTTGCAAATGTGGAATCCACCACCAGCGGTATGCCGTGCCTGTGTGCAACCTTCGCCAGCTCTTCAAGGTCAACCAGATTGGAGTTGGGATTTCCTAATGTCTCCACAAAAATCGCTTTCGTATTGTCCTGGATGGCGGCCTCAAAAGCGCCCTCTTCCTCTGGGTCCACAAATGTTGCCGTAACACCGTTCGTCAGTGGCAATGTATGCGCCAGCAGATTGTAGGTTCCGCCGTAAATCGTCTTTGCCGACACAATGTGCTCCCCCGACTTTGCCAATGCCTGGAACGTATAACTGATCGCCGCCGCGCCGGATGCCACCGCAAGAGCCGCCGCGCCGCCTTCCAAAGATGCGATGCGCTGCTCAAAGATATCTTCCGTCGGATTCGTCAGCCTTCCGTAGATGTTTCCCGCATCCCGAAGTCCAAAACGATCTGCCGCATGTTGCGAATCGTGGAATACATAAGAAGTCGTCGCATAAATCGGCACTGCCCTTGCATCCGTAACCGGATCCGCCTGCTCCTGTCCGATATGTAACTGCCTTGTCTCAAAACCCCAGTTCTTTGAATCCTTTATATTTGCCATCTCTTAATTCCTCCTTCATTGATTTCTATAAACATACTAACACAGTAGGTTTTGCGTGTCCAATATACAAAAAAAATATCTGGTTATAACTTAAATCTATAGCAAACAGGTACTTGACAAGGGTGATACAATAGGAATGTAGCAAAAAACAAAGCTTAACAAAACCTACTTGCATGACAAAGTTGAAGGCTGCTAAGTGAGATTCAGTATTTGGAGGAAAAGATAAATGAATACTTTAAAAGCTGAAAAAAGAGACTTGTCAATCAAAGCAAAAAAACTCAGACGTGAAGGATTCGTAACAGGTAATCTGTTTGGCCATGAACTGGAAACATCCATTCCGCTGCAGATGGAGAAACGCACCGTTGACCAGCTGCTCAAGCAGGAAGGAAAAGGCGGACGTATCATGCTGGATGTGGACGGAACGACCTATCATGCATTAATTAAAGAAGTGGATTACAATGCTATGAAAAGATGTGTCAATGAGATTGATTTTCAGGCATTGGTCAGCAATGAGATGGTACACTCTACCGCGGAAATACATCTGATCAACCTGGACAAGCTGTCCGCAGGCGTTCCGCAGCAGATGCTGCATGAGATTTCATTTAAGGCACTTCCCGCTGCTTTAGTAGACAAAGTAGAGGTAGACGCAAGCCTTTTGAAGGTCGGAGATACCGTCAAAGTCAAAGACCTGCCGATTGCACAGAATGAGGACATCAATCTGGCAACAGACCCTGAGACAACCGTAGTGATCATCACAGAGGTTCATGCATCGGCAGATGCTGCCGCCGATACAGAACAGGCGGAACAGACTGAAGATAAGGCTGAAGAATAAATACTATATAAAGTACCTAAAAAGACCAGCGGGCAATGCTTTCCCGCTGGTCTTTGAGTTTTTCTACCTGTAGAATCAACCCTTTCCAATTCCCGGTTTCTAAAACCTTGCAATTATTATCTCAGAGCCTTATCCTTAAATTTCAGGATTTCTTCCAGGTATTTCTGTCCCAGCGGGCTGATATTCATTCCCTTTCGAATCAGATAACCTACCGTCATGACTTCATCCGAGTCCAGTTTCACGGCGCAGTATTCCGGGCCGTTCAAATCCTCGCATAAGATTCCGGAACAGAGCGTGTATCCATTCAGCCCAACCATCAGGTTCAGCAAAGTAGCTCTATCATTGGCACGGATCAACTGTTTGTACTCATATGTAGACAGCACTTCCTCCGCAAAATAAAATGAATTATTACTTCCCTGGTCAAAGGCAAGGCACGGATAATCATTGAGCTGCTCTAAGCTGACCATCTTTTCATCCGCAAGAGGATGGTTTTTCCACATATAGGCGTAAATCCCGCAGTTTAGCAGAGAATGAAATTCCAGATGATTTTCCGAAAAAATCTTAGACAGTACATTTCTGTTAAAATCATTCAGATACAGAATCCCGATTTCGCTTTTAAAATTCCTGACATCCTCAATAACATCATAAGTCCTTGTTTCATATATGGCAAATTCATATTCATCCATTCCAAACTGCTTTACCATCTCCGCAAAAGCATTGACCGCAAAGGCATAATGCTGGGTGGAAACGCTGAACTTCTTTTTCAGCTCCTTTTTGCTGACATACTTTGCCTCCATCAGCTCATACTGCTGCACCGTCTGCATGGCATACCCGATAAACTCCTTCCCGTCCGGAGTTATGGTAATCCCGCGGTTTGTCCTCCGAAACAGCTCAATCCCCGTCTCACTCTCCAGTTCTTTAATGGATGCAGACAGACTTGGCTGTGAGATGAATAATTTTCCTGCCGCCTCATTCATCGAATTAGATTCTGCAACTGTAATTACATATTTTAACTGCGTAATTGTCATGCCTTTCTCCCCTTCCGGTTCAGAGATGCCGCCTTAAAAACATCCGTCTTCCCGCCTTCGTCTACTCCGTAAACAGAGGCGTGGAGTAATATCTGTCTCCGCTGTCCGGAAGTAAAGCCACAATCACCTTGCCCTCATTTTCCGGGCGCTTTGCCAGTTCAACCGCCCCATGGAGCGCTGCCCCGGAAGAGATGCCAACCAATATGCCTTCTTTTTTCGCCAGAAGTTTTGCCGCGCGAAAAGCATCCTCGCTTTCCGCCTTGAATACCTCGTCATAAACGTCCGTATTCAGCACCTCCGGCACAAACCCCGCACCGATTCCCTGAATCTTGTGGGCTCCTGCCCTTCCTTCCGACAATACCGGGGAATCCGCAGGCTCTAACGCCACGACCCTGATATCCGGATTCTGTTCTTTCAGATATTCGCCGGTTCCGGTCACCGTACCCCCGGTTCCTACGCCCGCGATAAAGATGTCTACCTTTCCGTCCGTACTTTTCCAGATCTCCGGCCCTGTCGTAGCTCTGTGAACCGCCGGATTTGCCGGATTAACAAATTGCCCCGGGATAAAGCTGTCCGGAATCTCCTTCGCCAGCTCATCCGCTTTCTCTATCGCTCCCTTCATCCCTTTCGCGCCTTCTGTCAGCACCAGCTCGGCTCCGTACGCTTTCAGGATATTCTTACGCTCCGCGCTCATCGTCTCCGGCATGGTAAGGATGATCCGGTAACCCTTCGCCGCCGCAATGGCCGCCAGCCCGATTCCGGTATTTCCTGACGTAGGCTCGATGATCACAGACCCTTCTTTCAGCAGCCCCCTACTTTCGGCATCCTCCACCATCGCCTTCGCAATCCTGTCCTTTGCGCTCCCTGCCGGATTAAAATATTCCAGTTTCACAAGGACAGTCGCCTTAAGCCCAAGCTCCTTCTCGATATTCACCACCTCAACCAGCGGCGTATTGCCGATCAATCCTAACGTTCCCTTATAATAATTTGCCATTTTCTTTCTCCTTTCCATCCTCCAAAAATCTTTAGATGCATATTACTACTATTTACCTATTAAGTCAATAGGTTTATATGCTTTTATTGGTTTTATTTTTGTTCCATTCGTATCAGTTGCCTGTCTGCTGTCGGACGCAGAACTTTGCACCCTTCTTTTCTGCGTTACCTTATCGCGTCCTTCATTGACTTTACATATTCTCCGAGATACTTCGGCGCCTCTCTGCCATATTTTTCAAGAAAATTGATAATCGCAGACCCGATGGTCACGCCGTCGCAGATACCCATCTATCTAACATATGTTTTTCTTTGTGTCTCAAAAAGTCGGTATTTCCTATAAATAAAAAAGCCCCTGTCTTATACAGACAAGGACGAATAATTTCGCGGTACCATCTTTTTTCACTGGCAGTTTCCCATATTCCGCCAGTTTTTATACAAAATCAAAAATCAGTAACTCGTCTTTTCTTTCAGCGTAACAAAAGCTACTTTGTTTTCCATGGCTTCCTCCCGTTTTAATCTCTCTTCAAGTATTTTTGCGTATACAGACATACCGCAAAACATTTCCCGCACAAATCTGTCTCTATGCCTGTTGCCTCGTACATAATTTCTGTCTGTTTTTTGTAGCATTTTTTTACGTCAACAAGCTTTTCCCTCGGCATGCCCATTTCCCATAATACTCCTTGCAATGCCTGGGCTGGGCATTTTTGCACGCACAGAGAGCAGCCGCCGCATCTGGACTTATCAATGGGGCTGCCGCACTTCAATGGTGCATTTGTCAGCAAAGAAGAAATCCGCACCGCCGATCCGAACGTTTCTGTTACAAGCAGATTGTTCTTTCCTATCCAGCCAAGCCCTGCCCTTGTGGCTACTGTTTTGTGCGGCAGTCGGGATCTATTATCCGAATCTATCTGTACGCGGTCTGTAGTCTGAGCATAAGCATCAAACCCCTTTTCCTGCAAAAACTTTTCCCCGGCTGTTATAATCCCGTTCAATTTATTATTTAAAATATCATACAGTTCGTAATATTCTTTTGTCGGCGCCTCTTGCAGGTCACGGATAACATGTTTGGGCAGCGGAACCGCAACAGACACTCCTGTATCGTAGCCACATTCTCCAACACTTTTCAAATCCCCGACTCCGACAAGCGCTGCCCCGCTTTCAAACAGACGCTCTTTTAAACCTTCTGTCAAACCCATCAATCCATACTCCCTCCAGGATAAAATATCCCAGCAATACTTATTTTATAAACTATCGTATTCCAAGAGTTTTGTCAATCAGGAATTTTATCTTTTGCCTGCCAGACAGTGACATTTCCCCCAAAATATGTTAAACTTTCCTATAGAAAGACCCTCGCCGCACGCAAGGGGAATACACGCGGCCAGGGTCTTTGGGAAAAACATGCAAAAGCCACCATTTTGCGTGTAAATACAGTAAACACAGGGAGGTTACACACATGAATGTACCAGAAAGAATCTCTGCCCTCCGTGCTCTGATGGAGGAGCGGGGATACGACGCCTACATGGTGCCGACCGACGACAATCACCAGAGCGAATATGTAGGGGAGCATTTTAAAGCAAGGGCATTTATCACCGGATTCACCGGCTCTGCGGGAACCGCAGTCATCACGAAAGACGCAGCCGGGCTCTGGACAGACGGAAGGTATTTCATCCAGGCGGAGCAGCAGCTGTCCGGCAGCGGCGTTAAGCTCTTTAAGATGGGCGAGCCTGACGTTCCGACCGTTGAGGACTTTATCGCAGACGTTCTTCCGGAAGGCGGAACCCTGGGCTTTGACGGGCGCGTCGTAGCCATGGGCGAAGGACAGGCATTAGAGGCAGCCGCGGCGAAGAAGAACGCAAAGATTGATTACTCCACAGACCTGATCGACAAGATCTGGGAGGACAGGCCGGCGCTCTCCGAGGAACCGGCATTTGCGCTGGGCATTGAATACACCGGCGAGAGCACTGAGAGCAAACTTAAGAGAATCCGCAAATCTATGGCTGAGGAAGGCGCAGACATCCACATCATCGCCGCTCTGGACGACGTATGCTGGACAACCAATCTTCGGGGAAACGATATCGAATTCTTCCCGCTCCTCCTCTCCTACGCAGTCATCACGAAAGAGGACATGAAACTTTACATCGACGAGCGCAAGCTGACCGACGAGATGAAGGAAAATCTCGCCAAAGACAACATTTCCCTCCGTCCGTACAATGCTATCTACGAGGATGTAAATGAGCTTAGCGCAGACAGCGCCATCTTAGTAGACCCGTCACGGCTCAACTACGCGCTCTACAACAATCTTCCCGAGGGGGCGAAGGTCATCGAGAAAGTGAACCCGACCGTCCTTATGAAAGCCATGAAAAACGACACCGAGATAAAGAACATCAAAAACGCCCATGTAAAAGACGGCGTTGCTGTCACAAAGTTCATGCACTGGCTGAAGAAAAATGTAGGGAAGACCGAAATTACCGAGATCAGCGCAGCTGAAAAACTGGAAGAGTTTCGGAAAGAGCAGGAAGGATACCTGTGGCAGAGCTTTGAGCCAATCTGCGGCTCCGGCGAACACGCTGCAATCGTTCACTATGCCGCTACTCCGGAGACAAATATTCCGGTCGTGACCAACGGCCTGTTCCTTACGGACACCGGCGGCGGATACATGGAAGGCTCCACCGACATCACAAGGACATTTGCCTTCGGAAAGCTTACCGACCGGATGATTACAGATTTCACCACCGTACTTCTGTGCAACTTAAGGCTCGCAAGGGCAGTATTCATGCACGGAACCTGCGGCTACAACTTAGACATCCTGGCGAGGATGCCCGCATGGGAGCGAGGCATCAACTATAACCACGGGACCGGCCACGGCGTGGGCTACCTGATGAACATCCACGAGGCACCAAGCGGATTCCGCATCGCCATCCGCGAGAGGGAAAAGGCAGTCATCGAGCCGGGCATGGTCATCACCGACGAGCCGGGTATCTATATCGAAGGCTCCCACGGCATCCGTACCGAGAATGAGCTTTTAGTCTGCGAAAAAGAAACGACAGAGTACGGACAGTTCTTATGTTTCGAGCCAATCACTTATGTACCGATTGACCTCGACGCAGTGAATCCGGACATGCTGACGAAGGAAGACAAAGAACAGCTCAACGCATACCACGCAAAGGTATATGAGCTTGTAAGCCCGCACCTTGACGAAGAAGAAAAAGCGTGGCTTAAGGAGTATACACGGGCAATCTAAGGATTCAGGAATCCCGCAGAAAACCCGTAAGATCTGCTTATCTAAAGATCATCTAAAACGTATACGTCAAATAACTAGGGCGGCGGTCTTGATACCGCCGCCTGAAATCTGTGCAGAGTTACGCTGCCTTGATCTTCCTTCTCATGATATAGAACCAATCCTGTTTTCGATAAACTTCAAATCCGTATTTTTCATAGAGCCTGACTGGTCCTCTGTACTGATAATCACGTTCTGTGTCTGAAAAGGATAGCCTTCCACATAAGAATACCCCTCCTCCTTCGCGTCTGCCAGAACTCTTTCGACGATAAGATTCGCAAGTCCCTTTCCCCGATAATCATGCGCGATATCGATACAGTACAGGACTTTTATCCTTCCCCGCAAAGTTTCGTCAGTAAAAAAAGCTCTATCCGCGCAAACCGGTCCGTAATCTGCCTTATCCCCGGCATTGCACCATCCCACGACTTTATCCCTGTCATAAATCAGGTAACCGTTCATCACACCCTGCCTGACAAGATATTCTGCCTTCTGACGGCGCTCCTCTTTCGAAACGCAGCTTTCATCCTCCTCCCTGCTCAGATGGCTCTGCAGACAGTAGCAGGCGGACCATTCCTCGTGGTCTGAAAATGCATCATGGTCAAAATAGTACAAAAAATCCTCTACCATCTTTGGCAGCAGCTTCTTTATGCAAATATCCATTTTTATCTCCTTTTCACGCTGATTTCTTAAAATTCCGGCACATTGTCCGCAAACATATGCAACTTCATCTTCGCCGACAGCTCCCGCAGCACATACTGTCCCGCGATGCTGTTCCCCTTCTCGTCCAGGGACGGCCCGAAGATCCCGATCCCCATCCGCTTATCCACCACAGAGAGGATCCCGCCACCGACACCGCTTTTTGAAGGTACGCCCACCTCCACCGCAAACTTTCCGGAGCCGTCGTACATCCCGCAGGTCAGCATGATCGTCTTTACGATCTGCACGACCCAGCTATGTAAAAGACGTTTCCCCGTCACCGGCTGGATGCCATCGGATGCCAGGACAAGCCCGAATCCTGCCAGGCTTTTGGCCGTCACGTTAAGGGAACACATCCGCACGTAAAACTTCAGGCTCTCCTCGACACTGTTCTCCAGAATCCCTTTACTCTCCAACAAGTACGCAATCGCCTTATTCCGCGAAATATGCCCCATCTCCGAATGATACACCTTCTCGTTGAGCGTGATCTCCTCGTCCATGCAAAGGAGCCTTGTAAACTTCAGCACATCCTCGAAGCTCACCTCCGATGCCAGATGGCTCGCGATAGCGATCGCCCCGGAATTGATCATCGGATTCGACGGATAATCGCTGGTCAAGTCAAGCTTCACCAGCGAATCAAACGAATCCCCTGAAGGCTCCATGCCTACCCGGTCAAAGGTCCGCGCAAAACCGCAGCGCTCAAGGGCGACCGCCAATGAGATCACCTTGGAGATACTCTGGATCGTAAAGCGCACATCGGCATCCCCCCATTGATAATACTGCCCGTCCCCGGTACAGACGCACACCCCGAGATAACTCTTATCCATCCGTCCAAGCTCAGGTATATAAGTCGCTGTCCTCCCCTGGGCAGTCATTTTCTTTCCTTCTTCTACCGCCTTCTGCAATATCTTCTCCATCTTCTTTCCCCCTTGAACATACCATAATCGTCTTATTTCTCCGCCAGTTCAGGTTTCCTGCCACCATTTTTCTGCATGAAAATGCGGAGAGGAGTTATCGCTTTGTCTCCTCTCCCGTATGTTTCCTGTATGAGAGCCGCCCCTACGCGTATTTCTGCATATTACTGCGGCGCCCCCTCCTCTTTGGCCGCCGGGAAATCCTGCACCTCTGAAAATTCTTCACCCGTATATGCATCCGACCGCCCTGCCGGTACATAAGCTGCGTACTGGCCCGGCATGTCTGACTGCCCGTAACTTCCAGGCTGTTCCGGCATATCTGCCTGTACAGATTCCCTGGGCTGTTCCGGCATATCTGTCTGGCCATAATCTTCGGCAAGGGACATACCTGACTGTCCGTCCCCCCCGGTAAGACCCGGCACATCGGAATGCCCATATCCTTCGGTAAGCCCCGGCATACCAGAATGCTCCTGACCCCCGGACTGCCCCTGGCGCGCCGCCTGCTTCATCTGCTGCCCCAGCTGCTCTGGCTCCTCCTTCGGGCGCTCGCTCACCCAGGGCCGCTTGTCCCCAAGCCAGCCTTTCTCCCGCCAGTAATCCGTATCAATCTGCTGCATGAACGTGCGGCTATGCATATACCGCATGGCATAAAAGAGCACCCTTGCGTAAAGAGACGGCGTTACCTTCTCCCGGTCATGGATGATCTTTGCCATAAGCCTGTTGACATTTTCATCGATCTTATCCTTAATGGGCTTACTTATCTCATCCCAGTCCATGCTCCTTACCGCGACACCGTAGGTATAAATCCGGCCTACACCCCACCATTTCAGGCTGTCCGTGATATCCTTAAGGGCACTCTTCATACCGGCGCCCGCAGCCGTCGAAAAGCACACCGCCTGCTTTTTAAACATCGATGCCTCAGGCCGGTGCACCATCCACCGGTACCCGTAATGGTCAAGGAGCGCTTTCATCTGGCCTGTTGCATGGTAAACATAAACCGGCGTTGTAAACACCAGAAGATCCGCTTCGTCAATCAGCCTCGTGATACGTTTGAGGTAAATGAGATAATCCGGACATTTCTTCGCTCCCTGGGTGATGCACCGGCCGCACCCCCGGCAAAACTCCGGCATATCCTTGGGCAGAAACAGTTCAATAACCATATCCTGCGATAACGTGACTCTCTCCACGAACATCTTCGCGAGCCGATACGTCGAGCTCTTCCTCATCGTACCGTTAATCATCAGTATATTCATACAGAATCCCTTCCTTACAATCTCTCAGCAATGGCCTTTATAAAGTCCTCGCTGTTTAACACAACCGGATTCGTGTTCGTCGTGATCAGCGCAAGATCCTTCGTCATCTTTCCTTCCTCAATGGTGTCAATAGTCGCCCTCTCAAGCCTGTCCGCGAACTCCATAAGCTCCTTATTTCCATCCAGCTCGCCCCGTTTCTTAAGCGCGCCCGTCCACGCGAATATCGTAGCCACAGAATTTGTAGAAGTCTCCTCGCCCTTCAGATGTTTATAATAATGACGCTGCACCGTTCCGTGAGCCGCCTCGTACTCATAGTACCCTTCCGGAGACACAAGCACAGAAGTCATCATAGCCAGAGAACCGAATGCCGAGGACACCATATCGCTCATCACATCCCCGTCATAGTTCTTGCACGCCCAGATATAGCCGCCCTCCGACTTCATCACCCGGGCAACCGCATCGTCAATGAGCGTGTAGAAATACACAATCCCCGCCGTCTTAAACTTTTCGTCATACTCCGCGTCATAAATCTCCTGGAAAATGTCCTTGAACGTATGGTCATACTTTTTGGAAATCGTATCCTTCGTGGCAAACCAAAGGTCCTGCTTTGTGTCCAGCGCATAGTTAAAACAGCTCCTGGCAAAGCTTTCGATAGAACGGTCCACATTGTGCATGCCCTGGATGATCCCCTCGCCGTCAAACTCATGGATCAGCTCCCTTACTTCCTGCCCGTCCTTATCCGTAAATACAAGCTCCGCCTTTCCCGCTCCCGGAATCTTCATCTCCGAATTCTTGTACACATCCCCGTAGGCATGTCTTGCGATAGTGATCGGTTTCTTCCAGTTCCTCACGCACGGCTCAATCCCCTTCACCACAATAGGCGCCCGGAAAACCGTTCCGTCCAGGATTGCCCGGATCGTCCCGTTGGGGCTCTTCCACATCTCCTTAAGGTCATACTCCGCCATCCGCGCCGCATTAGGCGTAATGGTCGCGCACTTCACCGCAACCTTGTGCCTCTTTACCGCATTGGCAGAGTCAACCGTCACCTGGTCGTCCGTCGCATTGCGGTGCTCAAGCCCCAGATCATAATACTCCGTATTCAGCTCAACAAACGGCGCCAGAAGATGCTCCTTGATCATCTTCCAGAGAATCCTCGTCATCTCATCCCCGTCCATCTCCACAATCGGATTCAACATCTTTATCTTCTCCACAATCATACCTCCTGTCAGTCTCTATGCATTTTCAAATCTCCGAAAAGCCCAGCCGTTCCTTGCAGGGGATTTCTAAATATTCCTGAAGGAATCCCGTAAAAAACGCCAGCACTTGGCGAGGTTTTCCCGAGCCTAGTGTCTGCTGCGTTTTTTCAGAGCGAGAGCGCGGTGACGAAGGAATATTTAGAAATCCCCTGCCAGCCGGCACCCTGGGCATTCACACTTTAATACAGTTTCGCCCCAACTTCTCTTGGGCGGAACCCTTCACTCTCAAGAGCCATAAGTATCTCATTCTTATGCTCTGTCCCGAATGTCTCCATCGTAATCCGAAGCTCCACTGCCGCATTCCGGTTGATGCTGACAAACTGGTTATGCTCAAGCTTAATGACATTGCCGTTGGCATTGGCAATCGTCGTCGCCACCCGCACCAGCTCTCCTGCCTTATCCGGCAAAAGAACCGACACCGAAAAGATACGGTCTCTCTGGATCAGCCCGTGCTGTACAACGGAGGACATGGTAGTCACATCCATATTTCCGCCGCTGAGAATCGCGACAGCCTTCTTCTTATTCAGCTCAAGCTGTTTCAGCGCCGCAATCGTGAGCAGCCCCGAATTTTCCACGATCATCTTATGGTTTTCCACCATATCAAGGAACGCGCCGATAAGCTCGTCGTCCTCCACCAGAAGGATCTGGTCGATGTTCTCCTTGCAGTAAGGGAAAATATTCTCCCCCACCCGCTTTACGGCTGTGCCGTCTGCAATCGTGTTCGCGCTGGGTAGCGTCACCGGCTCGCCAGCCTCTAAAGCCGCAGACATGCTGGCAGCAGACTTCGGCTCCACCCCGATGACCTTGATCTTCGGGTTCAGCATCTTCGCCAGCGTGGCAACACCCGTCACCAGCCCGCCGCCGCCAATCGGCACAAGGATATAGTCCACCGTCGGCAACTCCTGGATGATCTCCATGGCAATGCTCCCCTGCCCGGTAGCAACCGCTAAGTCGTCAAAAGGATGCACCAGCGTCTTTCCGGTCTCCTCTGCCAATTTTACCGCATAAGCATAGGAATCGTCAAATACATCTCCGTGGAGCACCACTTCCGCCCCGTAATTCTTCGTCCGGTTCACCTTGATGAGCGGCGTCACCGTAGGCATAACGATAGTAGCCTTGCAGCCGAATTTCTGCGCCGCAAAAGCCACGCCCTGGGCATGGTTCCCCGCAGACGCGGTAATCAGCCCCCGGTTCCTCTCCTCCTCGGAAAGCGTGCTGATCTTATAGTAAGCGCCCCGCACCTTGTAAGCGCCCGTACACTGCATGTTCTCCGGCTTTAAGTACACCTTTCCTCCGGTGAGCCTGCTTAAGTTCTCACTGTATACCAGTTTTGTCGGCAATGTGACCTCTTTCACAATCTCACTTGCCTCTTCAAATTTTTCCAATAAAAGTTCCTGCATCCTTAATTCCTCCTGATTCCAAGATACTCTAAATCTTTCCTGCATTTTTCCCTTAATATACTGCGCTCTGCCGGCACTCGCTCAACAGGCGTACCCACTCAAAGCGTGAAATTCTGCAGCCCTTCACTCTTCTGCAGCCTCTTTTTCCTCCGCGATCCTTTCATCCACGCTAAACAGTGCCTTCACAAAATTATCCGCGTCAAATTTCTGCAGATCGTCAATACTCTCACCTACACCGATATATTTCACCGGAATTCCAAGTTCCGCCTGGATCGCAACCGCGATCCCACCCTTGGCCGTCCCGTCCATCTTTGTCAGGACGATGCCGGTAATGTCCGTCACCTCACCAAACTCCCTGGCCTGCTGCAACGCATTCTGCCCTGTCGTAGCGTCAAGGACGACTAATGTCTCCCGAAACGCCCCCGGGAATTCCCGGTCAATGATCCGGTTCATCTTCTTTAGCTCTTCCATCAGGTTCTTTTTATTGTGGAGCCGCCCCGCCGTGTCGCACAGAAGCACGTCCGCATGCCTTGCCTTCGCTGCCGCCACCGCATCGTAGACAACGGACGCCGGGTCAGAACCCTCCTGGCCGCCGATAAGCTCAGCCTGCGCCCGGTTGGCCCACTCCTTGAGCTGCTCTCCTGCCGCCGCCCGGAATGTATCCGCCGCCGCCATGATCACTTTCTTATCCATGGCCCGAAGCTTCCCGGCAAGCTTCCCGATGGTCGTCGTCTTGCCTACGCCGTTCACGCCGATGACCATCACGACCGAGGTATTTTCCTCGAACTCATAGGCTGTCTCGCCTACCTCCATCTGCTCCCTGATACTCTCGATCAGGAGCTCCCGGCAGTCGGCAGGCTGCTTGATGTGGCGCTCCTTCACTTTCTTTTTCAGGTCATCCAGAATATCATAAGTCGCCTGCACGCCTAAGTCCCCCATGATCAGGACTTCCTCAAGCTCCTCGTAAAAATCCTCGTCAATATTGGAAAAGCCGGAAAAAATACTGTCCATGCTGTTTACAATATTATCCCTCGTCTTCGTAAGGCCAGAGATCAGCCGTTTAAAAAATCCTTCTTCCGCCATATATACGCCTCCTGTCACTATCTATATCTCTCTGTCACACTATCGGTCATCACGCTTTGTAACCTGTTTGTCCCTAATCTAAATTACTTATCCAGTTCGTCCTCCAAAAGACTTACGGATACCAATGTCGACACGCCCTTTTCCTGCATCGTGATTCCATACAGCCGGTCCGCCGCCGTCATCGTCCCCCGCCTGTGGGTGATGACGATAAACTGCGTGCTCTTTGTCAGCTTATGCAGATATTTTGCGAACCGGGTGACATTGTTATCGTCCAGCGCCGCCTCAATCTCATCCAAAAGGCAGAACGGCGACGGCTTTAAGTTCTGGATAGCAAAGAGGAGCGCGATCGCCGTCAGCGCCTTTTCCCCGCCAGAGAGCTGCATCATATTCTGAAGCTTCTTTCCCGGCGGCTGGGCGATGATCTTGATCCCCGCCTCCAGGATATCCTCATCCTCCATAAGCTCAAGCGTCCCTTTTCCTCCGCCGAACAATTCCTTGAACACCTGGTCAAACTCTCTGGAAATACGCGCGAACTGTTCTGCGAACTGCCTGCGCATGGCAACGTCAAGCTCCTCGATGATCTTCTCAAGGGTTTCCTCTGCCTCTACCAGATCTTCATGCTGCCCCTTGAGGAAATCATACCGCTCGGACACGCTTTTGAAATCCTCGATAGCATTGACATTCACGTCGCCTAACGCCTTGATCTCACTCCTGATCTCCTGAATGCGCTTTTTCATCTGGGACAGGTCCGTAAGATTCTCATTGCGAAGCTCCAACGCCCGGTTGTAAGTAAGCTCGTACTCTTCCCACATATAGTTGATCTGCTTTTGAGATGCCTCTTCGTAGCTTTCCTTCTGGCTCTCTAACCGAAACACCTCTTTGTCAAGCTCCGACATCGTTTTCGCGAGATCTTCCCGCTTCTGTAAAAATGCTTTATGCTTCTGGTTAAGGTCTTCACGCTGCGCCTTGAACTTTTCAATCTCCTGGCCGATCTCGATAAAGAGCTCACCGGAATCCTCTATCGTCTTTCTAAGGTCGGCGATCTTTTCCTCCTTCTCCTGGATCTCTTTGGAGGTACCGCCTTTATTTTCCTCAAGCTCCTTCATCTCCTCGTGGAACTTTAAAAGCTCCTCCCGGATACGTGTCACATTCTGGGAGGCGAATTCGTATCTCTGTTCCAATCCCGCACAGGCAAGATGAAGCTCCTCTGTCTCTTTCTGCTTCGCCGCCTCGATCTCCCGTTCGGCATCAAGTTTTGTCTGCTCTTCCTCCACCTTAAGGGAAAGGTCAGCCTCTAACTGCTCTGAAGTGTCAAGCTCCACGCTAATGGATTCCTGATTGTCCATGATATCCGTAATCTGACTTTCAAGCTGCCTGCCCTCCTCGCGGATATCATTTGACATATTCTTCGCCGCACGGATCTTCGCCTTCGCCTGTTCGATATTCATCTTCGCCGTATTCTGGATCACGTATGCTTTCTGAAGCTTCTGCTTCACCACTTCAATCTGGTCGTAGTACCCGGCGCGCTCGCTCCTTAATGTCTCTGACTCCGCCTCAAGCTCGTCCATCTCCCGCTTGAGCTGTCTGACCGTCTGTTCAAATTCCTCAATCTCCCGCCGCCTGCTTAAGAGATTGCTGGAGTTTTTAAAGGCACCTCCGGTCATGGAGCCTCCCGGATTGATCAACTCTCCCTCCAGGGTCACGATTCGGATAGACTGCCGATATTTCCTGGCAATAGCAATCCCATGATCGATATGGTCTACCACAAGAGTCCGCCCGAGCAGATAGGCGGCAAGCCCTTTATATCTGTCTTCCACCTTTACCAGACTGTCCGCGGTACCCACAACGCCCTCTTCCTTAAGCGCCTCCGGCCGGCCAATCCCCCCATAAGTCTTAAGGGCGGTGAGAGGAAGAAATGTGGCGCGCCCGAATTTATTCTGCTTCAAATACTGGATCATACGCTTGGCCGTGTCCTCGTCTGCCGTGACAATATTTTGGATATTTCCCCCAAGCGCCGTCTCTACGGCGACCTCATAATCCTTCTCTACCTTTATAATATCCGCTACGACGCCCAAAAGTCCCTTTTCCTTGTCCCGCCGGTCCATCACCCTGCGGATGCTGTTGCCATAGCCGTCATAGCGCTCCGTAATATTTTTTAAAGACTCAAGCCTTGATTCCTCCCGGTGGTAAGCCGTCTGCCCGATCCGAAACTGCTCCGTCTGCCGGGATAAAAGCTTCTGGATATGCTCAATCTTCTCCTCATACCGACTGCTCTCTTCCGTGAGAGCGACAATCTCCCCGGACACCACCTTCAGTTCTTCCTCGTACTCCGAAAGGAGAGCCTCCTCTCCCTCGGCCTGGATCTCGGCCTCTAGCACGCGCTGGTTGAGCTGGCTTTTCCTCACCTGGATCTGCTCAAGCATGGTATCATATTTCTGGATCTTTGCTTTAGTGGACGCACGGTTATTCAGAAGCTCCATGATGTCCGCTTTATTTTTCTCGATGTCCGCGGTATATGTGGCGATGCGTGTCTGCACAGCGATCAGTTCTTCTCTGGCACTGTTCTCCAGGCTCCGGCTCTCCCCAAGCTGCCCGTGAATCAATGTCCGCTCTTTTTCAAACTCTGAAAGCTTTTCTTCCCGCTCGGAAACCTCTGTCTCTATCGTCTCCGCCCGCTGCTCGTAATGCTCATCATTCATCCGCGCACTGTGGATCTGCTCCTTGAGCAGGGCAATCTGGTTCTCAAGCTGCTGCTTTAACATCGTCGTCTCATTGAGTTGGCTCTTCGCCCGCTCGATGGACTCATCAATCAGATCCACCTGCTCTTCCACCGTCTCGTACTCCTGCTTCATGCCGTCATACTGTCTGCCGGCACCCTCAAGCTCTTCCGCAGTATCCTTAATCTTTCCCTCCAGGGAAGTGATGTGCTCCCCGATGCGCGCTGTCTCAAGGAGGAACATATTGATATCGTAAGTCTTAAGCTCCTCTTTTTTCTTTAAAAATTCCCTGGCCTTCTCCGACTGGCGCTCCAAAGGCCCTCTTTGCTTTTCAAGCTCCGCCAGGATATCATTTACCCGGAGAAGGTTCTGGCGCTCATCTTCCAGCTTTTTCACCGACATATTCTTCCGGCGCTTGAACTTCACGATCCCCGCCGCCTCGTCAAAAAGCTCCCGGCGCTCCTCTGGCTTTCCGCTTAAGATCTTGTCGATCTGGCCCTGGCCGATGATGGAATAACCTTCTTTGCCGATACCCGTATCATAGAACAGTTCGTTGACATCCTTGAGCCTGCACACACTCCCGTTGATCAGATATTCACTCTCGCCGGAACGGTACAGCTTCCTCGCCACCGTCACTTCCTCGTATTCGATCGGAAGCTGGTGGTCAGAATTATCAAGAGTGATCGCCACGGAGGCATAGCTTAACGGCCTTCGGTTCTCCGTTCCGGAAAAGATCACATCCTGCATGCTTCCACCACGGAGCTGCCTGACCCGCTGCTCACCAAGCACCCAGCGCACCGCGTCAGCGACGTTGCTCTTGCCGCTGCCGTTCGGCCCCACAATGCCGGTGATCCCGTTGTGGAAGTCAAATCTTAACTTATGGGCAAAGGACTTAAACCCCTGCACTTCTATACATTTTAAATACATCCTGCACCTACTTTATCTTCTTTTCCCTGAGCATCAGTATGCTCTGGTATGCAGCTTCCTGCTCCGCGGCTTTTTTGGTCCTCCCTTCGCCCGTGCCGTACCGCCTGTCCCCGATATAGACAGCCGAAGAAAACGACTTATTATGATCAGGCCCTTTCTCGTCGATGAGACGGTACTGGAGCCCTTCCTTGAAATTAGCCTGGACAGTTTCCTGTAAGATAGTCTTGCTATCATAAAAGAGCTTGCGGTTTTCAAGGTCGTTCAGCACAAATTTCATAATAAACTCTTTTGCACTAGCAAAACCACCGTCGATATAGATTGCCCCGATAAGCGCCTCCAAAGCATCCGACACAACTGAATCCCTCAGACGCCCCCCGGTAGCCTCCTCGCCTTTCCCAAGCAGAAGATATTCGCCCAGCTCAAACTGGCGCGCACAGAAAGCCAGAGTCGGCTCGCAGACCATACTTGCCCGAAGCTTTGTCAGATCACCCTCCTGCATCCTGCTCTCATCAAAAAAGAGAAATTCGCTTGAAATCAGTTCAAGCACAGCATCTCCGAGAAATTCCAGCCTCTCGTTGCACTCATATTTCGGCAGATGCATCTCGTTCGCATAGGAGCTGTGAATCATTGCTTTCTTTAACAGCGTAAACTTCTGAAACCGGTACCCTATCTTTTCTTCTAATTTTTTTAACTCTCTGTTCATTATGATCCTTTCTGTAATATTTGGGAAAACACGTTAAATATCTATCAAAATGAAAAAGCCCGTCAGGGCTTTTTCACACCAAAACCATGCCTAATCGTTGGTCGCATTACGGATCTGCTCCGCAGCGTCTCCTACGGTAGCGATCTTCTCCGCTTCTTCATTATCGATCTCAATATCAAAGGTCTCTTCTATACCCATAATAATCTGAAAGATATCCAGGGAATCTGCCCCCAGATCATCCACAAAAGTAGTATCCATAGTAATAATATCTTTGTCCTCAATGTTCATTACATCTGCAATAATATCCTGTAGCTTTTCAAATTCCATATCTCTTTCTCCTTTTCCTTTTTATTGTCGGCGGATCTATGCATCCGTCTGAATACACTCTCTGATCTTTTCATTGATTTTCTGCTGCTTAAATGTTACGCACTGCAAAAGGGTATTGCACACTTCCTTTGATTTGGAACTTCCGTGGGTCTTCACCACAAGGCCGTTAAGCCCTAACAGAGGCGCTCCGCCATACTCACTGGCATCAAACTGCTTAAGTGTCTGCTTAAGCGCCGGCTTCACAAGAAGCGCACCAAGCTTGCTCCTGAGCGTAGCCATCATGCCTTCCTTGATCTTGCCAACAAGCACCGCCCCGACACCTTCATAGAGCTTCAGGATGATATTCCCGGCAAATGCCTCGCACACGACAACATCCGCCTGCCCGTGAGGAATCTCCCTGGCCTCTACACTGCCGATAAAGCGGATATCTTTTTGTTCCTTCAAGAGCGGAAACGTCTCTTTTACCAGCGCATTGCCCTTATCTTCCTCTGCCCCGATGTTCACGATCCCTACCTTCGGGTTACTGATGCCAAGGACATTCTCCATATAGATCGAACCCATCTTGGCGAACTGCACAAGGTGTGACGGCCTGGCATCCACATTCGCCCCGCAGTCGATCAGGAGCGTCACTCCTTTCTCCGTAGGAATCAGCGGCGCAAGCGGCGGACGCTCTACTCCCTTGATCCTGCCTACGATCACCTGTCCGCCGACAAGGATCGCCCCGGAGCTTCCCGCAGATACAAACGCATCTGCCGCTTTGTTTTTGACCATCTTCATCCCCACAACCATAGAGGAATCCTTCTTCCCCCGGATCGCATTCACCGGCGGCTCAGCTGTCTCAATGACCTCGGATGCATGCACCACCTCTATCTGGGATTTATTATACTGATACTTGATCAGCTCCTTCTCGATGGCCTCCTGTATCCCGATCAGGAACACTTTCATCGCAGGCTCCTTCTCAACAGCCTCAACAGCACCTTTTACAATCTCTGCCGGAGCATTGTCCCCTCCCATAGCGTCAAGCGCTATGTTCGTTATCTCTGTCATCTTTCTCCCTCCTAGCATTGCTAGGTTCATTCTACTAGACCTTACTGTAAAAATCAATATCTATTAAAAAAAATATACCTAAACTAGATACCATACCCTCCGGTCTGTTGCTGTCTGCGCGCTCCCGGCATCCGAAAAAAAGCCTGCGCCCTCCGAAGAGGACACAAGCCTTGCTTTTTCATACTACGTACTATATTAATATAAACCTGAAGTTTTAAGCTTAAACTTAGACAGCAGGTCACGCAGCACCTGGGACTGGCTGGAAAGCTCCTCGCTCGCGGCCGCACTCTCCTCGGAGCTTGCAGAGTTTGTCTGGACTACACTGGAAATCTGTGAAATTCCCTCGCTGATTCCACCGATGGAATCTGCCTGCTTCACGGACGCCCTGGAAATCTCCGTTACCTGCGCGACTACTTCCTGCGCACCTACTACAACTTCGCTGAGTGCCTTCTGTGTGGATTCTGTAAGCTGTACACCGTTATCCACCGCACGCAGCGTCTCCTCGATCAGCTTAGACGTACTCTTCGCCGCCTCACCGCTCTTCGCCGCAAGATTACGTACTTCATCCGCAACAACAGCAAATCCTTTTCCTGCCGTACCCGCGCGTGCAGCCTCAACTGCCGCATTCAGCGCTAAGATATTTGTCTGGAAAGCGATATCCTCAATCGTCTTGATGATGTGGCCAATCTCATTAGAGCAACTGCTGATGTTATCCATCGCGTGTGACATCTCATGCATCTGCTGGTTGCACTGCTCGATCTGCTCGCCCACCTGGCTGACCTGTGTACTTGTTGTGTTGGCGCTCTGTGCATTATCATTAATCTGCTCAGAGACAAGATTCACGGTATTTACCAGGTTATCAATCTCATTTGCCTGCTCCGTCGCACCCTGTGCCAGAGCCTGTGCGCCGCTGGAAACCTGATCAGCGCCGTTTCCTACCTGGACAGCCACCGTCTGGATCTGTGCCATTGTCTCATTGAGCTGCTTAAGTATCACGTCTGTCGAAGTACGGATCTCAATAAAATCGCCAACATATTCAAAATCCGCCGCCTCTGTCGTCAAATCGCCCCTGGCGATCGCATTCAGGTTCACTGAGATATCCGAGATATACATCGAAAGCGTCTTCGCCGCCTGGTTAAGGCTTCCTGCCAGTATACCAATCTCGTCCTTATTCGGCACGTCAATCTCAAAGTCAAGCTTACCCTGGGAAAGAAGCTGACTGTTCGCAGTGATAATCTGGATCGGGCGGACAATCCTTGACATCACGTATGTAACCAGTGACAGACATGCGATGATATTAATGATAAATGAAACAACCGTAACAGCTGTTGTCGCGGTGATCGCGCGCTGAAGCGTCGTCTGATAAGTTACCGTATCAGCCTCGCTGATCTCAATAACCTTGTCTAAAACACCTACCAGCTTGCTGACATTTACCTTCGTCTCATTCAGGTACATCTCCTGTGCTTTCTGATGATTGGTTTTGTTCAGCTCAAGGATCTCCACCGCTGACTCATGAATTGCTTCATGGATCGGGATCATCTCGTCCATGAGCGCAGTTATCTCCTGATCCTCAATGGCTGACCTATCCCCATAGAGCCATTTTCCCAAGTCACAGGCCGTAAAATCCGTACTCCCGGTAAAATCCGTACCGAGATTGATCGAAGAACTAAGATTTTCAATCCAGCTAAAATGCGCTTTCTCTCCTGCCAGTGCTAATTTGTGGATCTCCGTCGCCTTCTCCGTGTTACGGCTGGCTACTCTGATCTTCCTTACGCCGTTGACTGTAAAAACCGCACTGATAACAACTACAACGAGAATTACAATCACCCTTATCCATACAGATCTTTTAATTGACTTTCCCATGATTTACCCCTCTCTTTTTATTTTTCAGGAACTGCCCGGAATAAAATCCGCATTCACTTCATCCGTTCCCTTTTAGGCATTTTTCATTCATTATCTATTATAATCGAAAAATGTCCATTTTTCAATCCCTTTTTGTATGAATAAACAGATAAAAATAACAGAGAACCCTCATTCATCCGAAGGTTCTCTGTCAACCTGCCTTTTTTGAAATTAATCCTGCGGGATAATTTCTCTTTTGTTGTAGCTTCCGCAAGCCTTGCAGACTCTGTGAGGCATCATTAATCCGCCGCACTTGCTGCACTTCACAAGATTCGGAGCGCTCATCTTCCAGTTTGCTCTCCTCTTATCTCTTCTTGCTTTGGAAGATTTGTTCTTTGGACAAATTGACATAGGTTACACCTCCTTAAAATTCTTAAATACATCGCGGATAACTGACATCCTGGGGTCAAAACCCATATCTTCGCAGCCGCAGGCACCCTCGTTCAGGTTCTGACCACATATGCTGCAGATCCCTTTACAGGATTCACTGCATAGGACTTTCATCGGCCATCCTACTAAAATCTCATTATAGAGTAGTCTGTCTACGTCAAGATGATATCCGTCAATATAATTGCTCTCATCTAATTCATCTGTCTCTTCTGAAACCGTACCGGGAGCCGGGCTTTCAACTTCCCGCTGGAAATCAAGGTCGAACTCCACCGGAACCGCCGTAAGGCACCGGTCACAGGGAATATCCACCGTCAGTCTGCATGTCCCTGTAATCCTGAGACGGTGATCCTCCACCTGCCTGACCGTAATGTGGACATCACTTTTGGCGCGGAGGGGATAGAACTTCCCACCCACCTTGATCCGCTCCATGGAGCAGGAGACTGTATCGCCCACAGGCGTATGCTGTTCAGATAAGACACCGGATAGGTCTAATATCATACAATCACCCCTATTCACACCTAGATAATTATATCATGTAAATGTGGTTTGTCAACTGCTTATTTACTATATTTTGTAGATATTTTACAGAAATTGCCGGCTATGTGTGCTTAAGATCCCTTCCCATTCATTTTTATTTCCGGAAATCTGCTTTTTCAGGATCTTTTCTTTTTCAAGCTTTGCTTTTTCAGATTTTTCTTTTGTAAGTCTTTCTTCAAGAATCTTTCTGGCGCGCCTTGCAATCTGACGGACATTTACTTCCGTCGTATCCAGGATGCCCGCAATTTGGGCATAAGGAAGCTCATTATAATAGTACAGATACAATACTTCCCGGTACTTATCCGGCAGCGAAAGGACCATGCCTGCCAGGATATCTGCCTGCTCCTTTCGCTCAAACTGCCCCTCCACATCCTGGAAGCTGTCCGGCACCTCCAGGAAGAAATGATAATCCTCCACCGTTACTTCCCTTCTCCTGTACTGTTTGTAGATCTGAAGCGCCCTGTTTTTCACGATCACCCGGATATAGTTAGCCGTTCTCTTCGAATAAATATCCTGGATCTTGTCGAGATTACGCATAATGCGTACAAATGCGTCCTGGACCGCATCTTCCGCACTCTCCCTGTCACGGAGGATCCGGTTTGCGATGGCGAACATCTCCTTTCCATAGCTGAGATATATCTGTTCAAACTTCTCCTTATCATCCTTTGTCTCTAATTCACTCAAATAAAATGCAAGCATAGCCAGTCTCCCTTTTTCTGTCAGTTTTCTTCCGTCATGTCCAGCGCCGATTCAAGGCAGCGGATCATCTCGTCCACTTCGCAGTCACCGCTGACCCGGTACTCTACGCCGTCCTTTGCCAGAATGATCTTGGGAAAATTCCCCTCATCATCCGTGCGCAGATACGCCCGTTCCGGGCCCACCAGTATTTCCCTTATCTGGTTTCCGTCTTCCGCGACTTTCCATGTGCTCTGGTCGATCTTTATCTGCTCGTATCTGATATAATCATATAACGTCCCCTCCTTACGATACTCATAAGCCGCCCATTCCGGATATTCTTCTTTACTTTCCAGGACATAGTTTTCCGGCAGCCACTTAAATTTCCTCGGGAAACCGGCCGCCACGGCATTCCCTGCGGGCGGTATCCCGCCTTCATCTGCCGGCACCCGCTCAAATGCGGACGCAAGGCACCGTACCAGTATGTCCGTCTCCACATTGCCGCCGATCACATACATCAGCCCGTCCTTTTCCATCACGATATTGCGGTACCCGCTTTCGTCCGTATACCAGTAACCCGTATCACCGCATATCGATATCTCTTTTCCCGGTTTTCCGTCCGAGGTGATGGATGTGCCGCCGCAATTCTCAATCGCCGCCTGCGTGTAGGTGATCTGATGCCACTCCCCTTTCGGATCTATATATACGTAAAACTGATCGAGCACGCACATGTCCGGGTATACGCTTTCCGTATCCAGTTCAAACTCTTTCGGCACCCACGTAAGCCGCTTCAGGAAATCAGCCGGATCGTAGGTCCTGATCCCGGAGCTTTCGTTGATCTCTATCGTTGATCCGCCTTCTTCCCCGAACGTAATATCCGTATGATTCGGGAAGCCGACCTCAAACATCTTAAATGTCATCTGATGCATCGGATCTGTCCCCACAACAGTCATAGAGCCGAAGACCATGATGATCGCGGCGATCAGGACAATCTTTATCCTCAGGCTCATCCTGGAAATCTTCCTGGCCGGATGAACTGTTGTCTCTGCTTCCTTAATATCCTCTGCATCTTCGCACAGTCTCATAACCTTCTCCCGGAACTTCTCGGAAAATCCAGGCTCCGGTTCCTTCTCCGCCATCTTATCGATAAGCTCATTTTCTCTTTCACAAGCTTTTATTACAGCCTCCCTAAAAAGGCTGTCTGACAATATCACTTTTTTCACCGCTGACTCCTTTTCTTTCGTCCTTGTTATCCTGGCCCATACAGGCATGCCTTAGGGAAGCCATTCCCGTCATGCCAGTACCTCTATATAATTATAATCACCCAGGCAGTGAAAATGTGACACTTTTTCTGAAATTTTTTAAATTTTTTCAGATTTTCGCCCCAGAGCAAAAATGGGCGCAGCCAAAATAGCTGCACCCTTACCTGATGAGAGTAAATTCGTTCTGTTCTGTCTGCCTGTTTACTGGGAAAGCCCGAACTTGTCATCCTTTGCCGGATTCTCGTTCTGCTTCACTTCAACGCCTGCATTTTCAGCCTCAACCGGATCGCCTACGGTCAGCCCTTCGATCTCTGCGTCCGGGCATACCGGGTTCCAGGCCATCTCCATCACCTTGTCAGCCGTCATATCCTTCTGTGTGATGATTCCAAGACGGATATAATCTTCCGCGATCTCACGGAGCGCTCTCTCGGTAAATGCATCGGAAAGGCCGAAGTGGAGGGAGTCCCAGAATACCTGCTGGTCTGCCTGCTCACCGGTCATCTTATCGGTGTCATACATCGCCTGGACTGCTTCCTTGGAATTCAGGCGGCTGAACTCGCCCGCGCGCTTGATCGCCTTTACCACGTATTTCGCGTGTACCGGATTTTCCTTGATGAAATCGTTGTTCATAGCTGTCACACAGCAAGGCTCATCCTGGAATTCCGGGCTGTAAGTGATCGAGCAGATCATCCGCATATCTTCCTTATAATTAGCAAGTACAAAATAATCCGAGAAAATGGACGCGTCAACCTCTCCGTTTTCCATAGCCGCTACAGTAGCCGCGCTGTCGGCGATGTCAAGATATTCCACTTCCTTAGTCGGGTCGATGCCGTACTCATCAAGGAGACGGTAAGTGATATTCTGGTCGGAGTTTCCGATACCGTCATGGATGGCAATGGTCTTGCCCTTTAAATCCTCAACAGTCTTAATATCACTGTCTGCCGGAACGAAGATTGACTTACAGCCGATATGTGCCCCCGCTACGAAGGTCATATTCACGCCGTTTGTCACCGGGACAAGCATGGTAGCGATATGGTCAGTTCCCCACAGGCACTGTCCGGTTCCCACTGTATTTACTACAGATTCCCCTTCCATGTAGGTAGCGTTGATGCCGTACTCTTTATAATACCCCTGTATCTCTGCCATATATTTTGCAGATACACAGGCGCCGCCGTTGAACAGATAGTTAAGCTCTGTTCCAAATACCGGCTCTTTCTGCATCGCCGCCCAGTCCTCGTCGGTGACAGCTTCAGGTTTCTCTGCGTCTGCCGCTTCTGACGATCCTTCGTTCTCTGCCGGCGCTTCTGTCTTTGCGCCCTCTTCATCTTTCTTCTCCGGCTCTCCCGGCGTGCCGCAGGCTGCCAGTGAGAAAACCATCGTTGCCGCCAGCGCTGCCGCTGCCAGCCGTTTGAACTTTAAAAATTTCATAACACTTTTCTCCTCTCTTGTGACGTTTTAAATATATCCATAAAAACCGCAGGGAACAAGCGATTCCTTCCGGTTTTTCGGAACATGCCCATACCGGGATTTCCATCCCGCTATCTTCTGCCGCCGAAATGCAGCCGGTTCAGTATCTCGTTGCGGTATTCCACGAATGCCGCAGAAGAACGGTCTCTCGGATACCCTTCTTCTATCTTGATATCCGCCACCACCCGGCCGGGATTCGCGTCCATAACGATCACCCGCGTCCCCATATAGACCGCCTCGTCCACGTCATGGGTCACCATCAGGGCAAGCTGCCCCTTCTCCTGCCAGATCTTGAGTATCTCATCCTGCATGTTCATACGGGTAAATGCATCTAGCGCACCGAGCGGCTCATCCAGAAGCAGGATGTCCGGCTCATTGATGAGTGAGCGCATCAGCGCCACCCGCTGGGCCATACCGCCTGATAACTGCCCCGGATAGTCGTCGCGGAAGGACTCAAGGCCGATAACCTCCAGCATATGCGCGACCTTCTTTTCATTCCCCTTATACTTTCCCTGCATCATCAGGCTGAACGCAATATTTTTCTCCACCGTAAGCCAGGGGAACAGGGTGGATTTCTGGAACATCATGCCCCGCTCCGGGGACGGCTCCGTAATCTCTTTCCCGTCCACGGTGATCTTCCCGGTGGTAGGCATGATAAGCCCTGCCACAAGTCTCAGGATCGTGGACTTCCCGCAGCCCGACGGTCCCACAAGACTTACGAACTCACCACTTCCCATCCTCAGGTCAATGGCGTTAAGGGCGTGGGTCACCTCGTCATTTTCCACCTTCGCAAAGCTCTTTGACACATTATCCAACACTAAAGAAACTTGTTTTTCTGCCATCTATTTCACCACTCCAATCTGCCATCTCAGTACCCGTCGTTTGATCAAATCCAGCGCCTTTGTCACAATCGTGAAGATAAAACAGATGACGAACAGCGCCGCAAACATCTTGTCATATGCCGCCCAGGATTTTGCCCAGTTCATGTACCAGCCAAGCCCCGCCTTTACTCCCATCATCTCCGCGATCATGATCGCCACGCAGGCGGAACTCATGGCCTGGGTGCAGCCCTGTAAGATAGAAGGCATCGCGTGGGGGATCGCCACACGGAATACGAGCTGCCTTGAGCTTGCCCCAAGGGTCCTTGCCGCATCGAAAAAGTCCTTGTCCACATTGGAGATCCCCGTCATGGAAGCCACAGTCACCGCAAACCATGATCCAAGCGCGATGATGAACACTGCCCCTTTAAATAACGAAGTCGCCACAACCATGACAATCGGTATCCATGTCGAGGTAGGGATCGGCCCCAAAAACTTGATGATCGGGTTGATCCAGTAGCGCACCCTCTCCGAATAACCGCAGGTGATTCCCGTCACAAGCCCCAGGGCAATGCCGATAAAGTACCCAAGGAACAAAAGCCTCAGCGTATGCAGGGTACATTCGATCAGATAGGCCCGGTCAATCCACGCAATATTGATAATGGAATTCATGCAGGGCACAAAGGGCTGTGTCAGGATCCCGGTCTTAAGGGTCAGGTAATCATATCCCGCAAGCAGGAGAAACAGCGCGGAAAGCAGCGGCGCCCGGTAGCGCAGCATGTCCAGGACAGCTTTGTCCCCCTTTACCTTTTTCAGCACCGAATAGGCAAAATAGATCAGATACACACCAATAAGCACCACCAGAAACCAGACATATGTATAGGGCGAAGCATTGGGGCCGCCGTTGGGGATCATCCAATATTCCAGCACCGCGGCAATGCCGCAGGCAAAAGGGAACAGCATGATCATCCAGTCAAGCGCCTTCTGCCATCCGGTCTTCTTCCTTTCCTCCAGTTCCTTAAGCTGCTGACGGGTCAGGTTCTGGAGCTGGCCCTTATCCATAGTGTTCTTCGTATTGTTGGAAATTTTCGCTGACATATAATCCTCTCCTGAAATGTTCTCCGAAAAAATACAGCCATCGGTGCAGCTATATTCATAACAACTGCATCAACGGTCTGTGTTCTTCTTTTGTATCTGCAATATGAAAAATATATTCCTTATCAATAAGTCTATCATACGAACATAAAAATGTTAAATTGATAATCATAATCAATATTTCTATTTATCGGTTTTATCTATAATACCCCCCCCCCCCATGGTATTTTCCAAAAAAACAGCCAGCAGGAATCTCTCCTGAC
>CANAPP010000035.1 GCA_947363565.1 uncultured Lachnospiraceae bacterium | reverse complement strand
CGCCGTCCATCTGAGCAGCACCAGTGATCATGTTCTTAACGTAGTCAGCATGTCCCGGGCAGTCAACGTGAGCATAGTGACGGTTAGCTGTCTCATACTCAACGTGAGCTGTAGAAATCGTGATTCCACGCTCTCTCTCTTCCGGAGCCTTGTCGATGTTATCGAATGCTACCGCTGCATTACCTTCTACTCTCTCAGACAGAACCTTTGTGATTGCTGCTGTAAGAGTTGTCTTACCATGGTCAACGTGGCCGATGGTACCAATATTACAATGTGGTTTAGTTCTTTCAAATTTAGCTTTTGCCATTATGAATATCCTCCTTAAATACAGTGCCTCTTATGGCATATTTTAATTATACGTTTACTCGGCTAACTCTGATTATATTTCAAATCCCGCAGTTTTTCAAGCCTTTTCTTATTTAATTAGCTATTTTTGTTTGATAATACTTTTTCCTGCACAGATTTCGGTACCGGCTCGTATTTCTCAAAGAACATAGAGTAATTACCGCGTCCCTGTGTTCTGGAACGAAGGTCTGTGGAATAACCAAACATCTCGGAAAGCGGTACGTAGCCGCGCACGATCTTTCCACCGCCAAGATCATCCATACCCTCAATACGTCCGCGCCGGGAGTTGATATCGCCGATTACATCGCCCATATACTCTTCCGGCATCGTAACCTCAACCTTCATGATCGGCTCAAGAAGAATCGGCTCAGCTTTCTTCATCGCATCCTTGAACGCAAGGGAACCTGCGATGTGGAACGCCATCTCACTGGAGTCAACCTCATGGTAGGAACCGTCATAAACATTCGCCTTGATACCTACAACCGGGAATCCGCCAAGGATACCTGCCTGCATGGCTTCCTCGATACCTTCGCCGATCTTCGGGATGTATTCCTTCGGGATCGCTCCGCCGACTACGCTCGACTCGAACTTGAACAGCTCTTCGCCGTTGGCATCCATCGGCTCAAATTTAACTTTACAGTGTCCGTACTGTCCGCGTCCACCGGACTGCTTCGCGTACTTGCTGTCAACATCAACTGCTTTTGTAAATGCTTCCTTGTAAGCAACCTGAGGTGCGCCTACATTCGCCTCTACCTTGAACTCACGCAGAAGTCTGTCTACGATGATCTCAAGGTGAAGCTCGCCCATTCCTGCAATGATCGTCTGGCCTGTCTCCTGGTCGGTGTGCGCGCGGAATGTCGGGTCTTCCTCTGCAAGCTTCGCAAGAGACTCTCCAAGCTTACCTTGGGATGCCTTCGTCTTCGGCTCGATCGCAAGCTCGATAACCGGCTCCGGGAACTCCATAGACTCAAGGATAACCGGATGCTGGTCAGCACACAGTGTATCACCTGTAGTCGTGAACTTAAATCCGATTGCTGCCGCGATATCACCGGAATATACTTTGTCAAGCTCCTGTCTCTTATTCGCATGCATCTGAAGGATACGTCCTACACGCTCCTTCTTGCCCTTCGTTGCGTTGAGCACATAAGAACCAGAGTTCATCGTACCGGAGTACACTCTGAAATATGCCAGCTTTCCAACGAACGGGTCTGTCATGATCTTGAACGCCAGCGCTGAGAACGGTTCTTCATCAGAAGAATGTCTTACAACGTCGTTGCCGTCTGCATCCACGCCCTGGATCGGAGGAATGTCTGTCGGTGCAGGCATGTACTCCAATACCGCGTCAAGAAGCTTCTGTACGCCCTTGTTACGATAAGCAGAACCGCAGCAAACCGGAACTGCAGTACACTCGCATGTTGCTTTTCTGAGTGCAGCCTTCAACTCCTCTACGGACGGCTCCTCGCCCTCAAGGTACTGCATCATCAGATCATCATCTAAATCACAGATCTTCTCTACCAGCTCTGAGCGGTAAAGCTCTGCGTCATCCTTCATATCATCCGGAATCTCTCCGATGGTGATGTCGTCGCCTTTATCATCATTGTAGATATAAGCCCTCATCTCCATCAGGTCGATGATCCCTTTGAAATCATCTTCTTTGCCGATTGGGAGCTGCAGACAGATGGCATTCTTTCCAAGCCTTGTCTTGATCTGCTCAACAGCATTGTAGAAATCTGCGCCCAGAATGTCCATCTTGTTGATGAATGCCATTCGCGGTACGTTATAGGTATCAGCCTGACGCCATACATTCTCTGACTGCGGCTCAACACCACCCTTAGCACAGAACACACCTACTGCTCCGTCAAGTACACGAAGAGAACGCTCAACCTCTACAGTAAAGTCAACGTGTCCCGGGGTATCAATAATATTGATACGGTGTTCCGGGGCGCCTGCTTTTGGTTTCCCGTCTTCCTCAAGTGTCCAGTGACAGGTCGTAGCTGCGGAAGTGATCGTGATACCCCTCTCCTGCTCCTGCTCCATCCAGTCCATGGTAGCAGTGCCTTCGTGAGTATCCCCAATCTTGTAATTTACACCGGTATAGTAAAGAATACGCTCGGTGAGTGTAGTCTTACCAGCATCAATATGAGCCATAATACCGATATTTCTTGTTCTCTCTAATGGATATTCTCTTCCAGCCATTATTGCCTCCTAGAATCTGTAGTGAGCAAATGCTTTATTAGCCTCTGCCATCTTGTGCATATCTTCTTTACGTTTTACGGCTGCGCCTGTATTATTGGCCGCATCCATAATCTCGTTCGCCAATCTTTCCTGCATCGTCTTCTCGCCGCGTTTGCGTGAGAACAATGTCAGCCAGCGAAGTGCAAGCGCCTGTCTTCTGTCGGCCCTTACTTCGATTGGCACCTGGTATGTTGCACCGCCGATACGTCTTGCCTTAACTTCGAGCTGCGGCATGATGTTGTTCATCGCCTCCTCGAATACTTCAATCGCCGGCTTATCGGTCTTTTCTGCAACTCTGTCAAACGCACCGTATACAATCTTCTGTGCAACACCCTTCTTACCGTCTAACATAATGTTATTGATAAGCTTTGTTACCACTTTATTGTTGTATAACGGATCTGCTAATACGTCTCTTTTTTGAGTATGTCCTTTACGTGGCACGGTCCTTCCCTCCTTAAACATCTTGAATAATTCATCGGTACTCACATGTGTCGTTCTAATGATACTGTGCAGTGCACAGGGCATACGGGTCTGTATCTATATTCCCTGCAACTTACTTTAATCATAGTTCTGTTTGTGAATATTTCTTTTTTTAATGAAGCATTTTGCTTCATATTGGATTGTTCTTCAAAACTTTATGAGCTTTAAGCTTGTTGTGACTTCTCACCACCTCTGGCGGAAGTTCTTCTTCACTGCGTTCAGAAGAACAAAGTAATCTCTAAGTTCGCGCGGCGCTTTCAGCTTGCGCTTACTAAAAGCTTACTTTTTCGGCCTTTTCGCGCCGTATTTTGAACGTGCCTGTCTTCTCTTGGCAACACCTGCGGTATCAAGTGTTCCTCTGACGATGTGGTAACGTGTACCAGGAAGGTCTTTTACTCTTCCTCCACGAATCAGGACAACGCTATGCTCCTGAAGGTTGTGGCCTTCGCCCGGGATATAGCTCGTTACTTCGATACCGTTAGAAAGACGTACCCTGGCAATCTTTCTCAACGCTGAGTTAGGCTTCTTTGGTGTAGCTGTCTTAACTGCTGTACATACACCTCTCTTCTGCGGAGCGGACTCATCTGTCGCTCTCTTCCTCAAAGAGTTGTAGCCTTTCTGAAGTGCCGGAGCGGTAGACTTCTTAACTGCTGTCTGACGTCCTTTTTTTACTAACTGGTTAAATGTTGGCATTCTTTTCACCTCCTACGATAATAATAAGTTGCATTCATCTGTATGAATCAGTGCATGGAGACACAATGCATCTCCATGCACGCTAGATTAGTTTATTACGATTTTTCGCCGTTGTCAAGGGCTTTCTTGCGTTTTTTCACCTGTTTTACAAGCAGTTTTTAACCTTTCTGCTTCTCAAAGAAGTTGTCTACACTCTTCTTAATCTCCTCAGGTTTCATGGTCTTGAGGAGATACCCCGCCGGTTTCAACGGAACAATCTTCTGGATACTCTCTTTATCGCCCCTTCCTGTCAGGAAGATTACCGGAATATCCGCTGTTTCCTCCTCCGCGCGGATCATGTCAAGGACCTGTCTTCCGTCACAGACCGGCATCTCATAGTCAAGGAGTACAAGATCCGGCCTGTTAAGGGTGATGCTTCTGATCGCCGCCATCCCGGACTGGGCAAGGCCAACCTCATAATCATTTTCCAGGAGCTGCTTGATCGCCTGGCGCATAAGGCCGGAATCATCCACCACAAGAACTTTCTTTTTCTTCTGCTGCACCTCATTCTCGACCGTATTGCGCGCAAGATACTTCTCGATTTCTTCCATGGCATTATCCACCTTAATGTTTGTACCTACGCCCTTCTCCATAAGATGCGGCGCGCTCACACAGAAAGCAAAGTATCCTACGCCCGTATCAAACAGAAGGCTGAACTGCAGTTTCTTTTTGTCAAGCACCTGCTGGAACTGCTCGTAGTTCAAAAGGTTCTCTGCCTTTATCTTGCGCATGTCCGCAGACGGGAAATACCGCTTAAGCTTCTCCACAAACTGCCTCGCCGCATATCTTGTCGCATTGATGACCATGGAATCTACCTTGCTGGTCTTCGTCTCTATCATCTTTCCGACGGTATTCAGAAGCAGCTTTTCCTCAAACACAAGAATAATCTCCCACTCTCCGCCTTCATCAGCATCATACTCCAGGCGGTAGTAGATTCCGTTCCCAAACTTCTCCCCGCCGTACTGTTTGCTGATGATATGCGACTTCAACCGGAACATATCGTAGATCAGATGCGTGATCGCCTCTCCCATAGAAGCCTGCTCTTCCTCCGGCAAAAGCTCTCCCCACTTGCTCTCGCCTTCTCCTACGATTGCAAGATCTTCCGTGAGCGTGTGCCCGATGAGCCATCCCGTACAGACCCCCAGGAAATGATTGACCGCCGCCACTGAATATCCCGTCTGCTCAAGCTCCCACTCAAGCTGCGGCAGAGTAACGTCCCGGAAGTTGTCATGAAGGCGTTTGTGCGTCGTGTACCCGCCGTATCTGATGGATTTCATGTAATCTTCTTCCTCTGCAAAATGCTTCATCGCATGAGCCTTAAAAAATTTGATCCCCTCATCGCAGATCCACTGATGCTTCTCCGGCTGCTCGCCAAACCGGATCATCTTATTCATGATGCCGAAAAGTTTCTGGTGTTCTTTGTCAATATGGTCGACACCGATATTGAACCGATCATTCCATGTCAATTGCTCTTCCATCTCATAATCCTCCAAATCATCCTTATATATTCATTTTTAATTCCAGACAGATAAGACATCTTAAATCCGGCAAAACTGCGCAAGAAAAGAGCCTGCTTTTCCATCTCACTGCCCTTGACAGTTCCTGAATAAAACACGCTCTTATCAATCATGTCCGCCTTGGTTTCAGTGCTGCAAATTGCTCTCAAATCTTGAAACAGGGTTTCCTCTACATGTTTTATTTCAAAGAACAATGTCTGCGCATTGATGCCGTGAAAGTAAAAGTGTTACTACCATGTCTGTTATTATAATATTAAGCAATTATATATAGCGTACCATAAGCTGCGAGAAAATTCAACTGATTTTACTAAATTTACCATCTATTTACCGAGTTCATTCCTGCACATTTTAAGCGCCGATGCAATCACCGCATCCATGTCATAATATCGGTACTCCCCCAGCCGTCCGCCGAAGATGACCTTTTCCTCTGATATCGAAAGCTTCTTATATTCTTCATACAGCTTCGTATTCTTCCCGTCATTGACCGGATAGTAAGGATCGTCCCCCGCTTTCCACTCCGAGCTGTACTCCCGGCTAATGACCGTCTTTGGCTGCGTGCCGAACTCGAACCACTTGTGTTCGATGATCCGCGTCCACGGCGTCTCGGCATCCGTATAGTTCACTGCCGCATTGCCCTGGAAATTAGGCTTGTCAAGAACCTCCGTCTCGAACCTCACTGAGCGGTACTCCAAAACGCCCAGCTTATATCCGAAATAGGCGTCAATAGCCCCGGTATATACTATCCTGTCTGCCAACGCATCCAGCTCTTCTTTCTCCTCCAGGTAATCCACGCCAAGCCGGACTTCTATGCCCTCCAGCATATTCGACACCATCTTCGTGTAACCACCCCGGGGGATTCCCTGGTACAGCGCGTTAAAGTAGTTGTTGTCGAAAGTCAGCCGCACCGGCAGCCTCTTGATGATAAACGCCGGCAGCTCCCTGCAAGGGCGGCCCCACTGCTTCTCGGTATATCCCTTTATCAGCTTTTCGTAGATATCCGTCCCCACAAGGCTGATGGCCTGCTCCTCTAAGTTTTTTGGCTCCAGGATTCCTGCCGCACGCCTCTGTTCCTCGATCTTTTCGGCCGCCTCTTCCGGCGTCACCACGCCCCACATCTTATTGAACGTGTACATATTAAAAGGAAGGGAATACAGCTCTCCCCTGTAGTTGGCTACAGGGGAGTTGGTGAACCGGTTAAACTCCGCAAACTGGTTCACATACTGCCAGACCTCTTTATCATTCGTGTGGAAAATGTGGGCGCCGTACTTATGGATATTGATACCCTCTATCTCTTCCGTGTATACATTTCCCGCGATATGGCCCCTCCGGTCGATCACCAGGACTTTCTTCCCCGCATTTTCCGCCTCACGGGCAAACACGGCTCCGTAAAGCCCCGCCCCGACGATCAGATAATCATACTTCATACTATTTCCTCTCAATCTTTTTATCCAGATTCTTTCGTCTTTTCTACAGCCCTAGCTTGTCCGCGATCGCCGTCATCTCCTCTAACGCTACGTCGATCAAGTCGTCAAGACTTAACCCCGTGAACTCGATCATCTCCATATAGTCCCTGTTGGCGCCCTTGGCAAACCGCAGCTCATTGAAGCGCTTCATCACGGACTTATGCTTTACGCTGGCAACCTTTTTATCCGGGTAGATCTGCGCCACTGCTTTCACAAAACCGCTCATCGGGTCCGCCGCCAATATGGCGTACTGAAGATTCGTCTTCGCCTTCGTCCCATTCTTCGGATTGTGGGCACAGATAGCATCGAACAATATCTTGTCCTCGATACCCTCTTTCCTCAAAATCTCTGCAGACGTCGGGCCGTGCACGCTCATATCATGCTGCCAGTCGCACTGCTCCTCGTCAAGGTCGTGCAAAAGCCCCACGATTCCCCAGTATTCCACATCGTCCGGCGCAAGCCTCTTCGCCAGCCCTCTCATGATCGCCTCCACCGCATAGGAATGGGTGATATAATTCTCGCCCTTCATATACTTCATCAAAATCTCATGTGCTTGTTCCCTGTTCATTCCTTAATCTTCCTCCTGTTATTATTTTTATCTGTTAATACAGCATCTGCTTAACTTGTTTGCTGTCCACATTGTCCTTTGTCACCCAGAGATATCCGGTGTCGATATATGCCTCATTTGCCATACTTAAAGACGCCCTGGATGCCGCTATGACTGACGCATAGCCCATGCCGAAAGGATTCTGCACCACGGTCCCGGCAATCTTCCCGGCTTTTAGCGCCTCAATCTCATCCGCGTCAGCATCATAGCCGATCACCGACACACCTTCCATATTTAGCCGTTCGAGCCCATCCACTACAGAGACAACGGATTCTCCGTTTGTCGCATAGCATCCCTTCACTGCCGGATGCTTTTTCAGAATATAATCAATAATCTGTTCCTTAGTGATTTCTTCCTCCTTTATCCACTCCTCCTCGGGAAGTTCTGTTTCTGAAGGCTCCCCGCCATCAAGCCGGTAAGCGCCCTTATTCACTTCATCGGAGATGATTTTTCTCATCTCATCCTGGCGGTAAATGCCTGCCACCGGCGTATCCGGATATTCGCTCTTCATCGTCCCGGCAAATACCTGCTCCCTGACGCTTGCCGTCTTCGATTTGGAATCATGGGAAAGCACGACGACCTCACCGCCGGCCCCCACCGCTTCTGCCATGTGCTGCGCCGCTTCCTTCGCAGATTTTTCATTGTCTGTTGACACCATGGCCATCAGTCCCTTATAGTCGCTTCCGGAGTCAAAGGCAACTACCGGAATATTGTTTTCCGCTGCCAGGTCAAACTGTACCTCGCACGCTTTCGCGTCCGCTATGGCAATGGCTACCGCCACCGGGTACCGCGCCAGCTCTTCATCCAATATATTCACCTGCTCGTCGATATTCTCCGCTTCCGACGGGCCGTTGTAGGTCACCTTAACCTTCGCACTGCCTTCGTAGCCCAAAGCTTCGTTGAGATCTTCAGCAGCCTGTTCAGCCCCCTTTTTCACCTCGTCCCAGAAGGCCGTCCCGTTCGTCTTCCCGATAACCGATATATATGCTCCCTCTTCCAGCGCAAGTCCGTTAGCTTCACGATAGGCCGACGGACTTACCGCGTCAAGCTTCGCCTGATATTTCTTTTCCTTCTGCTCCTTCTCCTCATCTTCCGCGCTGTCTGTCTGTCCAATATTCTCTGTGCCCTGCGGTTCTTCCTTTGGCTCATCTTTTGAGGAACACGCCGAAAGAGCCAGTACCAGACACAGCATAACACCGAAAATACTCTTTCTCATCTTCATCATCGCTCTCCCATCTGCCTGATATTTCTTCATCAGCCACCGAATACTATACACTACTTTCGTGAAAAAATGTTGAAATTTTTCTTAAAATTTGCGAAGAATTGCCTATATCCCGATACATGTCCATTTTTCCCTTGTATATTTTGCATTTTTGTATTATGATAGACACAGGCAAAATTTTATGTCAAACATCTTATAAAGGAGGTACATACCTATGGCATTCAAAATTAATGATGAATGTGTAGCTTGTGGTGCTTGCGCAGGGGCTTGTCCAATCGGCGCCATCGTAGAAGGCGACGGAAAGTATGAGATCAACGCTGACGAATGTGTTGATTGCGGTACATGTGCAGCTCAGTGCCCAACAGGAGCTATCGAAGAGGCATAAGAGATTAAATCAAATACAAACATAAAAAGCATTGCCCGACCCGTCTGGTTCCGGCAATGTTTTTTATTTTCCGCCGACCGGTTTTGACCTTTTTTTCACCCCGGACATGCTATGATAGGTTCGCCGTAACGGACAAGCTATCACAATAAGGGGGAATTTCCAGCGATGAACAAAGCATTAGAACAACTGAAACGCGAAACAAAGGATGACACCCGGCTTTTTGACTGTATCAAAGAACTCTATGAACAGGGGATTCCGTATGCCGAATTAAAAGCACTGATTCCAGACCTTAAACGCACCCGCGACCAGCTTCATTTCAAACGGATGCTGCAGAACAACAATGAGGTACTGCTGCAGATGATCAGCGAGGAGATGTCCTTCCTCCTGGATGCAAAAGAACGCCAGGAAGAGGAGGAATTCAAAAAACTGGACCAGCTCATCAGACAGCAGCAATCCTTCCGGAAATCTGCCGCCGAGAGCGGACCAGCCTCATTACTGAAAAAATTATTCCTGCCTGCTTAGATTAGCAAACTTCGTGTAATCCGCAAGCCAGGCCAGATCAACGGTCCCTATGGGGCCGTTTCTTTGTTTTGCGATCATAATCTCCGCCTGCTTTTTCTTCTCACTGTCCCGGTTGTAATACTCGTCACGGTAGATGAACATCACCACGTCCGCATCCTGCTCTATGGCTCCCGACTCACGCAAATCCGAGAGCATCGGGTGCTTATCCGGCCGGGCTTCCACCGCACGGCTTAGCTGGGACAGAGCAATGACCGGAACGTTCAGCTCTCTTGCAAGTGCCTTGAGTGAACGGGAAATCTCGGAAATCTCCTGCTGCCTGGACTCAGAGCGCCCTCCGGCGCTTCCTGACATCAACTGCAGGTAGTCGATGATAATAAGCTGGATATCATGCTCAAGCTTATACTTCCGGCACTTGGACCGAAGTTCCGACACAGAGATGCCCGGCGTATCATCGATGATCAGGTTAGACTTTCCGATGATCCCGGCGCCCTCGATGAGCTTCTCCCAGTCGGAATCCTTAAGGTTTCCCGTACGCAGCGCCTGAGAATCCACCTGGGACTCCAGCGCGAACAGCCGGTTCACCAACTGCTCCTTCGACATCTCGAGGCTGAATATGGCGACCCCCTTCTCCTTCTTAAAAGCAACATACTGCGCGATATTTAACACAAATGCGGTCTTCCCCATGGACGGCCTTGCCGCCACCAGAATCAGATCCGAGGGCTGAAGCCCCGACAGCTTGTAATCCAGGTCAATAAATCCCGTAGGGATCCCCGTGACGACTCCCTTGCTCTTCGCCGCCTTTTCGATACGCTCAAGGGCGTTTAACACCACCTGCTTGATCGGGACATATTCTCCGCTGTTACGCCTCTGCAAAAGCTCAAAGACCGATTTCTCCGTATTTTCCAAAATCACCGGAAGCGGCTCCTTTCCCGCGTAACAGGTATTCGCTATCTGCTCGTTGAGCCTGATCAGCCTGCGCATCATAGACTTGTCCGAGACAATTTCTGCATGCTGCCGGACATTCACCGAGGTTGACACAATATCCAGGATATCCCGCATGAACTCCAGGCTTGCAATCTCCGGCGGAACATCCTTCTCCTTAAGCCGCTCTTTGAGCGACACCAGATCTATCTGCTTTCCCTCGTTGAACATCTCCACGATAGAATCAAAAATGACACCATACGCATTCTGATAAAAATCCTGCCCGCTGATCATCTCCGACGCAGCGAGAATCGCATCCTTATCCATCAGCATGGCGCCTATGACAGACTGCTCAGCTTCTATGCTGTGGGGCATGACTCTTTTGATGAGCGCCTCTTCCATCCGCTGTTCCTCCTACGCTTCTTCTGTTACATTAACCGTAAGCTCCGCGGTCACCTTCGGGTGAAGCTTCACCGGAACCTTAAACGTTCCGAGTGCTTTGATCGCTTCCTTAAGGACAATCTTTTTCTTATCTATCTCAAGATCCATCTGAGACTTAACTTCTGCCGCGATCTCCTTGGAGGATACAGAGCCAAATGCTTTTCCTCCCTCGCCGGTCTTGATGGACACTTCTATCTTTCCTGCTTCAATCTTAGCCCCAAGCTCCTTTGCAGCCTCATACTGCTCCTTCTCAAGCTTATCGTCATTCGCCTTCTTAAGCTTCAGGTCATTGAGGTTCTTCGCGTTGGCCTCAACGCCTTTATTTCTCTTTAAGATAAAATTCCTTGCGTAGCCGTCGCTGACCTCTACAATCTCACCTTTTTTCCCTAAGGACTTAACATCCTCTTTTAAAATTACTTTCATCTATATATCCCCTTTCTCCAACATAGTCCTTATCACTCTCTTGACATCCTCCACGGCAGACTCGATGTCGGTATGCTCAAACTGCGCCCCGGCCGCATTGATATGGCCGCCGCCGCCAAGCTTTTCCATGATCACCTGCACATTCGCCTCATCAATCGAACGGGCGCTGACATATATCCTGCCGTTATACACTGTCAGGACGAAGGAAGCCTTGATCTCATTGATCTCCAGAAGCTCATTGGCCGCCTGAGCGCCAAGGATCGTCGGACTCTCCACATTCGAGCAGAGATTCCTGGCAATCGCGTATTTTTCGCAGAAGACTTCCGCGCTGCTGATAATGGCCGCTTTCACCTGATACGATTCCATATCATCCCTGAACATCTTTTTCACCAGTGTGATGTCCGCCCCGCATCTTCTTAAAAATGCAGCCGCCTCAAAGGTCCGCACTCCGGTCCTGTAGGCAAAATTATTCGTATCGATCATAATCCCGGCGTAAAGGCTGCTCGCCTCCAGCTTCGGGATCTTGATATCATCCACAATATACTGCAGAACCTCGGAGATCATCTCACATGCCGAGGACGCATACGGTTCAATATAGGAAAGAACCGCGTTCTCAATATTATCCGCGCTCTGCCGGTGATGGTCAAGGACGACCACCGTCTTGCTGATCTTAAGCAGTCCCTCACACTCCGTCATCATCGGCCGGTTCGTGTCCACGACAATGACCATGGAGCTTTCGTTCGCCATCTCCAGCGCCTCCGCGGACGTCAGGAATAAATCCTCTGGATAATCCGGATTGTTCTCATAAGAGCTGTAGAGCGGCCGAAGCGATGCCGATACCTCATTGATCACGATATGCGCCCTCTTCTCAAGCATCCTGGCCGCACGGTACACACCGATCGCCGCGCCCAGCGCATCTACATCCGTAAGCTTATGCCCCATGACGAAGATCTCGTCCTTCACCGTCATAAACTCACGGAGCGCCTCTGCCTTAACCCGCGCCTTAACCCGGGTATTCTTAGCCGTCTGCTCCCGCTTGCCACCGTAATAGGTGATACCGCTGCAGTCCTTGATCACCGCCTGGTCACCTCCTCTGGCAAGAGCCAGATCGATAGCAACACGGGCATAGTTATAGCTCTGGGAATACATATTGCTGCTCAGTCCAAGGCCGATACTCAAGGTAGCCGGAATACTGTTGCCGATATTGACAGACTTCACATCCTCAAGCAAAGAGAACTTATCATTCTCAAGTTCCTTAAAGCCCGCTTTCTGGACCGCGATAAAGTACTTGTCATTCTCCATCTTGCGGACGATCCCGTTGACCTTAGAGATATACTGGTTGATCTTCCGGTCAACCAAAGCGATTAAAAGCGACTGGCGCACCTCTTCCACGCTGTCGATCACTTCGTCATAATTATCAATATAAATCAGCCCGGCCACCAGCCGCTGCTCCTCGCTGGCACGGATATACCGATTTAGCTCCGTTACATCCTGAAGATACACCGCGATAAAATACTCCCGGCCCCCCGGAAGCTCCATCAAGCGCCCAGTCTCATTAAACCCTTCTACCGATACCTTCCGAAGCTCTGCCTTGTACTCCTTATCCTCATAATAGACATCCATCTCTACGATGTCATTTTCCTCTTTTGGGAAAATACTGGAATTCAGTTCCGGCACAAGCTTGCTGATATAGACTTCGCCGACTCTCTTGCCCAAGATCTGCTCAAACTGGTCATTCAGCCAGACAATCTTCCCATTCTCCAAAAGGATCGCATAAGGAAGCGCCAGCTCCTTAAGAAGTGTATTCTGCACAATCCCGTACTGCGCCGCAAATTCTACCAGATCTTTCAAGATCCCCGCTCTGCCATACAGGTACAGAAATATAATCATACCGATATAGACGATGACGAAGATAAACATCACCATCCCCGCACGCCGGTCAATGCTAAATATCCAGATATTCACTGCAATCAGCAAAATCGCCATAACCATCGGGAGCTGCATATACAATCTGAGCTGCCCTTTAAGGCGTACCTGATCCTCCTGCTTTTTCTTCATGATTCCTTCAACCTTTTCCTTATGACTTCTTCTCATGCCCTTGGCTGGCAAAAGCACACACTTCTTATCTATTATATCACTTTTCTGTGTTAATGCAAGCCGAGGCACCTAAGCAGCAAGAAAATTAAGATTTTAGGATTCCAGTTCACACATCCTTCTTCCACAATATAAAGGCCCCGCCTTGCAGCCTCTCTCTGCAAAGCGGAGCCAAACCCTCCAAAACTCTCTTATGCGTTATAGCCATCCGGATTCTGGGACTGCCATCTCCAGGAATCTTCACACATCTCATCAAGTCCTCTCTCAGCCTTCCAGCCAAGCACCTTGAACGCTTTAGCCGGATCAGCGTAGCACATCGCGATATCTCCTTCTCTTCTCGGCTTGATCTCATACGGCAGATCTTTACCGCATGCTTTGGAAAACGCCTTTACCATATCAAGGACCGAATAGCCGACTCCTGTCCCGAGATTGATAATATCAAGTCCCGGGTTCGTCAGGATATAATCAATAGCCTTTACATGTCCGACTGCCAGGTCAACGACATGGATGTAATCACGCACACCCGTTCCATCCGGCGTATCATAATCGTCGCCGAATACACCCAGCTTCTCAAGCTTGCCTACAGCCACCTGCGTGATATACGGCATCAGGTTGTTCGGGATTCCCTTCGGATCCTCTCCGATACGGCCGCTCTTGTGCGCTCCTACAGGATTGAAGTAGCGCAGAAGGATCACGTTCCACTCCGGATCAGCCTTCTGTAAGTCTGTCATGATCTGCTCCATCATAGACTTTGTCCACCCATACGGGTTCGTACACTGTCCTTTCGGGCAGTCCTCCGTGATCGGCATAACCTCCGGGCTTCCATATACCGTAGCCGAAGAACTGAACACGATATTTTTAACTCCGACGTTTCTCATCACGTCCATAAGCGTAAGCGTACCGTTGATATTGTTACGGTAGTATTCCAATGGCTTTCTCACCGATTCGCCCACAGCCTTGAGCGCTGCGCAGTGGATAACTGCGTCGATCCCTTCCGCTTCGAACATCTCGGTAAGCTTCGCCGCATCCAGTACGTCTCCTTCGTAGAATTTCACAGTTTTACCGGTCAGCTCCTCTACTCTCTTCAGCGACTCCTCCGATGAATTGGACAGATTGTCATAAACGACAACCTCATATCCCGTGTTTAAAAGCTCCAAAGCGGTATGGCTTCCGATATATCCCGCTCCTCCGGTAATTAATACTTTTGCCATCTTTAATCCCTCCTGACCTGCCTAACGGTATCAAACCTTCCTACGTCAAGCTATTATTATATTTTTCAATGATCTCCTTCATAGTATACCACTTGCGCTCCATATCTTCAACAAGTTTAAACTGTGTCCGGCTCCGGTCAAGGTTATGATCCTCCCTGTGGATCTTAAAATACGTATCTCCTTGCAGATAATCCGTCAGGAAGCGCATCCCGCACTCGAAAGTCATCACCTTCGCGCCCATAGGCATCAACTCAATCTCTTGCCTTGTAAGCTTTCCTCCGCACCCTTCGATATAGCCTTTCGCATACAGCTCGAAAAGCTCCATGCTGCAGGACACCTTGTCAAGATCCGTCTCGTCCTCGGCCGCCGTGCTGGCGCCGAAACGGATGGAATCACCGAAATCATTGACTGCCAATCCGGGCATGACCGTATCCAGGTCGATCACGCAGATGCCCTTCCCGGTCTTATTATCAATCATGATATTATTAAGCTTCGTGTCATTATGCGTAACTCTCAGGGGCACCTCCCCACGGCTTAAAAGATCAGCAAAATAGTTAGCCGTGTCCTCCCTGTCCAGCACAAACTGTATCTCGTCTTTCACCTTGGAAGCCCGGCCTGCGACATCTTTTTCCACCGCATCCTTAAAGACCTTAAACCGCGCCTTTGTATCATGGAACCCTTCAATCGTTTCATGGAGCGTCTCCGCCGGATAATCCGCAAGGAGCCGCTGGAAATTACCAAACGCCACCGCGCTCTGATAAAAATGCTCTGACTTCTCCACCTTATCATAGCTGGTCGCATCGGTAATAAACTTGTATGACCGCCAGTAATCCCCGAGTGAATCCTGATAGTAAGGCTTCCCGTCCACCGCTGGTATCACATTCAGCGTTTCCCGCTCCGGATCGCCACCGTGCTCCACGATCTTCTTCCGAAGATGCGACGTCACCCCGGTGATATTCTCCATAAGCTCTACAGGTTTTGCAAAGACAGTTCTGTTCATCCTCTGGAGAATAACCTTGATATGCCCCATCTCCGCGATCTCGAACGTAAGCAGATAAGTATCATTAATGTGGCCGCTTCCGTAAGGTCTACAATCAACCAGTGCTCCCTCATACTGGAAATGTTTAACTACATCAGCTCTCTGTTCTATAGTTAACTGTGCCATTATTTTTCCTCCCAGAGATTCTTGGGATACAATCCCTCGTCCTTCATCTTCCGAATCGCAGCGACCACAACCGGCTTATCTTCCTTATAGGTCACCCCGTACCATTTGTCCGCGGACGTAAGCACTGCAGCAGCAGCCCTGTCCTCCTCCAAAAGATCGCTGACCACTGCCGGCAGGAAATACTCGCATTTCATCGGGTTCTCGGTTATACCCTTGTCAAGAAATGCCGGGAACCTATCTTTAAGCTCCCCTAAGATACTGCGGGTAAAGCCCCACATATTCATAGATACGATCGTATCCTCCGGCACCGCAACCCACGTCGCCCCGTCATCCTCCGTATACGCAATACCGCCGTCACGCTTCTCGATACGGGTTCTCTCATGGATAGCCACCAGCTCTCCCCGCTCATTCATCTCACAGATCCCGCGTGCAACATGGCCATTGTCCGTCACCGTATTGCCGAGCTTGTAGCCGACCATCGTATAGCGGTACTTATCATCATCCGCATGGGCCGCAAGATAATCATAGATCAGCTTAAACGCCTCCGCCCCGTAATAATCGTCCGCGTTGATCACCGCAAACGGACCGCTGACTGCTTCGCTGCAGCAGAGGATCGCATGGCCTGTCCCCCAGGGCTTCACCCGTCCTTTTGGCACGGCATACCCATCCGGGATATTGCCGATCTCCTGGAATACATAGGTCACTTCCATGTATTTGGAAATCCTATCTCCCACAGCCTCCTTAAAGTCCTTCTCATTTTCTTTCTTTATGATAAATACAACCTTCTCAAAGCCGGCTTTCCTCGCATCATACATGGAAAAATCCATGATAATATGCCCCTCGTCATCCACCGGGTCTATCTGCTTAAGTCCTCCGTAACGGCTGCCCATGCCTGCCGCCATAATGACCAATACTGGTTTATCCATCACTCTACCTCCATAATATCTCGTCTTCTGATTTTCATATTTCACAAAGCCATAGGAAAAGGAAAGCTTATCCGCCCCGTCTGTCCGAAAGCCTGGATAAGCTTAAAATCCTCTTTGTCTAACCTTTTACACCGCCGGATGTAAGTCCCGCAACCAGATGCTTTTCAATTGCAAGGAACAGAACAACAACAGGAATCGTCGCAAACAGCGATGTTGCAAACAGATACTGCCACTGGATAAAGTTAAATCCGTAGAATACATTGATACCAACGGTTATCGGCTTGAATACATCCGTGGAAATCAACGTCAGGGCAATCGTATACTCATTCCATGCATTGATAAACACAAAGATCAATGTGGTGATAATACCAGGCGCCGCCATCGGAAGGAGCACCTTGATCAATGCCCTCACTGTCCCGCAGCCGTCGATCTTCGCCGCCTGTTCCATCTCCGGGGAAATCCCCATAAACGTACCCCGCAGAAGCCAGATCGCAAATGCCTGGTTAAACGCCGCATTCAAAAGGATCAGGCCAAGGATCGTATCATTCAGGTCGATGTTGACCATCATCCGGTAAATGCCGACCAAAAGCACTACCGGCGAGAACATCTGGCTCATGATCACCGCACCCATGAAGATTCCTTTTCCTTTGAATCTCATACGGGCAAGAGCGTAAGCCGCCGGAATCCCGCATAAAATAGCGAGCAGCGTAGCGCCTCCTGCTATGATCATCGAGTTGGCCAGGTACTTGAATACCGGAGCTGCCGTCCAGATATCACTAAAGTTGGACCACCGCCACACTTCCGGCAGGATATGATCTATCGCATACATCTCCTTCTTATCCTTAAGCGCTGTGATGAACATGACCAGATAAGGATACAGGATAAGGACGCAGAGGATTACAACAAACACATACAAAAGTATTGTCTGCCATGATTTTCTTTTTGCCGACATATTAACTCTCCTCCTCTCCGCGAAGTGACAGAATCATATAAATGCTGGCACAGAACGCTAATATAACGAAGCCGATAACGGATACCGCAGCGGCATGGCCGCCCTTGCCGTCCGTAAATGACAGTTTATACAAATAGGTAACCAATGTATGTGTCTGATCTGCCGGAGCGCCTTTGGAGATCGTCCAGACGATCGGGAAAGAGTTAAATACATAAATAATATTCAATACTGTTGAAACCGTTAAGCTCGGCGCTACTAACGGCAGCGTGATCTTAAAAAGCTTCTGCCAGAAGCTGGCACCATCAACGGATGCTGATTCATACAACGAACCGTCGATACTCTGCAGTCCCGAAAGCACACAAAAGGTAACGAACGGGAATGTAACAAAAATACCTACCCAGCATTCCCACGCGAACATGGAACCTGCCGTCTGCGTCCAGTTCACAAAACCATCAATCAGCCCGATCTTTTTTAACAGGACATTCAGTGATCCATAATCCGCATTAATAATATATTTCCAGATAACCGACTGGATGATCAGGGCTGTCGCCCACGGAAAGATAACAACCGCACGGACAAATTTACGTCCGCGAAATTCCTGGTTTAAAACCATCGCCAGGACAAAACCAAAAACGGTAGATACGCCAACTACCACTACTGTCCAGATAATCGTATTCTGCAGCGTATGCCAGAATACCGGCTCTTCAAAAACTTCCAGATAATTCTGGACGCCATTCAGCCCTTTTACCAGGCCGCTTCGGCCAACGTCGGAAAATGAAATCTTAAACACCGAAATGATCGGTATCAAGATCATACTTACCATAAGTACCACACTCGGCAGTAACCAGACATACGGCTGAAACGCTGTCAGCGTCTTTTTCTTCATTGCCACGCCTCCTTAGATAACTATAAAACTACTGTTTTACCGCTCAGCTTAGATAAATCGAGGGCCGAAGCAATTCGGCCCCTCGAAAACTTACCATATGATCCTGTTATTTAGCAACAGATTCCTGAAGCTTATCAAGCGCTTCCTGGGCACCGAGTGTTCCGTTGCAAACCTGCTGTTCAACATCGATAACACCATTTCTTACATCCATCCACTCAGCTTTCTGCATCGGATAGAACTTGCAGTTCGGAAGTACTGCACAGAATGTCTTAAAGTACTCGCTGTCGCCTGTCGCATCAGAGCCGCCAACTGTGTATTTCTCTGCATTAGCCGCAAGATTGTCAGAAGCGTCCTGTGTTGCCGGAAGGAATCCTTCGTATACCATGTAGTTTGAGTATGTCTCGCACTCATAGAATGCATCAAAGAACTTTGTGATAGCTGCTGTACGCTCGTCACCGGCTTCCTCATCCTTGAATACCATCAACTGGTCGCAGACACCAAGAGCTGTCTTCTCTCCCGGAAGGTCTGCTGCCACGTAGTTAACCTTGGAATCAGCAGCAACCATGTTCATCGGACCAATCATCATCGCAAGTGTTCCTGCACTGAAAGCGTCCTGAAGCGGGTAACGTGTGTCAGTGAACGGTGCGGAGTTGCAGTAACCGGAATCAATGAGCTTCTTAATGTACTCAACAGCCTCTACATTCTCTTTGCTGTTAAGCGCCCAGTCACCGTTGTCATCGGTATAACCGCCGCCGAAGTTCCAAGTGTAGTAAGAGAATGCAGCCTGACCTTCGTCTGTGGAGATATCAAGTCCCCACGGAACGATGTCCTTGCCGAATTTGTCCTGTACTGCCTTACAAGCGGTAAGCACTTCATCCCATGTCGCCGGCGGATTCTCAATGCCGGCCTCTTTGAGCAGGTCAACATTGCAGAAAAGCGAACGGCAGGATGCAAGGATCGGAAGCGCCCATACTGTTCCGTCCATATCATTGGACTCCCAGAAGCTTGGAACGAAATTATCCTTCAGTTCCGGAGATACATAATCCTCTGCAGCCATCAACAGATCGTCTGCCACATAGTCAGCAAAACCACTGATATTCAAAATGTCTGGCTGTTCGTTACTGGAAATACGTGTGTTAACTACACTGTAAATGTCATTCCAGGATACAATCTCGATGTTAAGGTCGATATCCTTATTTGCTTCCTCAAATGTCTTCTCGAACTCTGTCCACCAATCCTGTGTGTAGTTACCGTACTGGGAGATGATGACGTCAAGGGCAACCTTGCCTGAAGACTCACCGCCTTCACTGCTTCCGCCATCGCTGCTTTCCTTGTTCCCGCAGCCGGCAAGCATGGTTCCGACCATTGCCGCGCACAACAATACGCTGATAAGTTTCTTTTTCATACTTTTTCCTCCTTATAACAAAATTTATCTGAATGTTTTGTGTATTTATTGTAGTACAAAACTGCACAAAAAGATTTATCTTATATTTTCATTTATTTGTACTTTAAGCTCTTGCGTCTTGATTTATTCTCAGGTCAAGGGTATGATATTGTTAAAATCATACAAAGATTCCGCGAAAGGATTAGGAGGACTTCTATGGGCTACAATGGCGTTGACTTGCAAAACTCGATCTCTATCGGCAAAATCTACAGTATTCATTACTTTGAGTACATGAGTGATTTTTCATTTGAAGGGGAGATACACAACTTCTGGGAATTTATCTGCGTGGACAAAGGCGAAGTAGGCGTCACCGGCGGCAAGACTTTTACCGTCTTAAAAAAGGGTGATATCGCCTTTCATCAGCCGAACGAGTTCCACAGCGTACAGGCGACGGGCGGGATTGCCCCGAATCTGGTCGTGATCTCTTTTGAATGCCGCAGCCCGGCCATGGATTTTTTCCGGAACGGCATTTTTAAAATTGACGACCTGGAGCGTAATCTCCTGGCAAATATAATTATTGAGGCGAAGAATTGCTTCCTCTGCCGCCTGGACGACCCGTATCTTCAGAACATGCCTCAGAAAGAGTCGCCGGTATTCGGTTCAGAGCAGATGATCCTCAATTACCTTGAACATTTTCTAATTCATATGATCAGGCGCTACTCCGGTTCTGCCGCTCCTGTAGCGAACACTCCGGCCAAGGCCGCCAAGCTTAAGAGCGACGACGAGATATTCAGCCGGATCACGGACTATCTGGAAAATAATATCAGCGTCCCCCTAACCATCGAGCAGATCTGCCACGACAATCTGATCGGGCGCTCCCAGCTCCAGAAGATCTTCAGGGAACGCTGCGGCATGGGGATCATTGAATATTTTTCCCATATGAAGATTGACGCAGCAAAAGCGCTGATCCGGACAGAACGGCTTAACTTTACGCAGATATCCGAGCAACTTGGCTACACCTCTATCCACTATTTCTCCCGCCGTTTTAAGATGGAAACGGGCATGACGCCGTCGGAATATTCCTCTTCGATCAAGGCGATGGCAGAGGGGAAATTCTGAAAAATGCAGATAATGTTTTAAGCGATTAGTTTAAGATACGATTTTAAGAAAGGACTTTAGATTGATGAAACCGACGTTATCCTTCCATACTGAGACCTTTCCGGCAAGCCCTTTAGGCCCTGCCGCAACCATCCCCGACCTGATCCCAGGCGCTTCCTCGAAGATCAGGACTATGTTTTTTCTGGATGAAGATGATGAAATCTACGAAAATTACGGCAGGACCGCTACCTCATACCCCTACCGGAAGTACGAAAGCTACAGCCGTAAGCTTGAAAAGAAGGAGCTGATGACCGCCGTCCTTGAAAATGATTATCTAAGGGCGGTATTCCTTCCCGGCCTTGGGGGACGTCTCTGGTCACTGACAGATAAAACAACCGGCGAGAATCTCCTCTATACTAATGATGTCATCCGCCCCAGCAACCTTGCCTTCCGAAACGCGTGGGTCAGCGGCGGCGCAGAGTGGAACATCGGCGTGATCGGGCATTCGCCCTTTACGATGGAGCAGCTTTTCACCGCAAGGCTTGAGAATGAAAATGGTCTTCCCGTCCTTCGCATGTATGAGTACGAACGTATCCGGAAAGTGACTTTCCAGATGGATTTCTGGCTGGAAGAGCACAGTACATTTCTGTACTGCCGTATGCGGATCTTTAACCAGACCAGGGAGGTTGTCCCCATGTACTGGTGGAGCAATATCGCCGCTCCCGAATACGAAGGCGGACGAGTCATTGCCCCGGCCGCCGAAGTCTATACCAATCCCGGCAAAGCCGTATGTAAGCTCCCTCTTCCTTTTATCGACGGCATTGACATCAGCTTTTATCAGAATATCCCAAAACAGGCGGATTATTTTTTCAACATCCCGCAAGATGCGCCAAAATATATTGCCAATCTTAACAAAGACGGCTGCGGGCTTCTGCATATATCTACGGACAGGCTGAAAAGCCGCAAGCTTTTCTCTTGGGGAAATAATCCGGCTTCTGCTAACTGGCAGGATTTCCTCACGGAAAATGCAGGCAGGTATGTAGAAATCCAGGCAGGCCTCGGGAAAACCCAGTACGGCTGCATCCCTATGGCTCCCCATACCGCATGGGAATGGCTGGAGCTTTACGGCCCAATCCGCACCTCTCCCGAGACGGCTTTGGCTCCTTACGCACAGGCCGAGGCTAACGTGCGAAAAGCCGTACAGCATCACTTAAGGGAGCTTGACCCGGAGCAGAAGCTTACCGCAACAAAAGCCCTTGCCAAAAAGAGGGGTGAACTTCTCTGTTTTGGCAGCGGGTATGCTTCTTTTGAAAATGTGATCCGTAAGTTTAACGGGGAACCTCCGCTTTCTGAGCATCTTGATTTCTCCGGTCAGATCAGTCCGCGCGGGCAGGACTACTCCTTCGGCCTTGCAAAAGATTATGAAAAACTGGCGGAATTTTTAAACACCGGCATCTTCCCGGAACCGCCGATCACGGACGCGCCCCATGATTTCCTGGCAGGCGATACTCTGCATCGCCGCCTTGCAGAGACTATCGATATGAACAGGGACAACTGGTACGCCCAGTACCAGCTTGGCTTAAGCTTTTATACTCGTGGAGATGTCCGGCAGGCGAAAGAACATCTCTTCGCCTCCAACAGCATAAAGGAAAATCCCTGGGCGCTCCACGCCCTTGCCGTCTCAGCATTAGAATCCGGCCGCGAAAAGGAGGCCGCCTCCTATATCACAGCAGGTTATACTTACCGGAAACATGACCTGTCCTACGTGAAAGAGACGTGGAAAATCCTTTTGCTGTGCCGCTCTTATGACACGGTAATCTCTTTGTACGAACTACTCCCGGAAGAGTTCAAGGAAGAAAGCCGCCTCCGCTTCGGGTATCTTAAAGCGCTTTCCTATACAGGCCGTGAAAAGGAAGTTCTGGAGGTTCTGGATCAGACTGACTTTGTCCTGGATGACCTGAGAGAAGGAGAAACAGCACTGGGCGCGCTATGGCACTCCGTGTATAAAAAGGTGCATGGGGAAGATGGAGAACTGCCGCAAAGGTATCGTTTTGATGCTGCACGTTAGAAAATGAATACAGCGGAAAATGACTACAGAATCATCATAAACACCGGCAGCGTCACGATTGACAAAAGCGTTGACACGAATATCGTCTGGGATGCGAGCTCCGGGCTGCAGTCATATTTATCCGCCAGTATCGCCGTCGTGCTCGCCATAGGCATCGCGCTCAAAAGCACCATCGTACTGCACAGCACGCTGTCGGTGCCAAGCAGTCTCAGCACACCCAGGATCAGCAGCGGGTACGCCAAAAGCCGGAGCGCACAGTAGTACAGCACATCCCGGGTAAACATCCGCCGGATATCCGACTCCGCCAGCATCGCCCCGATGGCGAGCATGGAGACGGGAACCATGCATTTGCTGATTCCTTCCAGCGTATTTTCAAGAAACGCCGGGAACTTTACCTGAGACACCATCAAAAGCACTCCTAAGAAAACCGCAATGATGCACGGATGTTTCACCAGCTTTTTATATGCCTCCTTGCGGTCTACATGGGTGAAGAGGGCAAGCCCTGACGACCACATGGTAAGGCGCACCGGAATCTGAAAAAAGGACGTATAAAGCACACCCACCGCGCCGTAGAGGGAGTGGATGATGGGAATCCCAATAAAGCTGGAATTGGAGACAATCATTCCGTAGGTAAATATCCTGCTCTTCTCCTTCGGGCAGCGAAGAAAGCAGTATTTTGCAAAAAGTATGCTGAACATCTGAATCCCAAGGGAAATCAAAAATGCTCCGGAACAATTTTTGATCAATTGTTCCGAAACATTCATCTCACCCATAAATGAGCTGATAATATTGCAGGGAAGTATCAGATTCACCGTGATATCTGATAGGCACTTCTGGCCTTCTTTCGTGATAATCCCTGTTTTTTTCAGCGTAAGCCCGATGATGATCAGCAAAAACAATGTAAGCTGCAGATGTACCATCTGGGTAAAAAGCGTCATTTTTCCTCAACCTTAATCACTTCATAAATTAGTTGCATGATTATCATTCAGCCAAGCTCCAAACCGCTGCTACGCAGCTCCTTCGCAGCTTTCGCTGCTGCGTTTCTCGCTAAATGGGCGTTCCGCCCATTTCAGGATATATTGCTATGGCTCTTTGCATGCTAGCATGCACGCTCCATAACTCTATATCCTGTATGGCTGAATTTTAACTGTTATACTTCTGCTTGTCAAGTTCTTTCTCTTTTGCATTTACGATTACGTTGACTGCCGCGTCGCCGATGACGTTAAGAGGCAGGAGCGCCATCTCTACCGGGCGGTTGATTGCCACAATCAGGGCGTAACCGATGAGACATGCATCCGTCGTCCAGCCCATACCGGAAAGTACGGTGAATATCATCGTCGTTCCGGCAATCGGGATTGCCGGGGTTCCTGCTGCCGCGCAGATGGAAAGGAATGCCATAACGATCATGTTCGCCGGAGTAACGTCGATTCCTGCACTGGTGGCGATAAACGTAACTGCAAACATATGCATGACCGTTGTTCCGTTCATATTGATGGTCATGCCGGTCGGAAGTACAAAGCTTGTAATCTCCTTGCTGCAGCCAAGCTCGTCGATACATGTCCTCGTGTTCAGCGGGAGACATGCCGCGGAGGAATTAGTGGAGAACCCGAAGATGCCGACCTTCGCAATCTTCTTGATAAACTTCACCGGATTTTCCTTTGTCGTAATCCAGATTCCCAGCGGATAGAGAGTTACCACAAGGAGGAACAGGGTAAGCATCGCGGATACCACATACGCTGCCACCGGAGCCAAATACTCCACGCCGTAGATTGCAAATGTTCTGGAAATCAGGCAGAAGATTGCAACCGGCCCGATTTTATTGATCAAAAATGTGAGCCACATATTGATGACTTCGCTTAAGTTCTCCAGCACCTTCTTAAGCGGCTCTCCCCGCTCGCCCATCTGGTTTAAGCAAAGCCCGAGGATGATTGCTACGACTACGATTGCAAGGATGCTGTTATTCGTGCTCGCCGCGTCCGTGATGTTAGACGGAACCGCATTTACCACAACCGCCAGCGGGTTAAATGCGTCAATCGTCGCCGCCTCCGCAACTCCCTCGCTGGGAAGTGTGACGTTGAATGCGCCCAGGGATTTCACGATGTACGCGATGGTACAGCCAAGGGCCGCGCCGCACACATAGAATCCGAAGAATCCCGCAAGCGTCGTTCCCGCAATCCGCCCAAGCTTTGTAGAGTTGGAGATGCTGCACATGGCAAGGCTCAGGGAAACCAGTACCAACGGCACGATGGCAAGCTGCAGCCCCTTCATGAAAATCTGTCCGACGATGTAGAAAATACCGATTGCGCCCACACCTTCCGGAACCGTGATGTCCTGGAAGAGCAGCTTGTTCACGATGACCCAGCCCTCCTCAGAGATAACATTTTCCCTGAGGAACAGGAACAAAAGCCCTACGGCAAGACCGCCCACAAGGGCAATCATCATTTTCTTCACTACGGACATCGGCTCTTTTTTGTTCGTTTCATTGCTCATTTTACTTCACTCCTTCGTATTTTTATAAATCAATCACCTCTAAAGGTGCTTAATCTCGATTCCCTCTTCTGCAAATGCCTTTCGTATCCTCTGCACAAACGCCAGCGCCTTCGGCCCGTCTCCGTGTACACAGAGGGTATCTCCCTTAATGTCAAGCTCCTTGCCGCTTAAGGCTGTCACTTTTCCTTCCTTGATCATCCGGATGCAGCGGGCAATGGCAACGTCCTCATCGGTAATCATGGAACCTTCCATCTTCCGCGGAACTAAAGACAAGTCGTCCATGTACGCCCGGTCTGCAAATATCTCCGACGCCGTCCGGAGTCCTTTGCTCTCCGCAATCTGCCCCAGCACCGCCCCGGCGCAGTAATACACAATCAAGTCTTTATCAAAATCCGTAATCGCCTCCACGATTGCCGAGGAAATCTCCTCGTCATACTGGCACTGGTTCCCCATCGCCCCATGGGGAGCCACATGCTGCAGTTTCATGCCGTAGCTCTTCGTAAATGCCGCCAGCGCGCCGATCTGGTATTTCACATAATTTTTCACTTCCTGGTAGGAAAGCACCATCTTCCTGCGTCCGAATCCCATCAAGTCCGGGTAGCCCGGGTGTGCGCCCACCATCACGCCGCGCTCTTTCGCCATGCCCACAACCCTGTCCATGACCATCGGGTCTCCCGCGTGCCATCCGCAGGCAACATTTGCCGTCGTCACATACTGGATAATCTCCGCATCGCCGCCCAGCTTGTACGCGCCAAAGCTTTCGCCCATATCGCTGTTCAAATCAACACTGTACATCTTTGTTTCTCCTTTCGTCTTTTGCTTTTTTATTTATTCACCACGTTCTGCGGCTCGCCCTCCACAAAGCATCTGAGATTATCCGCCGCGATATCCATAAGCCTCTGGCGTGACTCCTTCGGCGCCCACGCGATATGAGGCGTGATGATCATATTTTTCGCATCAAGGAGCGGGTTGTCCATCTGAATCGGCTCCGTGGATACGACGTCTACTGCCGCCCCTGCAACTTTTCCGCTGTTGAGCGCATCCCGCAGGTCTTCCTCCACGATAAGCGGGCCTCTGGAATCATTGATGATCATTACCCCGTCCTTCATCTTCGCGATGGTATCTTTATTGATGATTCCTTCCGTCTCCGGGAACAGCGGGCAGTGGAGGGAAATCACATCCGACTCCGCAAGCAGTGTATCAAGGTCTGCATAATGGCAGGTCTCGCTCTCAAGCTCCGGACGCTTGAATGCGTCGTAGGCAAGAACCTTCATGCCAAGAGCCTGTGCAATCTTCCCTGTATCCTGTCCGATGCGCCCGAACCCGATGATTCCCATGGTCTTTCCCGCAAGCTCCACAAGGGGATGATTCCAGAAACACCAGTCCGCATTGTTGGTCCAGTCGCCTTTCTTCACACAGTCCGAATGCTCGCCGATGTGGTGGCACAGCTCAAGGAGCAGCGCAATCGCATACTGGGAAACTGCCGCCGTTCCGTAAGTCGGGATGTTGGAAACCGGAATGTTTCTCTCCTTTGCCGCCGCGATATCCACGATGTTGTAGCCCGTCGCCAGCACGCCCACGAATTTGATATTCGGGCAGGCCTCGAAAGTCTCCTTCGTCAGCGGCGTCTTGTTGGTATAGACTGCCTCCGCGTCGCCAATCCTTGACACAATGTCCTCTTCCTTCGTCCGCTCATAAACAGTGACCTCTCCGAACTTCTCCATACCCTCCCAGCTAATGTCGCCCGGGTTCAATGTGTAACCATCCAGTACTACGATTTTCATATTTAGCTTACCTCCATATATGTATTAGTATTTTATATTTATCTTTTTTATCTCTCAGCCTCGTCCTGTTCAGACGCTCCGGCTGCTGCCAGACGTTTTCATTTTCATCTTTATCCGTTCAGGCGCTTGTCAAGCCGGTCAAGCTCTTCTGTCTGCCGCACCAAAAGCTCCTGCGCCAGCTCGATGCTCACCTCGATAAACCGCACCTTATAGCCCGCCATGCTCTGCACCAGCTTTGGCAGGTCCACCGATATGACGCTGCCAATCTTCGTATAGCCGCCCGTACTCTGCCTGTCCGCCAACATAATGATTGGCTGTCCGTTTGGCGGCACTTGTATAGAGCCAAAGGAAATCCCGTCGGTGATGATATTCCCGTCTCCGATGTGACGGAGCGGCTCTTCCCGCTCAAGCCTGCAGCCCATCCGGTCAAATTCATTGGTAATCTTCGCGCCGTACCAGAAGAAATTCCTGCTCTCTTCCTCGGTAAACTCATAATCCTGCGGCCCTCTCACCACCCGGAGGGTCAGTTCCTTCTTCGGAAATGTCTCCGGCATAAGTTTCCTGAGATACATCTTCGGCAGAGAGGACTTTGCTCCCGCAAATCCAATCCTGTCGCCTTTCTCAAGTTTCCTTCCGTCCATCCCGCCAAGCTCATTTCTCATCAGCGTGGACTTGCTCCCCATCACCGGCCGGACATCAAGTCCTCCGGCAAATGCGATGTACGCCCGGCAGCCGTTTCCATTGGTCATCCCAAAGGAAAGCAGCGCGCCCGCCGGAACCTTTACCGCCTGATACATCGGCACCGGCTCCCCGTCGATATTCGGAGACATGTCCGCTCCGGTGATTGCGACGATATTCTCCTCCTCGAACCGAATCTGCGCTCCCTGGAAGGTCATCTCAAGCGCCCCCTCGCCGCGTGCATTTCCCGCCAGTATATTGGCGATGTAAAATGACCTGGTATCCATAGGCCCCGCCGGGGACACGCCGAACTGCTGATATCCGAACCTTCCCTCGTCCTGTATCGTCGTGAGGATTCCGGGGTTCTCAATTATGATTCCCATCTACTTCACCCCTCCCTCTTTCCTGTATGTCTTTACCCGGTAAGTTCCTTTCTGTACATCCGCCCGAATCTTGTCGTATTCCCGCTGGTTAATCGGCACATACTTAATCCATTCTCCCGCATGGACCAAAAACGGGTCTTCCTTTGAGTAGTCGCAGATGGTAAGGGGCGTTCCTCCCACGATATTCCACCCGCAGGGTTGGGGAAACGGTATCAGATTGGAAAGATTAAGCTGCGCCACGATAGACTGCCCGGCAATCTTCACCCTCGGCGACTCCCTCCTCTTAAAGTGAAACGGCTCCTCAAACCTTGCCGCATAAGCATGTCCCGGCGCAAAGCCCAGCATGTATGTATAATACTCATGCTCCGAATGCATCCGGATAAACTCTTTCACCGACACATCCTCGAACTTCGCGCAGTCCTCAAGGTCCGGCCCTAACTCCCCGCCGTAGCAAATCGGAACCTCTTTGACGATTCCTCCCTCGTCCTTCACGCCTTCCAGGTTCTTAAGCCGTTTTTCAATCTCCGCCTTAAGCTCACTGAACCGAATCACCTGGGGCTTATAGTGGACCATGAGCGACGCGTAGGTTGGCACCATCTCCGTGACCCCGTCTATCGGATTCTTTGTCAAGTCCGACATAAGCCCGCGCACCTTCTGATTCACATCCAGACTAATCTCATCACCCAACTGGACAGAAATCGCCGTATCGCCTGAAATCAAGAATTTTGCCTCCATCTGGAACTCCTTTCTTCTCTTGTGCTGTTTGTGCATAATGTCTATTTTGTTCTATATTTATGATTAATTTTCTTTCACTTTATTTGCTAATTAGAATATATCACACATGAAACATTTTAAAAAATGAATTATTTGTCTATAATATATTAATGATTTTTATAATTAAAAGCGGAATTGTAGAAGTAAAATTTATGAACGTTCTGTAAGAGCTCCTTTAAACAAATATTACAATGCCTGTGTAAAAACGGTATACTTTCTATGAAAGAAAAGAAGATGCCTGCAAATTGTCTTTGTAAAATGGTAAGCCAGACATTTGTCCGGCAGAAAGGATTAAAAGAATGCCGAAGAAAACGGGAAGGAAGAGATGGATACCTACGCAATCGAACAAGCGGCGGAATCCGTGGAAGAAGAGATCCCGGGGCAGGCTTCAGGCGAAGAAGAGGTCCTGCGATTCCAATTAGTGATTTTGTGACGCAGGTGTATGGCATCAAACAGGTCATGGCTAATTAGAGGTAATCAAAAGAGGAAAGGAAAAGCACAATCCAGACGGAACCGGCGATACCGTCAAGAAATATTTGTGAGTTAGCAAGAATCCTGATATAATGGGGGCAAGCGCCCATCCGGGGCAGAAAGGCAGGGAGAAAAATGCACATCAGCTACAAACCGCTCTGGCACACACTGATAGAGCGCAACATGAGGAAAGAGGATTTAAGGCTTGCCGCTGGCCTGACCACAAATATGATTGCCAACATGGGCAAAGAAGGGAAACATATCAGCATGGACACACTTGCCCGTATTTGTGAAACGCTGGATTGTGGCATTATGGACGTGATTGAGCTGGCCAGTGACGAGCCTTCCACCACAGGAGGGAACGACAATGGAAAAACTGAAAGAAAGAATCACAGAGAACGGCATTGATTATATTCTGGTAGGCGACTACTATATCCCGGACTTGAAGCTGCCGGAGGAGAACCGCCCCATCGGACGCTATGGGCGGCTGCACCGGGAATATCTCAAACAGGAACACCCGGCACGGTACAGCTCCCTTATCCTGACCGGGAAATTATGGACGTACCTTGCCGACCTGAACGAGCAGGCGGAGGAACGGCTGAACTTAATCATGGAGCAGATGAAAGCCGCCGAGGGAGTGACCGAGGAACTGAAAGCAAGGAACCAGCTTGAATGGGTAGGCCGGATGAATAATATCCGCAACCGGGCGGAGGAAATCATAAAAAGTGAGATGATTTATTCGTAGATATATGGTAGAATTATTTCAGATGGTAAATCACAATTTGTTTAGGGAGGCGAGTATCATGAAATTCAAGGTCGCGGTTTTGCAGATGAAATCATTGAACCGACAGTATAAGGAAAATACAGAAATTGTCATCGGCATGATGAAGGAAGCTGCAGAAAACCGTGCTGATATTCTTCTGTTGCCGGAAGCGTTTCTAACAGGATATGCGATGCCAATAGACAACGAAGAGGCGCTCTCGGAGCAGAACTCTTATCTCGAACAAATCTGTGCTGCAGCTTCAAAACTGCGTGTAGGGGTGGTTGTAACAGCTCTCACAAAGGGACAGAAAAAGCCGCGAAACTCGGCGTATGTTGTTGACAAGAACGGCATTGTGCTACTAAAATATTCCAAGGTTCATACCTGTGATTTTGCCGATGAATCCTGCCTTGAAAGCGGAACTGCCTTTGAAGTATGTATATTTCATGGGATACGCATTGGCATTATGATCTGCTATGACCGTGAATATCCCGAAAGCGCAAGAATCCTGATGATGAAAGGGGCAGAAATCATTCTTGTTCCGAATGATTGTGGAGCTATGCAACCGAGATTGTGTGCCTTGTCAACAAGGGCCTATGAAAATATGGTAGGTGTTGCCATGGCAAATCCAAATGGCGAAAACGCTGGTAATTCTTGTGCATTCAACCCGATTTGCTGGGATAAAAACGGTAATTGTGTGGATAATGTTCTCCTGATGGCAGATGCCGTAACCGAGGGATTGTTCTACGCAGAGTTTGATATGGATGCAATCCGCAGTTATCGGGAAAATGAAATGATGGGAAATACTTTCCGAAAAATAAAAGCATATGATTTACTGTTGAGTGACAAAATCGAATATCCCTTTATACGATAACTCCCAATCGATTGGGCGTTTGCAAAATCTACGCAAAGCAAAGGCATACTTGTGTAAATCGTGTCTTACTTATTTTGAAAGAGGAAAATCACATGGAACTAAAATTTGAATGGGACGAGGAAAAAGACCATATCAACCGCCAAAAACACGGCATCTCTTTTGAAACGGCTTCATACGTTTTCCGTGATGAATATTACATAGAGATGTATGATTTCGAGCATAGTATGGAAGAAGACCGTTATATCGCAATCGGTATGGTTGGCGATTTATTGTTTGTTGTATTTACCGAGCGTGGGGAGAATATCCGGCTGATCTCCGCAAGATTGGCAACAGAAAGTGAAAGGAGGCTTTATTATGACCAAAACTTTTACAATTAAGGATGACCAGGTTCCTACACAGGAGCAGTTAGAGGAAGTCAGGGTGGCGGCAAAGCGGGAAATTCAATTTGATGAAGATTCCCCGGAGCTGTCTCCGGCAATGTATAAGGCGTTCAGGTGTTCCGTGGCACAGCGCAATAGAAAAAAGAAGAACGCATAGTAGCTCTGTTACAAATCAAGAACGCCCTGTTCCGGACATTCCAGCTTATGTACCTGAAAATTGAATCAGAACCGCTCAAAATGCCGTTGCATGGACAAAACCCAAGCAGCGGCATTTCTCTATCTCCGCTTCATCCTGCTCAAACACATCCAGATAGGAACCCGGCACAGCCAATGCCTTCTTTGCGTCTTTGATTAGTTTCATGGTATTGGAGCCGTCCGGCGCACTGTCCGTATCGTCCTTGTGCGCTTCCCTTATGGCATGGAGGATAGCGTCCCAAGTCTGGTGCGTGACCTGGCAGAAATAATCTTCTTCCTGTATCTGCATGGCTTCCAACGCCTTTAAAGCAGTATCTTCCTCTACCGGCTGATATTGGGAAAGGACTTGCCCCCGCAGGACTTCCAGAAGGCTGTTGAAGTTTTGGAAGTGGGAGGTTGCGACACCATCCACATAAATCTCCGTGTCCGTCATCAGGGTAACGAAGTCCTCATGCGTGGCAATCTCACACAGCAGCCGGTTGTTGATACGCCCGTTCTTTAACAACTCCACCATATCATCGCTTAAATGCAGTTCCGTAAGCCCTGTGTCTGGATGGTTCCTGTTCTCTGCCAGGCAAAGAAGGTAATCCGTTGACACTCCGTAAAACTTTGCCAGCTCCACAAGATCTTTGTGGCTGATTTCCTTTAGTTCGTCATTCTCATAGCTTCCCAAAGCTGATTTGGAAATCTTTGTAGCCGCCGCCAGTTCCTCTAACTTTAATGCCGTTCCGTCTTTAAATCCTTTAACCGCTCCTGAATCGTTATCCCCTGCTTCATGGCCTCCTGCTCATTCCCTGCGGCCAGCCTGCCGCAACAAGGACATTATACCACACCCATTCCGCAATCGTGGAATTTTTTGGATTTCGGGCTTCATTCCTGATTCGTGGACATACGGCACAAGGTACAAAAATGTCCTATGATATAGGCAGTTCATCGATGGATTATTCCAATCGAATGACCGGCCTGTATGGGATATGCTCCCCGGCGATGTAGCGCAACGACTTCCGGCAGGGAAACGGAGGAACCCTGACCGGAACGAGCGTACCAAGCGGAGCGAAACGCCGCCAAAGACGGGGGCAGGAACGACAGCAGAGGGAACCGGCAA
>CANAPP010000034.1 GCA_947363565.1 uncultured Lachnospiraceae bacterium | reverse complement strand
TTAGGTGTGAGACTATGTCAAATGTAATCGTTAAAGAAAACGAGACGTTAGATAGCGCTTTACGCAGATTCAAAAGAAACTGTGCGAAGGCTGGCATTCAGCAGGAGATTCGTAAAAGAGAACATTACGAGAAACCAAGTGTGAGACGTAAAAAGAAATCTGAGGCTGCTAGAAAACGTAAGTATAACTAATATGTGCAACGAATGGGATGTCCGGTAAGGGCATCCTGTTTTTGTATAGATGACAGAAAAGGCAGGAGAAAAATAAAAAAAGGTATTGACAGGCGTAAAAAATGAGTTTATAGTTGGTATCGTTAAAGGGCAAGGGTGCCGTACTTTTATGAGTGCGACACCCTCTTTTTATATTTAGCACAGGAAAGAGAGGGATTTGCAATGAAGTTAAAGGACACGGGGCTTACCGCAAAGGAATTGAAGGATATGGTGGATAAATACATGGTGGAGACTTACGAGCGGTACGACTTCATCGCGGAGAGAGCGGAAGGAATGTACATTTATGATGAGGAGGGCAACGCGTATCTTGACTTTTACGGCGGCGTTGCGGTAAACAGCCCGGGCAACCGGAATGAGCGGGTGGTGGCAGCCATCAAAGACCAGCTTGACGATATCGTACATACATTTAATTACCCGTACACGGTTCCCCAGGCGCTGCTTGCGAAGAAAATCTGCGACACTATCGGGATGGACAAGATTTTCTATCAGAACTCGGGGACGGAGGCCAATGAGTGCATGATCAAGATGGCGAGAAAATACGGCATCGATCATTTTGGGGCGGAGCGTTATCACATTATTACCGCGAAGAACAGCTTTCACGGCAGGACTTATGGCGCGATGGCGGCGACCGGGCAGCCGGATACGGCAATCCAGAACGGGTTCGGAGCTATGCTCCCCGGATTTTCCTACGCGGAATTTAACAATCTCGCGGACTTTGCCTCCAAGGTGACGGAAAATACCATTGCAATCATGATTGAGCCGGTGCAGGGCGAGGGCGGCGTACACCCGGCGAGCCAGGAGTTTGTAACGGGATTGCGAAAGCTCTGCGACGAACACGACATGCTCCTTCTCTTTGACGAGGTACAGACCGGATGGGGGCGCACGGGCGCACCGATGGCGTACATGGGCTACGGGGTAAAGCCGGACGCAGTGTCCATGGCAAAAGCTATGGGCGGCGGTATGCCGATCGGGGCTTGCTGCGCTGTGGAAAAGGTGGCGAAAGCATTTACCCAGGGAACCCACGGCTCTACTTACGGCGGCCATGCCCTTGCCTGTGCGGCGGCCTATGCGTCGGTATCGGAGATTTTAGATAAGAACTTAAGTGAAAATGCGTATGAGATGGGCGAGTACTTAAAAAAGCAGCTTGCAAAGCTCCCCCATGTGACAGAGGCGAGGGGGCGCGGGCTTTTGGTCGGATGCGAGTACGACATCCCCATCGCCCCGGAGGTAAAGCACGGCTGCCTTGACCGGCTGGTTTTGATCACTGCCATCGGAGACAGCGTGAACCGCATGATACCGCCGCTCATTGTGACGAAAAAGCAGATTGACAAGCTGATTCGTATTATGAGGGCGGCAATCGCAGATGCGGCGGAGAAATATTATGCTATGGATCTGGCGAGCTGATATAAGGAATGAATTATTTCGGACCGTAGATGAGTTGCTGCAGTTCCTGGTAGAGCCGCCCGACAGGGAGTCCGACCACGTTGTTGTAATCGCCTCGGATTTCTTTTACATGGATGGCGAAATCGCCCTGTATGCCGTAGGCTCCTGCCTTGTCAAGGGAATCCCCGGATTCCACATAAGCGCGCAGGTCGTCCTTGTGGACAGGGTAGAAGGTCACGTCGGTTTTCTCGTAAAATGTGTTTACGGAAGTTCTCCCACATTTTCTCACTATGAGGGAAACGCCGGTGTAGACCTGGTGGGTGCGGTCAGAGAGCATGGAGAGCATGTCGTAAGCCTCGGACTTATGGGCGGGTTTTCCGAGGATCTCGCCCCGGTAGACAACGATGGTGTCCGCGCCGATGACGGTGAGGTCTTCAGCATCGCCGCAGTCAGGCGAAGGCGGCTGCAGTGCGCGGAACACGGCCTGGGCTTTCTGGGCGGCAAGCTCCATGACGATGTCGGAAGGTACAGTTTTTGTAATTTTTTCCTCTATGGAAGACGGGATAGTCTCGAAAGAGATGCCCGTCTTTTTTAACAGCTCTTTTCTGCGGGGGGAGGCGGATGCTAAGATGTATCTCATGGCGAATACCAGTCCTTTCATGTGTTTGGAGATTAGTATATTGAAAAAGAGAGGGGCTGTCAATCGCAGCGGGGGTGTTTTCGGCTCTTTTTGGACAAATATTTCTCTTGCCAGTCTGTTCCGTGTGTGATATAATGCAAAAATATCAGAGGGAGGCAGCTTGCCGAACTTCTAATCCGTTCAGGATATAAAGTCATTTTATCTTATCGCCTGTTTTCGGGCAGTTATCCAACAGATGTGTATTTATTTTTAGGGGAGGAATTGTGTATGGCAAACAATAAGTTACAGCAGTATTTTCCAATGCTTAAAAACAGAGAATTTATCATGGGGCAGATTGAGGCAGACAGGTATTTAAAAGCGATGTTTGAACAGTGGGATGAAAAACGGCAGCGGGAATTCCTGGATTTCACCACCGGGGTCAGAGGGGTAAAGCCGATGTATGATTTTATCAGCAAGGAAATCCTGAATCCCGAGACAGTGCCGGAGCGGATCGATGAGCTGCTATCTCTTCTTTTGAGGCAGGAGATACATATTGTGGAGGTATTGCCGAATGACGGAACGAGGATAGCGGATGAATCCTCGTTAGTGATCAAGGATATTGTCGTCCAGCTAAAGGACGGCAGCATCGCCAATCTGGAGATCCAGAAGATCGGGTATAAATTTCCCGGCGAGCGGAGCGCTTGTTACTCCGCAGACCTGCTGCTCAGGCAGTATAAAAGAGTCCGCAGCAAGCGGAAGAAAAAATTTGTCTACAGAGATATCAAACAGGTGTATACTATCGTCCTGTTCGAGAAAAGCCCTTCAGTATTCTATCAGTATCCGGATACTTATCTCCACTATTTTGAACAGCAATCAAATACCGGGATTGAGATTGACCTTCTTCAGAAATATCTTTTCGTGCCTCTTGACATCTTCCGAGAAATCCAGCACAATAAAAATATGAGAATCGAAGGCAGATTAGAGGCATGGCTTGCGTTTTTGTGCATGGATGAGCCGGAGGCAATCATTGCTTTAATAGAAAACTATCCGGATTTCAAGGCTATGTATGAGCAGGTTTACGAAATCTGCCGGAATATTGAAGAGGTGATGGGCATGTTTTCGAAAGAATTGCGGGAATTAGACCGGAACACGGTGCAGCTTATGATTGACGAGATGCAGGAGGAATTGAATCAGGAAAAGAGGAAAGTGGAGCAAAAAGAACAGCAATTGAGCCTGGAGAGAGAAAAGGCAGAGCAGGAAAGAGAAAAAGCGGAGCAGGAATTGGAGGATATCAGGCAGGCATACGAAAAAGCGCTTGCCCGGATTGCAGAACTTGAGGGGAAATCCTGAAAAATATTGATTTTGGAAAGCAGAGTGATATAATTTAAAGAATACTGCCGCCGTGTGCGGCCTAAGGAGGAAGAGACAATGTATATCAGTGAGATCGTGACAACCCCGCCGGAGAATGTAAGCGAGAGGGTACCCCTTGAGCAGGAGGTATATAAGGTATTTAAAAAGCTTGGGATTCCTTTTGAGCGGGTGGACAATGACCCGGCAGCATCCATGGAGGAGTGCGCGGATATCGGGAAGGTGCTGGACGCTCCGGTACGCAAGGATGTGTTTTTGTGCAACCAGAAGAAGACTACGTTCTTCCTGCTGGTGATGCCGGAGGAGAAAGCGTTTGATACGTCGTCCTTCAGCAAGAAACTGGGGGTTTCCCGGATGTCTTTTGCGTCGCCGGAACATATGATGGAGTACCTGGGGACAAAGCCGGGCTCTGCAAGTGTTGTGGGGCTTTTGAATGATGAGGATGATTATGTGCAGCTGATTCTCGATAAGGAAGTGGCAGAGGCAGAGTATTTTGTATGCAACACAGGAATCAACACGACCCATCTGAAGTTTAAGACCCAGGACCTGATCAAAAAATTCCTGCCCTACACCCATCACCGTCCGAGGATTGTGGATTTGTAAAGGGCGGCGTAAGATTATGCTAGGGGAATTTTTGGCGTATGCGGTGAATGGATAACGGATGGCAGGCAGTTGGCAGGAGGCGGTTTTATGGAGAGGCTGTGTGAGAGGGAATTTAAGAGTATAGTAGCAGGAAGGAAAGCGGGAGAGCGGCTTGCATTTATTGAGAAGGAAATCTGGGATATGGACCTTAGCGGGATGGACCTTAGCGGGATGGATTTTACGTTAAGCTCCTTTCAGAATACGGTGCTTAACGGGGTGGATTTTGAGGGCAGTTCTGTGGAAAATGCGCTGTTTGACGGCTGCAGCCTGCGGGGAGCGAATTTTAGGAATGCGGAGATGAAGACGGCGTCTTTCCGCTACTGTGATATGCGGGAGTGCAATATCAAGGGAGCCAATCTTTTCGGGGCGGTGCTGGAATTTGCCAATCTGGAGGGCATTGTTTCCAATGAGGATACGCGGTGGTTCCGGCTCCACTGCCCGGAAGAGGGCGCGTTTCTCGGCTATAAGAAATGCGTCAATGACCGGATGGTGCAGCTCCTTATCCCGGCGGATGCCAAGCGGACTTCCGCGACGCTGCCGTCCTGCCGGTGCAGTAAGGCGAAGGTGCTGACGATAAAAAGTTTTGACTTTACCCAGAACTTTGACGAGGCATGGTCTTTGGTGGATGAAAATTTTGTCTACAAAAAGGGGCAGTGGGTGGAAGTGAAGGATTTTAATGAGAACCGCTGGCAGGATTCTACGACAGGGATCCACTTCTGGATGACCAGGGCGGAGGCGGAAGGCTACTGATGCCGTTTTCGGACAGGCGGAGATAAAAAGAAAAGAAATGAAGGGATGTAATACCGATGAATACAGCAAATGATTTAAAGCAACTGCTTTTTGATATTGACAGAAAGGGCTATCCTGCGTACAAGGGAACGAAAGGGAGCTACCGCTTTGGGAAATATGTCCTGTACATTGACCATGTGCAGGGAGATCCTTTTGCGGCTCCGTCGAAACTCCATGTGGAGGTATCGGGGAAGGCTGCCGGGTTCCCGGAGCGGCTCTATGACAGGAAACATAAACGGATTGCGTTGCAGGACCATCTGACCAGGCTTTTTGAGGAGCAGACAAGAAAATATTCGTTCCAGGCGAAGGGTTCCGGAAAGAGCGGAATCCTGTCGGTGACAAGATGCGGGCAGGAGGTATTAGAGCGTAGCGCATGTGCCGTTAATCCTGCAAACGGTGATATCATCGTCCGGTTTGAGGCGGGATTCCCGGCAAACGGAAGGACCATCAACGCAAGGGAGCTGATCAAGATTCTTTTTGATTTCCTGCCGGAGTGCGTGGAGAAGTCTTTGCTCTATCAGAACATCAACAGTGCCAGGGCTGAGCGGGTGATGGAGCTTTCGGAGGATCAGGAGTATATAAGAAATGAGTTGTCTAAGCGGGAGCTGGTAGCGTTTGTGGCGGACGGCTCTATCCTTCCGAGAGAGTCGGGCATTTCCCAGAGACCCATGAAGGGGGCAGTGGCGTTTGCGTCGCCGGAATCCATGCGGGTGACGATGGACCTCCCCTATAAAGGGGAGATTTCCGGCATGGGGATTAAGAGAGGGATCACGCTGATCGTGGGCGGAGGATATCACGGGAAATCAACGCTCCTCAAGGCTCTGGAGATGTGCGTGTATCCCCATATTGCCGGAGATGGGAGAGAGTATATCGTGACGGACGCCGCGGCGGTGAAGATTCGGGCGGAGGACGGCAGGAGCATCAAGCACACGGATATTTCCATGTTCATCAACGACCTGCCGAATAAAAAGGATACGAAGGCATTCTACACGGAGGACGCCAGCGGCAGCACGTCCCAGGCGGCAAATGTGGTGGAGGCGATGGAGGCCGGCGCAAGCGCGTTTTTCATCGACGAGGATACAAGCGCGACGAATTTCATGGTGCGGGATGAGCTGATGCAGCGGGTAATCCACCGGGATATGGAGCCGATCACGCCGTTTATCGAGCGGATGGGCGCAATCTATGAGCGGTTCGGCATCTCGACGGTGCTTGTCGCGGGAAGTTCCGGCGCGTATTTCCAGGTGGCGGATAAGATCGTGCAGATGGACCGCTATGTGCCGCGGGATATTACGGCGGCGGCGAAAGAGGCGGCGGCAGAGTATCCGGGGCTATCCTATCCTCAGGACGGTACGCCCGCGCCGGAGTATGTAAGGAATCCGAAAAAGAATCCGGGCGTGTTCCACAAGGGCAGGATCAAGATCAAGACCATGGGCAGAGACGGCGTGCAGCTTGGCCATGACACGGTGGATCTGCGCTATGTGGAGCAGCTTGCGGACAGCGAGCAGCTTACCTGTCTCGGATATATCTTAAAGCTGATGGAAGAGGAGGGCTTTGACGGGAAGAAAACCGTGCAGGAGCAGATAGAGGAGCTCCTTGCCCGGATTGAGAAGAAAGGCTTTGCGGCCATCATGGGGAAAGAAGTAAGGAACCAGGGAGATATCCCGGGGAATCTGGCTATGCCCAGGAGAGAGGAAATGTTTGCGTGTATGAACCGGTACCGGGGGCTTAAACTGTAGAGGCTGATTATATTTGGGGGATGGAATAAGGATGACGCTCCTCCAAAAGCATTATCCTTTGTCACCGCGCTTGCGCTCTGAAAAAGCGTAGCAGTACTAGTATAACGAATAATTAATATTCGTTATACGAACCTCGAAAAAACCTCGTCAAGTGCTGACGCTTTTTTACGGGATTCCTTTGGATAATACTTCCGGAGGAGCTGGCATCATAGGAACAAAATGTAACCAGGCAGGCTTGGCGAGGGATGAGTGTGTGGAGAGGATTTGGATGTATGAAAGATGAAATTATTTTTTCCCCAATTGCGCGGATTCGGACGGATTTTCCGGAGAAGTTCGGGATTCCCAGGCAGAGCGGGCTTGCGGGCACGAGGGGGAGGATCATCTTTGAGGAAAGGTATCGGAGTCCGGAGGCGGTGCGGGGGATTGGGCAGTTTTCCCATCTCTGGCTTTTGTGGGAGTTTTCCGGGGCGGTGAGGGAGGAGTATAGTCCTACTGTGCGTCCGCCGAGGCTTGGCGGCAATGAGCGGGTGGGGGTGTTTGCCACGCGCTCTCCTTTTAGGCCGAATCCCATCGGGCTGTCCTGTGTTAAGCTTGAGCGGGTGGAGATAAGCGGAGAGTGTGGCCCGGTGCTCTATGTGACGGGGGCGGACATGATGGATAATACCCCGATTTTTGACATCAAGCCTTATCTTCCCTATGTGGACGCCCATCCGGAGGCGGACGGAGGCTTTGCCGCGGAGAAAATGGACTATCGGCTGGAAGTTTCTTTTTCGGAGGAATGCCGGAGGGAATTTGCGCCGGAGGAGCTTTCGGTGTTAAGGGAGGTTCTTTCCCAGGACCCAAGGCCGTCTTATCAGGATGATCCGGAGCGGGTGTACGGGATGGCGTATGCCGGGAGAGAAGTGAAGTTTCGGGTGGATAACGGGACGATGACAGTATTTCGGTGTGTAAGGCGTTAAAATAACGGTGTTACAGTGTACAAGGCGTTAAGATGACGGTGTTTCAGTGCGAAAGACGGTAAAGCGGCGGTGACGGGTGTGTAAAGAGAGAGCATTAATTTGCGGAAGGAGAGGATTCCATGCGGGAGCGCAGGACGATAGGGTTTTTGTTTAAGCAGATCAACAATGTCTATGAAAAAGAGTTCAACCGCCGGCTTAAGAGCCTGGGGATTACTTCTTCCCAGTGCGAGGTGCTGGATTTTCTTTTGCAGAGCGGACAGGAGGAGGTGACCCAGCGGGATATCGAGCGGGCGCTGAACCTTAAGAACCCGACAGTTACCGGGTTATTAAAGCGGCTGGACGAGAAGGGCTTCATCTTGTCGGTCCCGAGCGGGAAGGACAGGCGGTGCAAGAACATTTATCTGACAGAAAAAGCCTATGACATCCAGAAGCGGATGGAGAAGGACCGTAAAAAGCTTGATAAGATGCTGACCCTCGGGATGACGAAAAAAGAGACGGAGGCGCTTCATAAGATGCTTAACCGGGTGCTGTATAATATTGCCGAGCCGTAAAGAACCAGGCTTTTAAGCCGCCATGATTATCCGCGGGAATCGGGCATGCAGCGGCATATTTTTCGTGGATACGGCAAATGCTAATCACAACCAATGACAGAAAGTTTACTTGAGGAGAGCATGATGACAGCGGAAGTGATCACCTATATGGCGGCGGACCAGAACAGGGAGCGGCGTATGCAGTTTGCGCTTGTGGCACAGTGTGCCCCGTTTCTTAAGGGGCTGCGCGCGGCAAGTATACTTAGTATCGAGGAAAAGAGCGTGCCGGATCTGTGCCGGATACTTGAAGCTACAGATATTTCCTGCCGGGTCCTTCCGGCAGAAAAAGGGCGGTGTCTTGTGCTGTTTTACCGGAAAGGCAGGATTTCCATGCTACTTTCCCAAGAGGCGGTGCGCCGGTTTCTTGAGGATTACGGTTATGAAGACGGGGACACAGAGCCTGAGCGGGCGGTCACAAGGCTCTGTAGGAGGATGGAACAGTATAAGGAAGAGATAGGTACATTTCCCCATGAGCTGGGGGTGTTCCTTGGGTATCCGCTGGAGGATGTGAAGGCGTTTATCCGAAACGGCGGAAGGGGAAGCCTCCTTGCCGGATACTGGAAGGTGTACCACAACCCTGAGCGGGCAAGGCTTACTTTCCTTGCCTATGACAAGGCGAGAGACAGTGCGGTGAACGAGTTTTTGTCCGGGAAAAATATCCGCGAGATTGCCGCGGCGGAAAATGAGTTGTAATCCCTGGGGCATTTATGCTATACTTGTAGCAATTGCCGCAGATGGAGGCTATGGCAGCAGTTCAGGTGGTGCCAAGCATTTTTGCGGGAGTTTATACAGATTTCAGCGAAAGGGAAAGTGTGGGATCAGAAGATGAGTTACGCAGATAAAGTTTTTATCCGGATGTGCCGGGATATTATCGATAATGGGACGGATACCCGGGGAGAGAAGGTGCGTCCGGTGTGGGAGGATGGAACGCCTGCCTATACGGTCAAGCAGTTCGGTGTGGTGAACCGGTATGACTTAAGCCGGGAGTTCCCGGCGCTGACACTTAGGAGGACGCCTATTAAGAGCTGTACGGACGAGCTTTTGTGGATCTGGCAGCGCAAATCGAACAATGTCAATGACCTCCACAGCCATATCTGGGACAGTTGGGCAGACGAGAGCGGTTCCATCGGCAAGGCTTACGGTTACCAGATGGGGGTGAAACATCAGTACAAGGAAGGGATGTTTGACCAGGTGGACCGGGTGATCTACGATCTGAAGAATAATCCCTACAGCCGCCGCATTATGACCAACATCTATGTCCACGAGGATCTTCATGAGATGAATCTGTATCCCTGCGCCTACAGTATGACGTTTAATGTGACGAAGAAGCCGGGGCAGGAGAAGCTGGCGCTCAACGGCATATTAAACCAGCGCTCCAACGATGTGCTGACGGCGAATAGCTGGAATGTATGCCAGTACGCGGTGCTCCTTCATCTGCTGGCGCAGGTGTGTGATATGGAAGCGGGAGAATTTATCCATGTGATCGCGGACGCCCATATTTACGACAGGCATATACCGCTGATCGAGGAGCTGATAAGCCGCGAACCACTTCCTGCACCGAAGTTCTGGCTGAATCCTGAAGTGAAGGATTTTTATGATTTTACGCGGGACGACGTAAAGCTTTTGGATTATGAGACACACGAGCAGATCAGGGATATCCCGGTGGCCATATAGGCGGCGGGGAAAATTCGGGGCGCGCGTAAAGAATCTGAGCGGCCCAAAAGAGTGATCTTTCGGGAAAGGGAGAAAAGGATATGAATTTGATTGTTGCGGTAGACAAGAACTGGGCGATCGGCAAGGATAACCGGATGATGTGGAGCATCCCGGCGGATATGAAGTTTTTCCGGGATATGACCAGGGGAAATGTGGTCATCATGGGCCGTAAGACGTTAGAGAGCTTTCCCCAGGGACAGCCGTTAAAAAACCGGGTGAATATCGTCCTTACCAGAAAAAAGGATGATAAGGTCAAAGGCGTACTGGTCGCAGGAAGTGTGGAGGAAGCCGTTAAGATGGCCGGAGAAGAGGCAGAAAAGTGCGGCGGGGAGATATTTGTCATCGGCGGTGAGAGTATATACCGCGCCATGCTCAGATACTGCGATACGGCCTATATCACGAAAATCGGCCACGCTTACGATGCGGATACGTATTTCCCGGATCTTGATGCGGACGAAGACTGGGAGATGACAAAGATCAGCGAAGAGCAGACCTGCTTTGACCTGGAATATTATTTTACAGTTTATGAGAGGGTAAGATGAGGATTTTAAGTATTACGGCGCAGAAGCCGGGCAGCACCGGGAGCGGCGTGTATCTGACGGAGCTGGTGAAGGAATACGCGGCCAGGGGACATGAGCAGGCAGTGGTCGCGGGTGTGTATGAGACAGATGTGATAGATCTGCCGGAGGGTGTCGGGTTCTATCCGGTATATTTTTCCAAAGAGCCTAAGGATGCGCAAGGTAGGGAGAATATGCAAAGTGCCGGGAATACGCAAAGCGCGGTGGAGCGGCTGCCCTTTCCCATTGCGGGCATGTCGGACGAGATGCCTTATACGAGCACAAGATATTGTGAGATGACGCCTGAGATGGCCGGGCAGTTTAAAGCGGCATTTTTAAAGGCGGTCATGCGGGCTGTTGAAGAGCTTGACCCGGATCTGATCCTATGCCATCATCTCTATCTGCTGACGGCGATTGTGCGGGAGGCGTTCCCGGAGCGCATCGTCTATGGGTTCTGCCACAATACGGATCTGAGGCAGATGAAAAAGACGGATCTTGAGCGGGTGTTCATTCGGGAGCAGATCAGAAAGCTTGATCGGATATTTGTGCCCCAGCAGGCTCAGGAGGAGGGCGTGCTTGAAATCTACGGGATGTCCCCGGATAAGATCACGAGAGCCGGTATGGGTTACAACAGCAAGGTGTTCTGGCGGACAGGGGAAAAGCCGCAGGATGGCGTTACCCGGATGGTATTTGCCGGGAAGATCGCGGAGAAAAAGGGCGTGATCAGCCTGCTTCGGGCGCTTTCCCATCTGGGCATTGGACGGGAGAAGCTTAAGGTTTTCCTGGCGGGTAGCACCGGGAATAAGGAGGAGTATGCCGTGATCGAGGAGCTGGCAGAGACATGCCCTTATGCGGTCACCTTTCTTGGGAGGCTTTCACAGCCGGAGCTTTCCCGGGTGTACAATGCGTGCGACATCTTCGTGCTTCCTTCTTTTTTTGAAGGGATCCCGCTGACGGTGATCGAGGCGTTAGCCTGCGGGGACCGGGTAGTCATGACGGATCTGCCGGGAATCAGGGAGTGGCTTTCAGAGACCGCGCCGGGAGCGGATATCCGGTATGTGCCGCTGCCCGCGATGCGAAACACAGACGAGCCGGTGCCGGAGAGCCTGCCGGCGTTTGAAGACGGGCTTGCGAAGGCGCTCAGGGAGAGCATCGCCGCGGCCGGGCAGGATGGGCAGAAAGCTGCGGATGTCAGCGCCATATCCTGGGTAAAGATTGCAGAGGAAGTAATACGTGATCAATCAAGAAAGCTGTCCGGCGGGCAGAAAACCTGGATGCTCTGAGAGGAGTGTCCGGGTTTTTTTGTGCCTGGAATTTATATTCTGTATTATTCCGTATTTATTTGGGACGTTTTGCGCTATTCTTACGTCTAATAGACATGAGCTTTGGATAAAAGTTCTGCCGTACGTACGAATTACAGAGGAAAGGTGGTATCCATCATGGACAGATTGATCGAGAAAGCCAGAAACAGAGAGCCGGAAGCATTTACCAGGCTGATGCAGATGCATATGCAGACGATGTACAAGGTGGCCAGGTCCATGCTCCGCTCCGATGAGGATGTGGCGGATGCGGTGCAGGAGACAATCCTTACCTGCTGGGAAAAAATCGGCCAGCTTAAGGACGGAAGATACATTAAGACCTGGATGGTCCGGGTGCTGATCAATAAGTGCAATGACATCCTGCGGGCGAGGAAAAGATTTGTGCCGGAGGAAGGGATGCCGGAGCCGGCGGTCTTTGACCGGCATTTTGAAAATGTGGAATGGAACGAGGCCCTCAGGACTATCGGGGAGAAGTACCGGCTGGTGATCATGCTTTACTATGTGGAAGGCTTTAAGACAAGTGAGATCAGCCAGATCCTGGATATCTCGGAATCAACGGTCCGCACGAGGCTTTCCAGGGGACGGGAGAAGATGGCAGGGATCTATAAGGCCGACAGGGAAAGGAGAGCGCTATGATGAATGAGAAGACAGTATTGGATATATTGAAGGAAGAGGTTGTGATACCAAAAGAAGTACAGGAAAGCGCAGACGCGGCATTCGAAAAGATCCTTTCGGAGACAGAGAAAAGTAAAGTGTTCCGGTTCCCTTCATGGCCAAAGCGGAGATTTGCGGCGGCAGCAGCAGCGGCAGTGCTGTGCTTAAGTACAGTCACCGCTGGGGCAGCGTACATCAGGTGGAGCCGGGGACTTGAAAAAGAACTTGCCGTTACCAAAGAGCAGAAGGAGCAGGCGGAGAAGGCACATCTTACGGATTTTCCCAATCTGACGGTCGAGGATAAAGGCATCACCGTGACCGCGAAGCAGAGCATCGTTGACAACTACTACGGATATCTGGCCTTTAAGGTAGACGGATTTACCAGGGGAAAAGGGAAGGAACCGGAATTTAATGACCTTTCGGTCAGGGTGGGTGGCAAGGATATCTCTTATACCTACGGCATGTACGATCATGATGAGCCGAAGGTAAACGCGGACGGCAGCTTCGAGTACCAGATCATGCTCTACGGGGCTGAGGGGAAAGGTTCTCTGATGGATAAGCAGATAGACGTTGTATTTTCTGGCCTGGGCGTGGTCACAGAAAAGGCCGGGGTGGCTGAGGATGTGGTAGATGGTAAATGGGCGTTCTCCTGGAAGCTTACCGGGAGCGATGAGATCTATACCGCGAAGGTCAGTGAAAAGCTTGGCGATTCAGGCGCGTCGGTGACCGGGGCGGAGGTATCTCCGATCTCGGTAAAGGCGGTGTATGATTTTCCGGCGAAGAAGGTGAAGGAACACGCAGTCAATGAGACGACGGGGGAAGAGTATGAGACCGAGATGCTGGCGGAGCCCCCACTGCTGGCCGGTGTTAAGCTTAAGGACGGAACCCTTGTGATGAATACCGGCGGCGGTATGATGGGCTATACCGACGGGGGAAAGAACGTATACGAGGAGTGCTTCGCCATGGGCAGGCTTCTGGATGTGGACGAGGTAGAAAGCCTTCTGTTTGTCAGGAAACCGCTGGAAGAGGAGCGAGAGCTTACGGAGGATGACCTGTATGTCGTGAAGATCAGAAAATAACCTGTTGACAATCAGTGCCCCTATCCACTATAATAAAATAAATTTATCAGACAAATGCTATGACAGGGAGGAGTATACAGATACCCGATGCGAAGAGAGGAGACGGAAGGTGCAAGTCTCCGTGAAGGATCTGCTGAAGTAGCCCTCGAGCAGTGGACCGAACGCACAGCGGCGGTGGAGGCCGGCGTGTCAGTAGATTTCAACGCAGTCTCAGCGTTAGAGGAGAAGCGGTATCGGAGAAGCAGCAGTTTAATTTTCCCGTACCGGGTGAGTGCAGGGATTTTCCCTGAATTTAGGTGGTAACACGGATGATCTGTTCGCCCTAAGCGGTTTCGCTTAGGGCGTTTTAACGTAAGGAGGATAAGGTATGAAGAAGATCAGCGGGAACAAATTACTGGTAAAGGCTCTCCGCGAGGAGGGCGTGGACACAATCTTCGGCTACCCGGGAGCGTGCACCATAGATATCAGTGATGAGCTTTACAAGCAGGATTTTACGAAGGTGATCCTGCCGAGGCAGGAGGTAGCCCTCGTCCATGAGGCAGATGCCTATGCCCGTTCTACAGGAAAGACAGGAGTGTGCCTGGTGACCAGCGGGCCGGGCGCGACGAACCTGGTGACCGGACTTGCCACGGCTTATTATGACAGTGTTCCCCTTGTGTGCTTTACCGGCCAGGTAGCAAGGCACCTGATTGGGAATGATGCCTTCCAGGAGGTGGATATCGTCGGCATCACAAGAAGTATTACCAAGTACGGCGTGGTCGTAAAAAAGAGAGAGGACTTAGGGAGGATCGTCAAGGAAGCCTTTTACATCGCAAGGACGGGGCGGCCGGGGCCGGTGCTCATCGACCTTCCCAAAGATGTGATGGCGGAGCTTGGAAGCCCGGAGTACCCGGAGGAAGTGAACATCCGGGGCTATAAGCCAAGCACGGGCGTGCACATCGGGCAGCTAAAGCGCGCCCTAAAGATGCTCGGGAAAGCGAAAAGGCCGCTGTTTTTAGCAGGCGGCGGAGTGATCATCTCCGGTGCGCGGAAAGAATTTACCGCACTCGCAGAGCAGACGAAGGTTCCGGTAGTCACGACAGTCATGGGGCGCGGTGCCATTCCTACAGACCATTCGCTCTATATCGGGAACCTTGGCATGCACGGCGCTTATGCCTCCAATATGGCGGTAAATGAGTGCGACCTGCTTTTCTCCATCGGGACCAGGTTCAACGACCGGATCACCGGGAAGCTCCATTCCTTTGCGCCGAAGGCGAAGATCGTCCATATCGATATCGATACGGCAGCGATCTCCAAAAATGTCCAGGTAGATGTGCCGATCGTTGCGGATGCGAAGGATGCCATTGAAAAGATGCTGGAGTACGTGGAAGAGACGGATACGGAAAAATGGCTTGAGCAGGTATACGCATGGAAGGAAGAGCATCCGCTGATGATGAAGGAAAAGCCAGTGATGACGCCCCAGGACGTGATCGAGACCATCAACCGCCTGTTTGATCAGGCGATCATCGTCACTGATGTCGGGCAGCACCAGATGTTCACCGCCCAGTTTGCAAAGATCACGGAAAAGAAGCAGCTGATCATGTCGGGCGGGCTTGGAACCATGGGTTACGGTCTTCCGGGAGCTATCGGCGCGAAGATCGGCAATCCGGATAAGCCGGTCATCTCCATCTCCGGCGACGGCGGCATGCAGATGAACATCCAGGAGATCGCCACGGCGGTGCTGGAAGAGCTTCCGATCATCTCCTGCATTTTCAACAATAATAATCTGGGCATGGTGCGCCAGTGGCAGAAGCTTTTCTACGGAAAGCGCTACTCCATGACCTGCCTGCGTTCCGGCGCGGCATGCCGCGGGAAGTGCGGGGAAGTGCCCTGCCCGGCGTATACGCCGGATTTTGTGAAACTGGCGGAAAGCTACGGGGCGAAGGGTATCCGCGTCACAAAGAAGGAAGAGATCGAGCCTGCGTTTTTGGAGGCCATGAAGAGCGAGAAGACACCCTACATCCTGGAATTTGACATCGACCCGGAAGATCTGGTCTATCCGATGATCCGGCCTGGCGGGACGCTGGAAGATATGATTATGGACTGTTAAGGAGGGGGAAAAGATGAACGGAAATGGAATGAAAAAACGCTGGCTTTCGCTGTACGTGGAAAATCAGGACGGTGTCCTGTCGAAAATCTCCGGATTATTTTCCGGGAAATCCTACAATATCGACAGCCTGACCGTGGGAACGACAGAGGATCCCACGATCTCGAGGATGACCATCGCGACCGTCAGCGATGACGAGACTTTTGAGCAGATTAAGAAGCAGCTTAACCGCCTTGTGGAGGTCATCAAGGTGATCGACTTCACCAACGTATTTGTGCGGATGAAGGAGATCATGTATATCAAGGTCAAAAGATGCACGGCCCAGGATAAGGTAGAATGCTTCCAGATCGCTGAGACGTTCAAGGCGAAGGTCATCGATTACGGGAAGGACAGCCTCCTTCTGGAGTTCGTGCAGACCGCCACGAAGAACGATGCCGTGGTGAAGCTGATGAAGGAGGAGTTCAAGATCATCGAAGTGGTGCGGGGCGGAAGCGTCGGCATCGAATCCATCAGCATGATGGAGAGATAGGATGTGTAACGGTGAAGCGGGATAATGAAAAAAGTGATCGACTGGGTGACAATTAAATTTTTGATCGTGGGCGCTGTCAATACGCTGGTGGGAACGAGTGTGATGTTTCTCTGCTACAATGTGTTCCATACAGGCTACTGGATGGCCTCAGCGATGAATTACATCATCGGGAGCATCGTAAGCTTCTTCCTGAACAAGTATTTTACCTTTAAGAGCGGCAGGAGGTCTTTTTGTGAGGCAGCCCGGTTCGTATTGAATATCACGGCCTGCTACGGGCTGGCTTACGGCATCGCAAAGCCTTTTGTACACGGTGTGCTCAAAGGATATTCCGTGGCGGTGAGGGATAACGGGGCGATGCTTGCGGGGATGTGCCTGTTTGTGGTGTTTAATTATTTCGGGCAGCGGTTCTTTGTGTTTTGTGAGCGGAAATAAAGGTTACTGTTCACACAGTACTTTGCATTTACTGCAAAGTACGTAAGAAAGTGATTCAGGAGTGAGCAAATCCCATTCACGAAGTGAATTTTTGATGGATTTGCGAAAGTTACTGAGAACGGAGTGAACAGTAACAAATAAATAGAAAAGCATGCAAAAAAACAGAGCGCACTCTTGATTTTATTTAACGACAGTATTATAATAAAAATCAAATTTACAGATTAAGTATGAACGGAGGAGTTTACAATGGAGAAGAAAAACATTGACTGGTCGAATCTTGGATTCGGTTATATCGAGACGGATAAAAGATACGTTTCCAATTACAAGGACGGAGCGTGGGATGAAGGTATACTTACCTCCGATTCAACTGTGGTGATCAACGAGTGTGCGTGCGTGCTCCAGTATGCCCAGACATGCTTCGAGGGGCTTAAGGCTTACACGACGGAGGATGGGCGCATCGTGACTTTCCGCCCGGACCTGAATGCGGAGCGGATGGCAAACACGGCGAAACGCCTTGAGATGCCGCCGTTTCCGGAGGAGAGATTCTTAGAGGCGGTAAAGCAGGTAGTGAAGGCTAATGCCGCATACGTTCCGCCTTTTGGCTCGGGAGCGACGCTCTATATCCGGCCGTACCTGTTCGGCTCTAATGCGGTTATCGGCGTGAAGCCGGCGGACGAGTATCAGTTCCGCGTGTTCACGACGCCGGTCGGGCCGTATTTTAAGGGCGGAGCGAAGCCGATCACCATCAGAGTCTGTGACTTTGACCGGGCAGCTCCCCACGGTACGGGACATGTGAAGGCGGGCCTTAACTATGCCATGAGCCTTTATGCGATCATGGATGCCCACAGGCAGGGATATGACGAGAACATGTATCTGGATGCGGCTACCAGGACGAAGGTTGAGGAGACCGGCGGCGCCAACTTCTTATTTGTCACCAGGGACGGCAAAGTGGTGACGCCGAAGTCGAATACGATCCTGCCGTCCATCACCCGGCGTTCCCTGATGCATGTGGCGAAGGAATATCTGGGGTATGAAGTGGAAGAGCGGGAAGTGTATCTGGATGAAGTGAAAGATTTCGCCGAGTGCGGGCTGTGTGGGACGGCAGCGGTGATCTCCCCGGTCGGGAAGATCGTAGATCACGGAAAGGAAATCTGTTTCCCGAGCGGCATGGACAACATGGGACCGGTGACGAAAAAGCTTTATGATACCCTGACCGGCATCCAGATGGGAAGGATCAAGGCGCCGGAAGGATGGATCGTTGAGATCTGCTAGAAGGCGGAAAAAGAGAGAAAAGAGAAGGATAGAAAAGATACCAAAAAAGAGCGCCGCCGGCAGGAAAGCCGGCAGTGCTTTTTTTCGGGCATTTTTTAAAAAAGTTCCGTTTGACTTTTCCCTAAAATAATTTAAAATAGAATTATAAGCCGAGAGGAAAGGAGGGATAGCATGGCTAGTATCAGGGATGTGGCCAAGAGGGCAGGCGTCGGCGTGGGAACAGTGTCAAGGTTTTTGAATGACAGCGGGTATGTATCGGAGGAAGCCAGGGCGAAGATTGAGGATGCGATGAAGAAGCTTGATTATACGCCGAATGAGCTGGCGAGGAACCTTTACCATAAAAAGACAGGGATCATCGCCGTTTTAGTTCCGAACGTATCCAACCCGTTTTTTTCCGAATTCGTGGACTATGCCGAGGCGGAGCTATATCGTTTCGGATTCAAGATGATGCTTTGCAACACCCGGAAGGAGAGCAATGCGGAGCTTGAATATCTGGATATGCTCAGGCGCCATATCGTGGACGGAGTGATCACCGGCGTACATTCTCTGGATGTAAAAGAGTATAAGAAGATCAAAAAGCCCATCGTTGCCCTTGACCGGTATCTGGGAGAAGACATTCCGGTAGTGGCGGTAAACCATAAGGAGGGCGGCCGATTGGCGGCGGAGACATTGATAGAGAACGGGTGCAGGAAGGTGCTGCATTTTAGGGGGGCGACAGCGGTGGAATCGCCGTACCATGAGCGCCATTATGAATTCGAGCGTGTCATGAGGCAGCACCGGATCCAGACCGTCTGTTACGAGCTTCAGTGGAACCGGCTGGATTCCGGATATTACCGGGAGGCAGTGGAGGATGTGTTTTTGAGGGGGATAGAGTTCGACGGTGTTTTCGGCGTCGACCGCCTGGCCATTGAGTGTATGAACGAGACCATACGCAGGCACAGGAAGGTTCCGCGGGAGGTGAAGTTCGTCTCTTACGACGGCACCTATATCACGGAGATGGTGGAACCGAAGATGACGGCGGTCGTTCAGCCCATAGAAGGATTGGCGAGAGAATCCGTGCGGCTGATCCACAGGCTGATTGGCGGCAGGGTATATAAGGATAAGCAGGTAATCCTGGATGTGGAGCTTCGGAAGGGCAATACGACCATCATCTGATGGGTGAAAATTAACAAAAAAATAGTTTGAAATTCTGTAATTGTGCACAAACTTGAGAATAAAGTGAAAAATCGGTTGACAAGTTGGCACGGCGTAATATAATGGGATTAAGGAAATCAAAGAAGCGCATCTTTTCGATTTTTATTTTTTGCTCTTGGTGGAACGGGTTCCACAGAGAGCAAATCCCAAACAATTTATTTTTTTGATGAATGTGGAACGGGTTCCACAGAGAAAACTGAAGGAGAAATGTATAAGAACAGGAGGAAGATTATGAGAAACAGAAATTTTAAGCGATTATTGTCAGCAGTGATGGCCGGCGTGATGACATTAGGGATTCTGACAGGTTGTTCCGGTGGTTCAGAGGAAGCAAAGACTGACGAGAGCGGGGCGACGGTCATCAAGTTCGGTATCCATGTGGCCAATCCGGCAGAACAGGAGGTGGTCACCTACAATATCGTGGAAGCTTTTAACAAGGCAAACGAAGGAAAGTACAAGGTTGAGTTCGAGGCGGCGGATACAGAGACTCATTCAAAGAACATGAAGCTGAAGGCGGAGGACGGAAGCCTCCCACAGATTTTCTGGATTGAAGGCTCAGAAGCCTCAGAGTACAGCGAGGCGGGTGTACTGCTTGACCTGTCCGAGTTCCTCAATGAAAATGGGAATGTTAAAGAGGCGCTCGGCGGGATGGAAGAGGCATTTGTTGACGATAACGGACAGTTCGGGCTTCCGTACCAGTGCAACGTGCAGGGGATTTTCTACAATAAGGAGTTGTTCGATAATGCAAAGGTCGATTACCCGACCGACGAGACGACCTACGATGAATTTATTGAGATGATCGGGAAGCTGAAGGAAAGCGGAGTTATACCGCTCGCGATCGGAAGTAAGAACAGCGCATATGCGATGTGGGAGTTCAATGAATTCCTGGCAAGATACGGTTGGGAGGGCAATATCGACAACATCCTGTCCGGAAAGGATAAGTTTAATAACAAAGAGCTTACCGCCTGCTTTGAGAAGCTTGAAGGGTTGAAGGATGCAGGAAGCTTCCCGGAAAATATGGCGACTATTGAGTATTTTGACGCGAAGCAGCTCTTTAACGAAGGGAAGGCAGCCATGTTCGGGACAGGCCAGTGGGACTGCGCGGAGTTTGACAAGAATATCGGCGATAAGATCGGCTTCTGGTGGGGACCGAAATTTACGGATACACAGAGCAGCCAGGAGATCGTCATGAAGGTTCCGTCAGCGCCGATCGGTGTCAGCGCGAAGGTTGCAGACGATGAGAAGTTAAAGGAAGGCGTGTACGAATTCCTGAAATTCTACTACGGCGAGGAGGCGGCGAAGCTTTCCTACGAAGGTTCCATCTTCCCGGCTACAAGCTATGACGGCGCGGCGGCTTCCGACAGCCAGTACGCCATGAATGCCATGATCGAAGCGCTGGCGAACGGATGGGCAAGCCCTAAGGCGGCTCCGGACCTTACGGTTTCCTCAGCGGTCCAGGAAGCGCTGTATGACGGGATATTCGGCGTCTTACAGGGAACCTATAAACCGGCGGAGGCACTGGATAAGATTGACGCGGCCCTGGCAAACAGCCAGTAGGCGAAAGAGAAGGAAAGACAGGTTGAGATTATGCATTGGTTAAGTAAGAAAAAATATAAGATAGGGCTGATGATCCCAACGCTTCTGGTCTACAGTATCTTTATCATGCTGCCGATCGTCATCGCGGTGAGATACAGTTTCACGAAATATTCAGGGATCGGCCAGGCAAAGTTTACCGGGTTTAAAAATTATGTAAGACTGTTCCAGGACAAGATATTCTGGATATCCTTAAAAAACACAATGATCATGTTTGTAATGGCATTCGTGCTTTTGCTCACGCTGTCTTTCCTGATTGCCCTTTTGCTGAATAAGAGGCTTAAGGCCGTGGATTTTTCCAAAGCGCTGATCTTCTCCCCGGCCATCATCGCACCGATCATCGTAGGGATCATCTGGGTATATATCCTGGATCCGAATATCGGTATCATCAATAATCTTTTAGATGCCGTCGGGGCGGATGCCCTTAAGGCAAAATGGATCGGCGGAGAGAAGTGGTCTCCTTACAGCATCGCCATCATCTACTTCTGGCAGCAGCTCGGATATCTGGTGACCATATTTATCGCAGGGCTTAAGATGATCCCGGGAGATGTGTTAGAGGCAGTCAAGATTGACGGCGCCAGCGCAGTGCAGGAAGTCAGGTATGTGATCATTCCCATGATGCGCACCACCATATCCACAGTAGCGGTGCTGATCATCACCGGGGTGTTCAAGATCTTCGAGATCGTGCAGCAGACTACCGGGGGCGGGCCGAACCATTTATCGGAGACGCTGGTGACCTACAGCTACTCGATGACATTTTCAAGCAGCGACTACGGATACGGGATGTCGTTAGCTACAGTGACATTTCTGCTGTCGCTTATGATCACGGCGGTCTATACGGCAGTGACGAAGGAAAGGGAGGGGTAAGTTATGGTAAATAAGAGAAAAAAGGCGGCCAGTTATGTATTGATGGCGCTGATCACGGTATTGGTAGTATTCCCCTTTGTGTGGATGCTGGTGCTTTCCTTTAAGACCAATTCAGAGATCATGTCCTCGCCGCTGTCACTGCCGAAGGCACTAAGCTTTGACAATTATAAAAATGCGATGAAGACCCTTGATTTTCCAAGGCTCTATGGAAATACATTTTTTGTCTGCATCATCTCCCTGGCGGCGGAGCTGGTGATCACATTCCTAAGCTCCTTTGTGCTGGCCAGGATGGAGTTTAAAAATGAGCGGTTAAGGAAGATGCTGTATGGATTTTTGATCATGGGACTTTCCATATCGCCGTTTATCCTGCTGTTCCCGGTGTATAAGATCAATGTGTTTTTCGGGCTTCGGGGGAAATTAGCGCTGATCTTCCCGTATATTGCGACGTCTATCTCGTTCAACACGCTGCTGCTGGTGGGGTACCTCAAATCCCTGCCTGCAGAGATTGATGAGGCGGCGGTGATCGACGGATGCAATATCTGGGATCTGATGATCCGGGTGATCCTGCCCATGACAAAGCCGGTCATCGCCACGGTAGTGATCTTTAATGTGCTGTATATCTGGAATGAATTCCCATTTGCATCCGTAATGCTCAGGGATGTTTCGGACTATACGTTGTCCATGGGCGCATCTTTCTTTAAAGGGACATACACTGTTGATTACGGCGGTATCGTGGCATCCAGCGTAATGATCATCATACCGGAGCTTATTTTCTACGGGATATTCCAGAAGAATATCGTGGAAGGCATGACGGCCGGCGCGGTGAAAGGATAGGAGTAAGACAAGATAAAGGAGAACAATTATGAGTAAAGTATCAGGTTTATTTCAGGATTTGACGACGATAAAGCAGGCGAGGAACGGAAGGCTTGCAAGTTTTGACCAGCGGGGAAAGAACCAGGATTACTGGGAGATCCCGGCAAAGGAGAGCATCGTGCTCGGAGAGGTAGAAGGGCCGGGATGCATCACCCATATCTGGATGACTTCCTCCTGCCGCAGGGTAAAGGCGCCCAGTATCTTAGACCCGGTGTTAAATGCATCGGCGGCGCCGGTCATGGAGATCCATCCGGCCCTGGGTGTGATCTGGGATGATTATGACCCGTTTTATTACCGGAAGGCGCTCATTAAGATCACGTGGGATGATCAGGATACGCCGAGCGTCCTGGCACCTCTTGGGGATTTCTTCTGTATCGGGAACAGCTACCCGGGGAACTTTACCTCTCTTCCCTTTAATGTATCCTTAAAGCCCGAGGAGGCGGGAAGGTACGGCGCGCCGTGTTCGGTGTCCTGCTATTTCCCGATGCCTTTTAATAAGAAGGCGAAGTTTGAGATCGTGAATGAAAATGAGCTTCCCTTCATCTTGTATTTTAATATTGACTACGAGATGTACAAGGAGCCGCTTGATGAGGATACCGCGTATTTTCACGCCTGTTTTCGGCGGGAAAACCCGTGCGACGGCTGGGGGCCGGACATCCAGACCAACTCCCCGGAGGTCAACAACGTGACCAATTTTAAAGGCGAGGGCAATTATACGGTCCTGGATGTGAAGGGAACAGGCCATTATGTGGGGTGCAATCTGACGGTTAAGCATTACCAGGGAAGCTGGTGGGGCGAGGGCAACGATATGTTCTTTATCGACGGGGAAGAATACCCGAGCCTTAACGGCACCGGCACAGAGGATTATTTTAACCACGCGTGGGGAATGCAAAGAAATGCTTATCCGTTCTTCGGGACTATTGTCCACGAGGGGGATACGGACGGCTTCCAGGTATCCTACCGCTTCCATATCACCGACCCGGTGCGCTTTGAAAAGAGCCTGCGGGTGACTATAGAACACGGACACGCCAACCATCTGTCCGATGACTGGAGTTCCACGGCTTACTGGTACCAGACCTTGCCTACAGCAGAGGAGATTACCATCCTTCCGGTGGAAGAAAGGCTCCCGAATGTACCGAAGCTTCCGGAAAGGAACCTGCGGATGCCGGCACTTACGGAAGAGATGGAGGCGGCCAGGGCGTCCTGGGAGAAACGGTGGGAGGAGTATGCACCGGCCAGGGAAGAACAGTTTAGGATCAAGGAAGAGAAGGCACGCCGGGAGTCGAAGCTCAACACGGAGTTTGCGAAGAAGCTCCGCGACGGATACAGATAGAAAGCAGGTTGGAGGAATCTTATGTCTAGAGAAATAATGCAGCGCAACATTGACCGGGCGCAGCAGGAGATTGACCGGAATAAGGATAGGGTGAGAGAAGGGAAGATGCGCCAGCGCTATCATTTCATGGCGCAGACCGGGTGGATCAACGACCCGAACGGGCTGATCTACTATAAGGGAAAGTATCATTTCTTTTTTCAGTATAATCCGTATTATGGTTTCTGGGATTATATGCACTGGGGGCATGCGGTGAGTGAGGATATGCTCCACTGGGAATATCTCCCCATCGCGCTGGCGCCAAGTGAAGATTATGACGACCATATGCGGGGAGGGTGTTTTTCCGGGAGCGCCATCGAACATGACGGAAAGCTGTTCCTCATGTTCACGGGTACGGCCAATGACGGAAAAGGGTTTGAACAGACCCAGTGCATCGCCTACAGCGAGGATGGGGTGCATTTTGAAAAATATGAAGGGAACCCGGTCTTAAGGGCGCCGGAAGGCGTCCCTGCCCATCAGTTTAGGGATCCGAAGGTGTGGAAACACGGGGATACCTACTATATGGTGTGCGGCGCAAGCAGAGAGAATAAGGCGCAGGCGCTTTTATACCGCTCGGAAGACATGTTCCATTGGACATTTTTTAATGTCCTGGCAGAGAGCCGCGGCGAATGGGGCTATATGTGGGAATGCCCGGACTTTTTCCCGATGGGGGACAAATATGTGCTGATGTTTTCCCCCATGGGCGCCGGAGAGCGCACGGTGGTGTACATGGTAGGGGATTTTGACTACGGGACCGGGAAATTCACTTCCCGCACAAACGGGGAGATTGACTGGGGATTCGATTACTATGCACCGCAGTCGTTTGTGGCTCCCGACGGGCGCAGGCTCATCGCAGCGTGGGCGAACTGCTGGGACTGGATGCCGTTCTTTAAGGACTGGGGGCCTGCATACAAGGAAGGGTGGTGCGGCTCTTACAACATCGTGAGGGAAGTCCGGATGACGGCAGACGGAGTACTGGCCTTCGTACCGGTAAAGGAGTTAGAGGCACTCCGTACGGAGGAGAATAAGCAGGAGCAGTTAACCGTGCAGGCAGAGGAGACGCAGCTTGAGGCAGGCGACGGCGTGTCTTTTGAACTGAAATTCAAGATCGACCTTGGGCGGACGGACGCGGACAGCCTTAAGCTGTATCTTCGCTGCGGCGGCGGGAAGCGGACGGTATGCACCTTTGACTTTAAAAATGGACAGATGCTTGTGGACCGCAATGGAAGCGACGGGTGGAGCGAGGGCGTGTCAAAGAGCGATATGTGCCTCGGCGAGAAGAAGGAACTGGACGTACATATCTTCTCAGACCAAAGTTCCCTTGAGATATTCACCGATGGGTACACGAACAACCACTCCAATAATATCTTTGCGGGAAATGAGCAGAATCGGATAAGCATATGTGCTTCGGGAGGAAAGGCAGTGCTCGCCGGGATAGAAAGCTATGGGCTTTCGGGATGTCATGGATAAGCGGCTATAGATAAAGGAAAGTATTTCCACAAACAGGAGATGCTTTCTTTTTTTGCGGGCTGTAAAAAAATTTGAAGCAAACAGTATATAACAGTTGACAACAGTGTTAAACTGTTATATACTGTTTACAACGAAGGAGGGATAGGATGAAGTTAATTATCAATCATTCTTCCATGCAGCCGATTTACGAACAGATCGTGGAGCAGATTAAGGGGCAGATCATCAAGGGGGCTCTTAAGGCTGACACGGCGCTGCCGTCGGTGAGGGCTTTGGCGAAGGAACTTAAGGTCAGCGCCCTGACGGTAAAGAAAGCCTATGATGGGCTGGAGGCGGAAGGATTTGTCATAACGGTCCACGGCAAGGGGAGTTTTGTGGCATTTGCCAATCAGCAGATGATGCTGGAAGAAAAGAAGAAGGAAGTGGAATCTGACCTGGAGGGCGCTATACGAAAAGGCCGGAGCTGCGGCATGACGGATCAGGAGCTTGGGGAATTGTTTCATATTATTTTGGAGGAGTAAAAGATGCTGCGATTAGAGAATGTGAAAAAGAAGTATAAAGATTTTGAGCTGGATATTACAATGGAAGTAAAGCCTGGTTGTGTGACCGGGCTAATCGGAAGGAACGGCGCGGGAAAGACGACGGCATTTAAAGCTGCTTTGGGGCTCATCCGGGCCGCCGGAGGGGAGATAACTGTATTTGGAAAGCCGATTTCCGGGCTGAGCGCGAAAGACCGCGAGAAAATGGGCGTGGTGCTGTCAGATTCGGGATTCAGTGGATATCTGAAGGTTAAGGATTTGGCTGCCATCCTCGGGAATCTTTACAGCCGTTTCGACGAGGGGTATTTTACCGGGAAATGTGAGAGTTTCGGTCTTCCTTTTGACAAGCGGATCAAGGACTTTTCTACCGGCATGAGACGGAAACTCCATGTTGCGGCGGCGCTTTCCCACCATGCGGAACTTCTCATCATGGATGAGCCGACGGCGGGGATGGATGTGATTGCCAGGGAGGAGCTTTTAGATATGATCCGGGAGTACATGGAGACGGAGGGGCGCTCGGTGCTTTTAAGCTCCCATATCTCCGGGGATTTAGAGGGGCTCTGCGACGACATTTACCTGATTGACGAGGGGAAGGTGCTCCTTCATGAGGATACGGATGTGCTGCTTGATACATACGGCATCCTGAAGGTGACGAAGGAGCAGTATGAGGCGATGGACAAAAGTTTTCTGATGTGCCGGAGGAAAGAGGAGTTCGGGTATAGCTGCCTGACGAAGGAAAAGCAGTTTTATGCGGAAAATTACCCGGACGTGGTGGTGGAAAAGGGTTCGATCGACGGTGTGATGACAATGATGATTCGAGGTGAGAGATGATGAAAGGATTACTGATAAAAGATTTGAAACTGATGCGGGCGCAGATTGTTTTTTTCGCTTTAGTGCCGGTGGTAGGGGCGGTTTTTGTGGTGCCCGCCGGGGAGATGAGCATGGGATTTGGCTATATCACGGCAATCTCCGGGCTCATCGGAGTGACGACGATCAATTATGATTCCTATGACAATGGATTCGCGTATCTGTTTACCCTGCCCATAAGCCGGAGGGGATATGTGAAGGAAAAATATATCTTTGCCACGCTGTCTTCGGTTGCGGTGATGATGGCTATCGGGCTTTTCATGTGGGCGCTCATGGCGGTATCGCATCCGGAAGCTGCGTACGCTTTCGCGGATTTCCTTGGAGATATGGAGGATTCTTATCTGATCGCCCTGACGGCGGTGGCATTTATGCTCCCGGTATTCTTAAAGTTCGGGGCGGAAAAGAGCCGGTTTGTTATACTGATCATTGCCGGGATATTCATGGGAGTGATGATCGGCGTCTCCCAGGCGGAGGCCCTGCGGGATATTGAGTTAAGCGGGGGACACTGGGTGAGGGTGATTACGCCGGTTCTGTGTCTGGCGTGGCTTTGTGCATCTTATCTGATATCGGTCAGGATTATGGAGAAGAAGGAGTTTTAGCTTGATAAAGCTATAGGTGTAATACGTCTTTTGGCAGACAAAAAACGCCGGACCGGACAGCGCGCTACCCGGTCCGGTGGCTTTTTATGATCAGCCTTACTGCCCGGTACAAAAAAGGTTTGTACTTTTCGATTGGCAGCGGCTCGTTGTAAAGGATGGAGTTGTACCCGGCGGAGCCTGCCAGCTCTACGATGGTGAAGAGCATTACATCCACGTCTGCGTAGGTGTAGGAATCCTGCTCGACCAGTCCTAAAAATTTCTCATAGAATTCCCGGTCGCTGTTTTCTCCGGTAAGAAGGGTAGAGCGCAGAGCGCCCATCACCAGGTTTTTTGAGATGAAGTTGAGGAGCGGCTTATTGTCCACAAGCAGATCTATAATATGATTGATGATAAAGATCAGCTCATCCTCAAGCCCGGTGATGCCTGATTCTTCTAAAGCTGCTCCGGCTGCGGCAAAAAGCTCGTTGGTCTTGTGGGCGATGAGCTTATTTTTTATGTCGTATTTATCTTTGAAATATAAGTAAAATGTTCCCTTGGCAACTCCGGCTTTTTCTACGATATCGGAGATGGCAGTGGAGTTGATGCCTTTTGTAGTGAACAACTCGTAGGCGGTATTGAAAAGCGCCTCTTTTTTCTTCTTTTTATTCTCATCTACTTTTCCCATAAATACAGCTCCTTCCCGGCTGTGAAATTTACAATATAATCCATGTGTCAACTTGTATTATATTAACAAAATGACCAAAAGTCAAATAAATATGACCAAAAGTCAAGAAATATATTGACTAATGGTCATATTTGCGTTATAGTACATTTCAGAAAGAATGACCAGTAGTCATAACAGAAAGGGAGAATGATGAATGAATAAGTTTGGAAAGGCGGTAGTAAAGTGCCGGGCAGTCATATTGATCGTCAGTATATTGCTGCTTATTCCGGCAGTGTTTGGCTATATCCATACGAGGGTCAATTATGATGTCCTTACCTATCTGCCGAAGGAGATTGAGACGATGAAAGGGCAGGATATCATGATCGAGGATTTTGGTATCGGTGCGTTTTCCATGCTGATGGTAGACGGGATGGAGCCAAAAGATGTAGCTGCCCTAAAGGCTGAGGTTGAGAAGGTGGAGCATGTGGAGAAGGTACTGTGGTATGATTCTATTGCAGATATCTCCATGCCCCAGAGTATGCTGCCGGATAAGATCTATAAAGTATTTAATTCGGATAAGGGGACGATGATGGCGGTCTTTTTCGATGAAGGTACATCGTCGGACGGGACTATGGAGGCGATCGGAAAGATCCGAGGGCTGACCGGCAAGCAGTGTTTCTTAAGCGGGATGTCGGCAATTGTTACCGATACAAAAGAGTTATCGGAAAAGGAGACGCCGATCTATGTACTGATAGCGGTGATTCTTTCTTCTATAGTACTTGCAGTTACGATGGAATCTTTCGTGGTGCCTGTACTGTTCCTTTTAAGTATCGGAATCGCTATTATCTATAATCTGGGAAGCAACATTGTGTTCGGGGAGATTTCTTATATCACAAAGGCGTTGGCGGCAGTATTGCAGCTTGGGGTTACGATGGACTATTCCATCTTCCTGATGCACAGCTACGAAGAGCAGCAGGCGGAATGCGGGGGAGATAAGAAGGAGGCTATGGCCCGCGCCATCAGCCAGACATTTTCCTCTGTCATCGGAAGTTCTATTACAACAGTTGCCGGGTTTATCGCGCTGTGTTTTATGAGCTTTACCCTTGGGAAAGATATTGGCATCGTCATGGCAAAGGGTGTAGTCTTAGGTGTCATTACCTGCGTGACTATCCTGCCTTCTATGATACTGGTCTGTGATAAATTGATCGAAAAGACAAAGCATAAGCCGCTGTTGCCGAATATTAACCGGATCTCCCAGAGAGTGACGAAGCATTATCTCGTCTATGTGGTACTGTTTTTAGTACTTTTGTTTCCGGCAATCTATGGGAACAATCACACGGGCGTTTATTATAACTTAGATGAAACTCTCCCGAAGGAGCTGCCGTGTATCATCGCCAATGAGAAGCTGAAAGCGGATTATGATATGAATACGACCCATATCCTGTTGGTTGACAGCGATGTTCCTTCTTCGGACGTGGGGCGGATGCTTAAGGAGATTGAGAAGGTAGACGGTGTAAAATGGGCGCTGGGTCTTGACAGCCTTATCGGTCCGGCTGTTCCGGCAAGCATGATTCCAAAGTCTGTGACGGAGCTTCTGAAAAATGATAAATATCAGATGGTATTGATCAATTCAATCTACAAGGTGGCGTCCGATGAGGTGAATAAGCAGGTAGATGAGATCAATGCTGTTCTGGATAAATATGATAAGGGTGCGATGCTGGTTGGAGAGGCACCTCTGACGAAGGATCTGATCGATATTACGGACACGGATTTTAAGACGGTAAGTTTTGTGTCTATCGGGATTATATTTGTGATTATATTTATCCTGTTCCGGTCCATCTCACTGCCGGTGATCCTGGTGGGAGTGATCGAATTTGCCATCTTCGTGAACATGGGAATCCCGTTCTATACGGGGACGACGCTTCCCTTTGTGGCTTCCATAGTCATCGGGACGATACAGCTCGGAGCGACGGTAGATTACGCCATACTGATGACGACCAGATATAAGCGGGAGAGGAGCCTTGGGGCGGCCAAATACGAGGCCATTACCATCGCGCATCAGGCGTCGGCACAGTCTATCATCGTCAGCGCTTTAAGTTTCTTCGCAGCGACGATCGGGGTTGGATTCTACTCCAACATTGATATGATCAGTTCCCTGTGTATCCTGATGGCCAGGGGAGCGATCATCAGTATGGTGGTAGTTGTGTTTGTACTGCCGTCCATGTTCATGGTATTTGATAAGGTGATTGTAAAAACAAGTAGTGGTTTCCTGCCGAAGAGGCAGCAGAAAGGCAAGACAATAGGAGGTATGGTTCATGAAAAATAATATAGTGAAAAGATTACTGGCAGGTACTTTGGCATTGGCTGTAGGAGGCGCGGGATTCACCGGCGTCTGCGTGGAGAAAAGGTATGATCTGGGTGAAGTAAAGGCGGCAGATCAGGATACAGATAAAACAGAAGATAAGGATATCACAAAATTAGAAGAGACAGCCGGTGAAGTGTTGGAAAGCGATGAAAAGCCGGAAGAAAAGAAATCAGGAGATACCTCCAAGGAGGAATCTGTATATATCAAAGCCGATCCGTCAGGAAATGTTACGGAGACTACAGTTACCGAGTGGCTGAAAAACCCGGGGAGCGGCAGTGTGGAAGATGAGAGCGAATTGAGTGACATCAAGAATGTAAAAGGCGAAGAGGAATATTCCAAGGGAAGCGGCAATGACCTTAAGTGGAAGTCTGAGGGCGAGGATATTTATTACCAGGGTACAACCGGCGAAAGTCTTCCAGTAGGAGTTAAGATCACTTATAAGCTGAATGGAAAAAGCATCTCGGCGAAAGAGTTGATGGGAAAGAGCGGCAAAGTGGAGATCAACATAAAGTATACGAACCATTCGGAAAAGACGGTTAAGCTTGGCAGCAAAAAGGTAAAGATGTATACGCCTTTTACGATGGTAACCGCTATGATGCTTTCTACGGACGAATATAAAAATGTGGAGATAGACAACGGCCGGGTGCTCTCCGACGGAGACAAAGATATCGTAGTCGGGCTCGGTTTCCCAGGTCTTCAGGAGAATCTTAACCTCAATGATACGGACCTTGATGTTGAAGTTCCAGACAGTGTGAAGATTACAGCAGAGGTAGAAAAGGCAAGCATAAGCCCTACAGTTACCGTGGCATCCGCAGAGATCATGAATGAGTTTGACCTTGATGATATCGATAGCTTTGATGATCTGGAGGAGTCTTTAGACGATCTGAAAGATGCGGCGCAGAAATTAAAAGACGGCTCTGAGGATGCAGCAGACGGAGCGAAAAAGCTGGCGGACGGCTCAAAAGATCTAAAGGACGGGACAAAGAAGCTAAAGAGCGGCTCCGGAGATCTGGCGGATGGTTCGAAACAGGTAGCCGACGGTGTGAGTACATTGAATAAGAAGAGCGGGGATCTGATCAAAGGGGTCAATTCTCTTGTGGACGGCGTAAATACCTACACCAGCGGCGTAGGTAGCCTTGCCGATGGAAGCAAACAGGTAGCGGGAGGTGCCAAGCAGGTAAGCGACGGGGCCGCAGCGCTGAATCAAAAAGCACCGGAGCTTGGGGGAAGCATCAAGCAGTTAAATGAAGCGGCGTCGGGAGTCAACAGCGCGATAGCCGCTCTCACAAAGCAGCTTTCTTCTGCTGAGAGTGCCGTGACAAAAACGGACGCAGATGTAGAATATACCGGAGATACGGCAGGAAAGGTTGTGGCGACGAAAAGTGCCTCCGAAATCGCAGGCTCTGCGGTAGGTTCCATATCGATCAGCGTAGACCTCTCCGGCATACCGGAGGAATACCGGGATGAAGTGCGCGCTGCCATCCAGAAAGCAGAGGATGAGGCAAATGAGAAGTTAAAAGGCCAGGCGGAAACAATCGCTAAGAAAGCACTTGACAGCACCGCTGTTGAGATTACAAAAGAAAGAACCGCAAAAGCGGTAGTCAACACAGACCGGGCGGAGGATGCCATCGACAATACGCAGGGAAGCATCGAAAAGCTTAAGGCGACTGCGGCAGCATTAGCCGGCGGCATGGAGCAGTTAAACGGCAAGGTCAACGGCGAAGGCGGACTGACAGATTCCATCGGGGCGATATCCAAAGGCGCGGCTACCGTATCCGAAGGCGCGAATACCCTTGCCAAAGGAGCCGAGGAGCTGAACAGTAAGAGCAGTCTCCTTACCACCGGTACAAGCGAGCTGAAAAAGGGCGGCGCCCAGCTTGCCAGCGGCGTAAAGGAGCTTGATAAAGGAGCTGGGGCCGTGGCGGATGGTGCGAAGAAGCTTGACAAAGGTGTAAGCCAGCTCGATGACGGTGCAGGAACACTTCATAAGGGCACCAATGATCTGGCAGACGGCAATAAAAAGCTGGCAGACGGAATGTCGGAATTTAAAAAGGATGGCATCGATAAGCTGACGGATGTCTTTGACGGTGATTTTAAAAACGTGAAAGACCGGCTGGACGCCATGTCCAAACTGAGCAAAGAATATAAATCCTACGCGGGGATTAAGAAAGGGATGGATGGAAAGACGAAGTTTATCATCGAGACGGAAGGTATCGATGAAGAAGAAGGTAGTGTAAAATAAGTTGTGTCTTTGGAAATAAATGGCTCCTTTTTGGTAAGAATTAGGATATAAAAATTTTTATCGAAAAGGAGTATTTTTATGCCAGTAGCAAAGGAACAGATCCGACAGATTATTTCAGAAAACAACATCAGCAGCGTTACAGATGTATACACCCTGCTCCGGGACAGTTTCAAAGACATCCTCCAGGAGCTTTTGGAAGCCGAGATGGATGCATCCCTCGGTTATGAGAAAAACCAGAAGGGGGATCTTGAAACGGACAATAAAAGAAACGGACATTCCACCAAGACGCTCAAGAGCCAGTATGGGGAATTCCAGATCGATGTTCCAAGGGACCGCAATGGGGAATTTGAGCCGAGGCTCATCCCAAAATACCAGAGGGACATTTCAGGGATTGAGGAAAAAGTGATCTCCCTGTACGCCCATGGGATGAGCACCCGGGATATCCATGGCCAGCTGCAGGAGCTTTACGGCATTGAAATGTCTGCTGAAATGGTAAGCAAGATCACAGACAAGATCCTGCCGGAAGTAAAAGAATGGCAGACCCGCCCCCTGAACCCGGTCTACCCATTCGTATTTATGGACTGCATCCATTATAAAGTACGGGAGGACGGCCGGATTCTAAGCCGCGCCGCCTATATCGTCCTGGGCGTGACCGTTGACGGGCACAAGGAGATCCTAAGCATAACGGTAGGGGCGAACGAGTCCAGCAAGTTCTGGCTCGGGATGCTCAATGACCTGAAAAACCGCGGGGTAAAGGATGTCCTGTTCTTCTGTGTGGACGGGCTGCCAGGCTTCAAAGAGGCGATCGGGGCGGTTTACCCTCAGGCCCAGATCCAGAGGTGCGTGATCCACATGCTGCGGAATTCCTTCAAATATGTGAATTATAATGACCTGAAAAAGTTTTCCTCTGACTTCAAGGCCGTATACAATGCACCAAATGAAGAGGCTGCCCTGTCAGAGCTTGGTGCAGTCCGCGAAAGGTGGGGGAAGAAATACCCTTACGCGATCCGCAACTGGGAAAACAACTGGGAAGACGTGAGCTCTTTTTTCCAGTTTTCGGATGACATTCGCCGCATTATGTACACGACAAATATCATTGAGAGGCTGAACCGCCAGTACCGGAAAGTCACAAAGACCAAAAGCGTATTCCCCAATGATACGGCCCTGGAAAAACTCCTTTACCTGGCCAGCAGGAATGTGGCAAAGAAGTGGACCCAGAGGTACCGGAACTGGGACCAGGTGCTCAACCAACTGGTCGTCCTGTATGGGGAGCGGCTTACGGATTATCTATAGGAAAAGAAAACGCTGGAACAGCAGCCATGACCTACCTGTACTGCCGTTCCAGCAAAACCTTATTCCATCGGCACTTGTAGTATTGCCAAAAATCCCCAGTCTTATTCCTGATGCCGGGTGTGGGCAGCGCCCACAAAACGGGATGCCATACAAGTGCCTTTTTATGGTGCAAAAAACAAAAATATATGTATAAAATCTGTACATATGGTTAGACTATAAGAAGAAAGATAAAACGACAAAAGATTCACCGCATCAAACGACAGGAAATCCTACATATCGAATTCTTATCCAGAAAGATCACATCCCATAGACACAGAATTTTTTACAGCCTCAAGAAGAATAAGAATCAATGACGGGAGTGTAACATAGTTACACTCCCCAGACTGTAGACAAAGCTGGTGCCGGAGTGAATCTCCGGCACCGCTTTTGCATCA